>JBCEBZ010000482.1:0-38371 GCA_039206675.1 Rhodococcus sp. (in: high G+C Gram-positive bacteria) | reverse complement strand
TGTCGACGCCGAGCTTCTGGGCGTAGTCGGGGTCGAGCGCGTGCTCGGCGTCGATGAATGCGGCGATTCCGCCGGCCGCCTGGGCGTTGGCCACCGCGTGCAGGGCGACGGTGGTCTTACCCGAGGACTCCGGGCCGTAGATCTCGACGACACGGCCGCGGGGCAGCCCGCCGATGCCGAGGGCGACGTCCAGCGCGATGGAACCGGTCGGGATGACGGCGATGGGCTGACGGACACCTTCGCCCAGGCGCATCACCGAGCCCTTGCCGAAGTTCTTGTCGATCTGCGCCAGCGCGAGGTCGAGCGCCTTGTCCCGATCGTGTGCCTGTGGTGCCATCGTCGTCCCCATTCTCGAGTCTCATCAGTGATCTGCGGTCAGGTTAGATCCAGGTACCGACAAGAACCGTGACCACCGAACATCTCCAGCATAGGGGAACGTGTGTTCGATTGGTGCGACCGGCCCGTTCGACACGCCGGATTGCTACCGGCGCTGCGGTGGGACGTCGAACTCGGCGCAGAGTTCACGCCACACCTCGCGGGGTTCCCGGCCGTCCTCGATGGCCTCGGCGGCGGTCTTGCCACCGAGGCTGAGCAGCACATGGTCGACGAGTAGTGCGTCGCCGCGCATCTGCCCGAACTCTTCGCGGACGAGTTCGTGAAATTCAGTCAGTCGCACGCTTCCACGCTAGCCGAACCCCGCGCGGAGCTCTCACCGCAGCGCGGCGCGGCACACCTCCACGGGATCGACCACGTCCGCGATGCTCCGCGCGGCCCGCTGCGCGGCATCTGCGTGCGCACCGTTCGAGAGCACCCGGTCCACCGCCGCGCGGAGTGCCCCGGCGCTCGGGGGACGCACCACGACGGCACTCCCCTGCCGCGCGGCGCGATTCGCCAGTTCCCACTGGTCGCCGCCGCCGGGCACCACTACCGCGGGGACACCTGCGAGCAGGGCCTTCGCCAGCATTCCGTGTCCACCACCACAGACGACGGCGGAGGCTTCGCGGAGCATCGCGTCCTGACGGCCGAGTCCGGCTCGGACCCAGGGCGGAACCGCGGCCGGCGATCCGTCGAGTATCGAGGCGATCACGCGGACGCCCGCCCCGTCGAGTCCGGCGAGCGCCGTCTCGAGCATGCCCTCGGCGCCGGTGAACGCGGTCGACGGAGCCACCATCACCAGCGGATCGGACCCGGGCGGCGGCTCGAGCACCTCGTTCGTCGGTTCCCACAGCAGCGGCCCGACCACGTGCGCCTCGGCGGGCCAGTCCGGTCTCGGCACCTCGAGCGCGGGGAGCGTCGCGATCAGCCTGCGCGCCGGTCCCGGGTCCTCCGCCGGGAGCCCGACACCGACCCGGGCCTCGGAACGCTGCCGCTCGCCCTGCCGGATCGACCGCGCCGTCGCCGCCCGCATGAGTGTGTCGCGGGCCCGGCCCCGGATTCCCACGCCCGGAGCCAACCCGCTACCGATGGGCGGCAGTCCCCGGGACGCCGCGTACAGCGGGTGCGGGGACAACTCGACCCACGGAATCCCCAGCCGCTCCGCGGCCATGCCGCCGCCTGCGGTGAGGATGTCCGAGACCACGAGGTCGGGTCCCATCGCGCGCAGATCGGGGAGCAACTCGGTGGAGATGTGCGCGGCGCGGGCATGAATGCGCGCGCCCGCATCGAGGTCGTCGTCCGTCGGGCGGGGCGCGAGACCCTTCAGCAACTCGGCAGGCACACCGGCCGCCCGCGCGGGCTCTACCCACCGGGCGCCGGTGAACAGGACCGGTTCGTCCCCGGCCTCGATGAAGGCGAGGCACAACGCAAGGGCGGGAAAGGCATGTCCGGGATCAGGCCCGGCGACCACTGCGACTCGCACGAAGCACAGAGTGTCACACGGTCGGCGTCACCGTTTCTCGAACACGGCTTCGGCGGCGGCGAGGGACCGCGCACGGTCGGCGGGGACGAGGCCGATCCGGGTGCGCCGGTCGAGGAGGTCGTCGACGTCGAGTGCACCCTCGTGGGTCACCGCGAACTCGAACTCGGCGCGGCTCACGTCCACCCCCTCGGCGATCGGTGCCAGCAGTGCGGGGTCGGCCGCGGCGATCAGCGCCGCCTCCGTTCCGTAGCGGGCGAGCAGCGCCGGCGGGGCCGAAACGTTCCGCAGCGCTTCGGGAGTCGCGGCCCCGACGAGCGGGAGGGCGCGCGTCCGGCACGGGCGCGCGTCCAGTCCCGCCGCCGCCACCGCGGCGTCGACGGCGTCCTCCGCCATCTTCCGGTACGTGGTCAGCTTGCCGCCCACCACACTGACCGGGCCGGTGTCCGAGCGCAGGACGGCGTGGTTGCGGGAGAGGTCGGCGGTCGACCCGTCGCCGGTGTCGAGCAGCGGTCGCAGTCCGGCGAACGTGCCGAGGACGTCCGAACGCTGCAACGGGACCTCGAGTGCGGTGTTGACCGTGTCGAGCAGGAAGTCGATCTCCCGCTCCGACGCTTCCGGGACGTCGGGGACGGGCCCCGGCGCCGCCTCGTCGGTCAAGCCGAGGTACACGCGGCCGAGCTGTGCGGGCAGCGCGAAGACGAAGCGGTTGGTCTCACCCGGGATCGGAACGGTGAGCGCCGCGGTCGGGTTCCCGAGCCGTTCCGCCGGCAGGACCAGATGGGTGCCGCGACTGGGCCGCAGCGTGATCGACGGATCGATCTCACCCGACCACACGCCTGCCGCGTTGACCACGGCGCGCGCCGTGATCGACAGTTCCGACCCGGTCAGCTCGTCGCGCAGGGTCGCGGACGTCCCGGTCACGTCGTAGGCGCCCGTCCGGGTGAGCACCTTCGCGCCGTGGAGCGCGGCGGTGCGCGCGAGGGACACCACGAGCCTGGCGTCGTCGACGAGCTGGCCGTCGAAGGCCATCAGGCCGCCCCGAAGACCGTCCCGGCGCACTGCGGGGACCAGCTCGACCACCCGGTCGGCCCGAACCGTCCGCGATCGCGGCAGGACCGCCGACGGTGTGCGAGCGCTTGCACGGAGCAGGTCACCGGCCAGGAATCCCGTGCGGACGAGGAACTTTCCGAACAGCGTCGTGGAATCGAGGACGGGGACGAGCTGTGGCAGTGCCCGGACGAGGTGGGGCGCGGTGCGGGTCATGAGGATTCCGCGTTCGACGGCACTCTCGCGGGCGATGCCGACATTGCCCGACGCCAGGTACCGCAATCCGCCGTGGGCGAGTTTCGAACTCCACCGGCTGGTCCCGAAGGCGAGGTCCCGCTTCTCCACGAGCACGACGTCGAGACCGCGGGACGCCGCGTCGAGCGCGACACCGACGCCGGTCACGCCGCCGCCGATCACCAGGACGTCGACGCGTGCGCCGTCCGACAGCTGGTCGAGCTCGCGTGTCCGTCGTGCGGCGTTCAGCGCCGACGAGCGGCTCACGGGCGGCGTGCTGGGGTGGGTCACCGGTCTCCTCGATCTGTCGGATGGGGGTCGGCGTCCGGTGCCAGATAGGCGCCGACGGCGTGCCGGAGTTGTTCCGTCAGGGCGTCGCCGGGAAGTTCCTCGGCGACCATCACGGCCGACTGGACCGCGGACTGTGCGATCAGGAGCACCATGGTGGCGATCCGGCGGCTGTCCCCCGCGCGGATCGAGCCCTGGTCCTGCCCCGCCGACACCGCGGCCGCGACCTGGTCGATGATCGCCCGCTGGCTGGTACCGAGCCGCTCGAGGATGTAGGTGGTGAACAGTTCCTGATCCGAGCGCAGGATCTTCACGAACAGCGGATGGTCGCGCACCTCGGTGGACACGTGGACCACGGCGTCGACCAGTTGGCGGTGAACCGATTCCTCGGTGGAGAATGCGGGCATCACGGCAGCGATCTCGCGGGTCATGAGGTCGGCGACCACCGCCCTGGTGTCGGACCAGCGCCGGTAGACGGTCGGCCTGCTGACGCCGGCCCTCCGCGCGACCTCCGCCAGGGTGGTGCGGCGCAGCCCGAAATCGAGGATGCACGAGCGTGCGGCGTCGAGTATGGAGTCTTCGACGCTCGCTGAGGTGTCGTCACGCGACGGTGGATTACGAATAGACATTGTATGTAACACCGTAACGCATAAATTCGCCGCCGGCACCTCCCCGGCAAGCGCATCTACCGAAGAGTAGGACGGCAGCATCGCCACGATCGTGCTCGCTTCGCGAACTCAGCCGAAGCAGTAGAGCTCGAATCCCACCGCTCGTTCGGCGTCGAATCCCGGTTTCGGCCCGGTCACCATCTCGACCTGAGCCCGTGCCTGCTGCCCCACCGGCACGTCGCTGAGCGCTTCCAGATAGTGGACGTGCTCGGCCAGGGACAGCACCGCCCGATCCACCGTGTGGGTGACATCCACGGCGTGGGTAGGGGTCATCGTGTTGACCGCCACCCACCGGACTCCGCTCCACGGCGGCAACCCCGACTCCCCCAGTTCGGGGAAGATCCATTCGTTCGCGGCGTCCGCGGTGGCATCGAGGACGGCTCGCCCGAGAGCGCGGTGGTCCGCACTGTTGAGCCGGCCCGGTCCCCAGGTGTCCGCAAAGTTCGCCGTCACCACGAGATCCGGGCGATGACGACGGATCGCCGTGGCGAGGTCGCGGCGGAGTGCGAGACTCTCGACGAGAGTGCCGTCGGGATAACCGAGGAACTCGACGTCGGTCACCCCCACCACCGCCGCGGAGCGCCGTTCCTCCGCCTCCCTCAGCGGGCCCGACTCCGCCGGGTTCAGGCCCGCGATCCCGGCCTCTCCGCTGGTGGCCAGCACGTAGCGGATGTCCTTGCCCTGCTCGGTCCAGCGCGCCACGGCTGCCGCTGCGCCGTATTCGATGTCGTCGGGGTGCGCGACCACGACGAGCCCGCGATGCCAGTCCTCCGGTACCGGTTCCATGGGTAGAGCATGCCTGTCAGCTACGCGTGATGTCCGATTTCTCGCCCGATCCCGACATCGCCTTGATCAACAGGTACACACCGAATACGACGGCACTGACGACGAGTATCCAGAACAGGCCCTTGACGAGGGCGCCGACCACTGCGAGGGCGATCCAGATCGCCGCGACAGCCAGAACAATCTTCCAGAACATGGTTTCCTCCATCACGTCTCCCCGATCGATTTCTGCGCCCGACGTCCGGTCGACCCCACTTATCGGGTACGCCCACCAGCCTGGCACGCCGGCACGGGTAAATCACCAGGTCAACGTAAAGATCAGGGAAAGATCAGGGTTCTCCCCCACCCCGTGTCCTCGAGCGGGCCCTGCGGCGATCGACGAAGTCAGCGGTAGCGGCGAACGATGTCGTCGATCTCGCCGAGGGCCGCCGCGAGGCCGGCGAGCTTCTCGGTCGCCGACACGAGTTCTGCACGTTCGTAGGCGAGTTCGCCGACGGCACTCGCCGTTCCGGGCACGGCGACCTCGGCGGCAGCGGCCACCAGTTCTTCGAACTGCTCGACACCGTCGCCGAGTTGCGCAGCGGCCGAGGCGATCGCGCGGTGGAGCGGCGCCGCCGCGGCCCGGCTCCCCCGGGCGGCGTCCTCCATGGATGTGATGTCGAGGGCCACCGCCTGCAACGCGGCTCCCGCGGAGCGGGCCGTGGCGTGCGTGTCCTCGATGTCCTCGCCGCTGATGGTCCCGGACCGGGACAGCACGCCGAGGATGCCGTGCAGTGCTCGTTCGCTGTGCACGAGTCGCTCCATCGACTCCCGGGCGGCCGAAGTCGGTGCCGGAAGCACCCGGCGGGCAGGCAGACCCGGCGGCAAGGTCACGGCGTCGAGCTTGCGGAAACGGCTGACTGCCAGCACCGCGGGAACCGCGAACACGACTGCACCCCCGCCGGCAATCAGCATCGACCACTCCGGCGCCGCCATCAGCGCGAGACCGGCAGCGCCGGTGGCCGAGGATCCGGACACGATGCCGTAGCGCTTCGCGCGACGCCGAGCCCGCCGCTTCTTTCGCAGGAGACGTTCCCGAGGGTCGCGCCACCGCTGCGCCGCATCCGCGACGGACTCACCGGCCTCGCGCAGGGCGCCCTGGATCCCGGCGAGCCCGGACACGACCGTGGCCGACCGGACTTCACGTCCAGGTCGGCCACCTCGGGTGGAACTCATGCTCACAGGCGTTTCGGTTACTGCGCCGTGCCGGTCTGGCCTGCTGCCGGCGGCTGCTTGTCGAGGTTCGGGTTGGCGGCGGGGGTCGCCGGTGCGTTGGCGGCTCCGCCGGAGGGCAGGGCATCGCCCTTCATGGAGGCCCGGATCTGCTCGAGGCGGCTGTGCCCGGCCATCTGGATGCTCGCCTGCTGCACTTCCATCATGCGGCCGGACACCGAGTTCTGTGCCAGCTCCGCAGAACCGAGGGCATCGGCGTAGCGGCGCTCGATCTTGTCGCGCACGGCATCGAGGCTGGGCGTGTTTCCGGGAGCGGAGAGGGTGCTGTCCATCGAGCGCAGCGACTCGCTGACCCGTTCCTGCATCTTTGCCTGCTCCAGCTGGCTGAGCAGCTTGGTGCGTTCCGCGACCTTGGCCTGCAGGGCCATCGCGTTCTGCTCCACGGCCTTCTTCGCCTGCGCGGCCGCCTGCAGCGACTGGTCGTGCAGCGCCTTGAGGTCCTCGACGCCCTGCTCGGCGGTGACGAGCTGCGCGGCGAACGCCTCGGCGGCGTTGGTGTACTGGATGGCCTTCTCGGTGTCACCGGCGGCCTGCGCCTGGTCGGCCAGGTTGACGGCCTGACGGGCGTTGGCGTTGAGCTTCTCCACCTCGTCGAGCTGTCGGCTGAGCTTCATCTCGAGCTGGCGCTGGTTGCCGATGACAGACGCGGCCTGCTGCGACAGGGCCTGGTGCTGACGCTGCGCATCCTCGATCGCCTGCTGAATCTGAACCTTGGGGTCAGCCTTCTCATCGATCTTGGAATTGAAGAGCGCCATCAGGTACTTCCATCCCTTGACGAAAGGATTAGCCATGGGTGTGATCCTGCCTCCATCTGTTGCGCCGCGCGATGCGCGACCCGATGCGCGACCGTCACGCACCGGAACAAGGGCTGCGCCCCGACTACCTGGCTCACCGCCGACGAGGTCGGCGGTTGACTGAAATCTATCGGTTCGGCACGGGTGTTGCTATGCGGCAGCCAGCGCCTGCGCGGGTGCGGGGATGACCACCCGGGTGTCGCGGGCGATGGTCGTCGAACCCGGTCGTGCGCTCGCGGCGGGGGCCTCGGCAGGTGCCGCTTCGACCGCGTGCCGTTCGGCGTCCGCACGCTTGGCCGAGGACCCGTCGGACAGCGATTCACTGACGTCGACGAGCACGTCGGACAGTGGGACGTCCAGCGCGTCGCAGATCGCCGCCAGGAGCTCACTCGAGGCTTCCTTGCGCCCTCGTTCGACCTCGGACAAGTACCCGAGGCTCACACGAGCACTGTTGGAGACCTCACGCAGGGTCCGGCTCTGCGAAACGCGCGTACGCCGAAGACTGTCACCGATTGCCTCACGCAATAGCAGCGCCATCTCGCTCCTCCTTCATCCGTCACCTGTCTCGCCTATCTCAACGCGCGAACAGGACCGATTGGTTCCCGACCTTAGCCTGCGGATGTTTCCTGCACACGATCGAGGAGTCCCGACACGGCGGCGGAAACCGCAGATTTACGGATCTGCCACCGGTCGCCGGACAGTCCGAGCTCGAGGACCGACGTTCCGGCCGCCCCGGAAATGCTCAGGAACACCGTGCCCACGGGATGTCCGTCCTGCGTGTCGGGGCCGGCGACACCGGTCAGTCCGACGCCCCAGTCGGCACCGCAGCGGGCGCGCGCACCGTCCGCGAGCCCGCGCGCCGTGGACGCCGCCACCGGGCCGTCCTCCGCCAGCCGGGCGGGATCCACCCCGGCGAGGGTTTCCTTGAGGTCGGTGGCGTAGACGACGAGTCCGCCTCGGAGCACGTTGCTCGCGCCGGGCACACCGGCGATGGTGGCGGTGAGCAGTCCCGCGGTGAGCGATTCCGCGGTGGCGACGGTCTCGCCGCGGGCGGTGAGCACGGCGACGAGGTCACCCGCGCGCGTGCCGTCCACCAACGGGTCGGTCACGCCCCGGTGCTCGCGTTCACCTCGACCTTGTGCACCCCGGCCCGCAGGCGGACGGCCTGCACCACGTAGTCCAGTCCGGTCACCACCGTCAGCAGCACGGCCGCACCCATCAGGACCCATCCGAGGACGTCGAATCCGTCCGGCAGCGGCAGCAGGTAGAACCCGATCGCAATCGTCTGGACGAGAGTCTTGAGCTTGCCGCCCCGGCCCGCGGGAATGACGGCGTGCCGCAGGACCGCGAACCGGAGCAGGGTGATGCCCAGTTCCCGCACCGCGATCACCGCGGTCACCCACCAGGGCAGGTCGCCGAGAATCGACAGACCCACGAGGGCGGCACCGATCAGCGCCTTGTCCGCGATGGGGTCGGCGAGCTTGCCGAAATCGGTGACGAGGCCGTACTTGCGGGCGAGTTGACCGTCGATCCGGTCGGTGATGGCGGCGACCGCGAACACGCCGGTGGCGATCAGTCGCCAGGTCGTCGAGTGTCCGTCGCCGACGAACAGCACGACCAGGAAGACGGGGACCAGCAGGATCCGGAGGATCGTCAGGATGTTCGCGATGTTCAGCAGTGGTACGGCCGTCTCACTCGCAGGCTCGACCGACGGATCCGGGGCCGCCGGGTTGCCGGCCGCCGTCCAATCCTCGCGCTGCGCGCTCATCGGAGCACCGCAGCGTCGAACTGCACCCCGGGACGCGGTGGGGAGTGGGAGGGAATCGTAGGTCGTACCGGCACGTGCCTAAGAATATCGGTACGGCCGTTGGCTAATGTTCACGACATGACTTCTCGGACGCCGGACACCGCCGACAATCAGCTGATCGTGCGGCGAGCACGAACCTCCGACGTTCCCGAGATCAAGCGCCTGATCGACATCTACTCCGGCAAGATCCTGCTCGAGAAGAACCTCGTGACCCTGTACGAATCCGTCCAGGAGTTCTGGGTGGCCGAACGCGACGGCAACGTGATCGGCTGTGGCGCAATGCACGTGCTGTGGGCCGACCTGGGCGAGGTACGCACGATCGCGGTCGACCCGTCGGCCAAGGGCCAGGGTGCGGGCCATCACGTGGTGGCCAAGTTGATCGAGGTCGCGCGGGAACTCGAACTCGAGCGTCTGTTCGTCCTCACGTTCGAGGTCGACTTCTTCGGCAAGCACGGTTTCGTCGAGATCGACGGCACACCCGTGACCGCCGAGGTGTACGCGGAGATGTGCCGTTCGTACGACACCGGTGTCGCCGAGTTCCTGGACCTGAGCTACGTCAAGCCGAACACCCTCGGCAACACCCGAATGCTTCTCACCCTCTGAAATCCCAGTGCGTGAGACAGATGGGCACTGATCCCATCTTTGTTCGATGAACCCCGTCCCGAGAGAGCGAGAACATGCCCCTGTTCGTAGTGGAGTACACGTATTCGGCCGATACCGTCGCCGGCCGCGACGAGCATCGCCCCGCCCACCGGGAGTGGCTCGGCGAACTGGCCGAGCAGAAGACCGTCGTGTCGTCCGGCCCGTTCGCGGACGGTAGCGGCGCGTTCATCCTCGTCGACGCCGCCGACGCGGAGGCCGTGGAACAGCTCTTCACCCACGACCCGTTCGCCCGCAACGGCCTGGTGACGGCCACCCGGATCGTCGAATGGGTTCCGGTACTCGGCGAATTCAGCTCCTGAACCGCCGAGCACCGGACCCCTGGGGCACGACGCCCGGCGGAGTTACTTCACCGGCGTCGTGTTCCGCGTCTTGAGGAGGCTGGCGACGGTCGTCACTGCCAGCACACCGATGATGACGGCGAGCGAGAACACCGTCGACACCTCCGGTACGGCCACGTGCTCCCCGCCGTTGACGAAGCCCAGCGTGTTCTCGTGCAGTGCGTGCAGAACCAGCTTGACGCCGATGAACGCCAGGATGATCGACAGGCCGTACGACAGGTACACCAGGCGATCCAGCAGGCCGCCGATCAGGAAGTACAGCTGACGCAGACCCATCAGCGCGAACGCGTTGGCCGTGAACACCAGGTACGGCTCCTGGGTGAGCCCGTAGATCGCGGGGATCGAGTCGAGCGCGAACAGCACGTCGGTGAATCCGATGGCGACCAGCGCAAGCAGCAGCGGCGTCACGACGCGCTTGCCGTTGATCCGCGTGACGAGCTTGTCGCCGTCGTAGGTGTCCGTGGTGGGGAGGATCTTCTTCGCGATGGCGACGATCTTGCTGTCGCGTTCCTCCTCGACCTCCTTCTCGTGCCCGTGATCACGCACCAGCGTGTACGCGGTGTAGATGAGGAACGCGCCGAACAGGTAGAACACCCAGCTGTAGGCGTTGATCGCCGCGGCGCCGACGCCGATGAAGATTCCGCGCATCACCAGCGCCATCACGATGCCGATCAGCAGGACCTTCTGCTGGTACTCCCGTGGCACCGCGAACGTGCCCATGATGATGACGAACACGAAGAGGTTGTCGACCGACAACGCCTTCTCGGTGACGTAACCGGCGAAATACTCGCCGCCGTACTGACTTCCCCACAGCCACATCACGATCAGGCCGAAGAGGATGGCGACGCCGATGTAGACCGACGACCAGAACGCCGACTCACGGAACGTGGGGGCGTGCGGGGTGCGCACGTGAGCGAAGAAGTCGAACACGAACAGTCCGAGAATCACCACATTGGTGATGACCCAGACCAGCGGTGACACATGCATGAACACAGACCTCCGGTAGACCTATCGGGTACCGGAGGTCTCTCCCGCCGCACCGGAATTTCTGTCCGAGCGACTGACAGCCCCGGATCGGCAATGGTGCCGATCGTGTTGACGATGCTGCCACAGAGGTGGGGATACTCCCCTCCAATTCGGTGACCATTCAACCACAGTGCGCGCGAACCGCACATTTCGGACACGCGCACCGGGCGTCACCCCTGGTCGGGCGGGGCCTCGCCCGGGTCGCCGCCGCGGATCGACCACAGCAGGCCGTCGAGCTCCTCGGGCTTGATGAGGACCTCACGGGCCTTCGAGCCCTCGCTCGGTCCCACCACTCCCCTGGTCTCCATCAGGTCCATCAGGCGGCCCGCCTTCGCGAATCCGACCCGCAGCTTCCGCTGCAGCATCGACGTCGACCCGAACTGGCTGGAGACGACGAGTTCCACCGCCTGCAGCAGCACGTCCATGTCGTCGCCGATGTCGGGATCGACGTCCTTCTTCTCCCCGACCTTCGCGGCGGTGACGCCCTCGGTGTACTCCGGTTCCGCCTGGTTCTTGCTGAAATCGACGACCGCGGAGATCTCTTCGTCGGTGATGAACGCGCCCTGCAGGCGGGTCGGCTTGCCCGCACCCATCGGCAGGAACAGCCCGTCGCCCATACCGATCAGCTTCTCGGCGCCGGGCTGGTCCAGGATGACCCGGGAGTCGGTCAGAGACGACGTCGCGAAGGCCAGCCGGGACGGCACGTTGGTCTTGATCAGACCCGTCACGACGTCCACCGACGGCCTCTGCGTGGCCAGCACGAGGTGGATGCCGGCGGCACGCGCCTTCTGGGTGATGCGGACGATCGCGTCCTCCACGTCGCGCGGAGCGGTCATCATGAGATCCGCGAGTTCGTCGACGATGGCGAGGATGTACGGGTACGGCCGGTAGACCCGTTCGCTGCCGAGCGGCGCCGTGATCTCACCGGACTTCACCTTGGAGTTGAAGTCGTCGATGTGGCGCACCCGGTTCGCCTGCATGTCCTGGTAGCGCTGCTCCATCTCCTCCACCAGCCAGGCCAGCGCGGCCGCCGCCTTCTTCGGCTGGGTGATGATGGGTGTGATGAGGTGCGGAATGCCCTCGTACGGCGTCAACTCCACCATCTTGGGGTCGATGAGGATCATCCGGACCTCGTCGGGCGTCGCGCGGGACAGCAGCGACACCAGCATCGAGTTCACGAAGCTCGACTTACCGGAACCCGTGGAACCGGCCACCAGCAGGTGCGGCATCTTGGCGAGGTTGGCGCTGACGAAGTCGCCCTCGATGTCCTTGCCGAGTCCGATCACGAGCGGGTGGTGATCCCTGCGGGTGCTCGGGGCGGTGAGCACGTCGGCGAGGCGCACCATCTCACGGTCGGAGTTGGGGACCTCGATACCGACGGCGGACTTGCCCGGGATCGGCGCGAGCAGGCGCACGTTGTCGGTGGCGACGGCGTACGCGATGTTGCGGGCGAGCGCGGTGATCTTCTCGACCTTGACGCCCGGGCCGAGCTCCACCTCGTAGCGGGTGACGGTCGGGCCGCGGGTGAACCCGGTGACGGCGGCGTCGATCTTGAACTGTTCGAGGACCTCGGTGATGGCCTCGATCATCGCGTCGTTGGCCGAGCTGCGCGTCTTCGGCGGGTCGCCGTCGATGAGCAGGGACGTCGGCGGCAGCGTGTAGTCGCCCTCGACCACCCGGTCGGTGACGAACTTGTCGATGTCGGGCAGCGGTTCCGGTTCGGGTTCCGGCTTCGGGGCGGCGACCTTGGCCTTGGCACGCGCCGGTTTCGGCGCCGGCGCGGGAGTCGGCACCGGCGCAGTGGCAGGCTCGGGCTCCCACAGCCCGAGGACTTCCGTCTTCGCGGTGTCGCCGACGTCGTACTCGTCGGTGGGATAGTTGTCGGCCGGGGCACCCCGGACCCCGGTCTTGTAGTCGTCGACGGGATAGCCGTCGGCGTCGAACAGGGTGGGGTCGTATTCGCCTTCCTCGTAATACTCGCTGTCGTAGTCGGCGTAGTGGTCGCGGCCGAACGACGTTCCGAAGTACGACTGCAGCTTGCCGGGCACCTCGCGGACCGTGGTCCCGGTGAGGAGCAGGATTCCGAACAGTGCCGCCATCAGCAGCAGTGGAGCGGCGAGCCACACGGTGAGGCCGTCGGTCAGCGGACCGCCTGCCGCGTACCCGACGAAACCGGCGCCGTGGGACCTGCCGTCGGCGTCGGTGGGCGAGCCGGTCGCGAGGTGCCACAGGCCCAGAGCCGGCAGACCGACCAGCAGCGACCCCAGGACCAGCCTGGGCCGGATCTCGGGTCTCGGTTCGGTTCGCATCAGGATCACCGCGACGGCGACACCGATCAGGGGCAGCAGGGCCGACGCCCCGCCGAACACGGCGCGGACTGCGGTCTCGATCCACTCGCCCACCGGACCGCCCGCGGAGAACCAGATTCGGGCGGCGACGACGACACCGATCGCGATGAGCCCGAGGGCGATGCCGTCGCGGCGGTGACCCTGTTCGATCTCGCCCGCCTTGCCGACGGTGCGGGTGGTGGCCCCGACCCCTTTCGCCACGAGCGACCAGCCGGCGCCGATTCCCCGGCCCACCGACTTGAGGGGACTGGACGCGGATGCCTTCTTCGCGGCGGGACGCCGCGCCCCGCCACGGGAACCGCCGCCACGCGGCGAGGTCGACTTGCGCGGAGCGCTCTGCGTCCGGGTGGTGCGGGACGTGGGCTTCGACGAGGTCGAGCCGCCTCGCACGCCCGTCCTTGCCGTGGACGTCGTGCTCGAACCGCGGGCGCTCGCCTTACCTGCCATGGCTCTCAGGTTAGTCGCTACGGCACCTTCCGGACCATCCGCAACACCCGTAACAGCGGCACCGCTGCGTCGACACGGCGTCAGAACCCTCGGTCGAGGGAAGTCACGGCCTCGATGTCGGCGGCCTCACCCTCGGTCTCGATCCGCACCTGATTCCGGCCGAATGCGTGCAGGGCGAGTTCCGACGGTTCCCCCCGCAGGATCACCCGGCCGGTACCGGCCGTGCGGACGGTGGCCTGCTCGCCGGACGGCCGCTCGAGCACCACCGTCACCGGTGCATGCCGGTAGCCGAGCTTGCCGACCTTGCGTGCCAGACCCCACAGCGCGTCCTGACGGTCACCGGGCAGGACGCGCGGCTCCCACCCGTCGTGGGCGCGGCGCACGTCCTCGTGGTGGACGAACATCTCCCCCAGGTTCACCTGCGCGTCCACCCAGTACATCGGCGACCACATCGGCGGACCCGACCGGACCTCGTCCAGCAGTCGGCTCCACGGTCGCGTCGCCGTCTCGTTCTGGACGCGTTCGGTGTACCCGGCGAGCAGACTCACGACGATGCCCGGGGCAGCGTCGAGGCGTCGTTCGCGCACGATCAGGTGGGCGGCCAGGTCCCGGTTGGTCCACGTCCCGCAGAGGGTCGGGGCGTCGGGACCGAATTCGGCCATCGAGTCGACGAGGGCGAGGCGTTCATCTCGGGCGAAGGTCACCCGACCGAATCTACCTGTCGGAGAACTACTTGCCCTCCGCCGACGGCACCGCGATGACGGTCGGGACGATCATCGGCCGGCGACGGTACTTGTCGGCCACCCATCGGCCGACGACGCGCCGGATCGCCTGGGCGATGCGGTGAGCGTCGTTGATGCCCTCGGTGGCCAGGCGCAGCAGCTCCGCCTCGACCAGCTGCGCCGCGTCCTTGAGGGCCGTCGGGTCGTCGGAGAATCCGCGTCCGGACACCTCGGGGGTGCTCACCGCACGGCCCGTGTGATCGTCGATGACGACGTTGATGGCGATGAATCCGCCCTCACCGAGGACCAGACGGTCGGACAGCGTGGAGTCGCCGACGTCGCCGACGGACAGTCCGTCGACGTAGACGTGCCCGACGGGAACCTGCCCGACGATCTCGGCGAGACCGTCGACCATGTCGACCACCACACCGTCCTCGGCGAGCACGATCCGCTCCTCCGGCACACCGGTGGCCTTCGCGAGGGCGGCGTTGGCGCGCAGGTGGCGCCATTCGCCGTGGACGGGCATCGCGTTGGTGGGCCGGACCGCGTTGTACAGGTACAGCAGCTCGCCCGCCGAGGCGTGACCCGAGACGTGCACCTTCGCGCTCTGCTGGGTGACGACCGTGGCGCCGCGCTTGGCGAGGCCGTTGACGACGGCGAACACGGAGTTCTCGTTGCCGGGAATCAGCGACGAGGCCAGCACGACGAGGTCGTTGGCCCGGATGTTGATCTGCCGGTGCTCGCCGCGGGCCATCCGCGACAACGCCGACAGCGGTTCACCCTGCGATCCGGTGGAGATGAGCACGAGCCGGTCGTCGGGCAGGTTGGCCGCGGTGTCGATGTCGACGACCAGCCCGTCCGGCACGCTCAGGTAGCCGAGATCCTGCGCGATCTGCATGTTGCGGACCATCGACCGGCCCACGAACGCGACCCGCCGGTTGTACCGGTGCGCGACGTCGACGACCTGCTGGATGCGGTGCACGTGGCTGGCGAAGGAGGCCACGATCACGCGCTGCCGGGCCTTGCCGATGACGTTGTCGAGCACTCCCCCGATCTCACGTTCGGGCGTGACGAATCCCGGCACCTCGGCGTTGGTGGAGTCGACGAGAAACAGGTCGACACCCTCGTCGCCGAGACGGGAGAACCCGGCGAGGTCGGTGAGCCTGCCGTCGAGCGGCAGCTGGTCGAGCTTGATGTCGCCGGTGTGCAGCACGACCCCGGCGTCGGTCCGGATCGCGACGGCGATGGCGTCGGGGATCGAGTGGTTGACGGCGAAGTATTCGCACTCGAACGGGCCGTGTTCGGTGCGCTGCCCCTCGACGACCTCGACGAGGTTGGGGCGCTGACGGTGCTCGCGGCACTTGGCCGCGACGAGCGCGAGCGTGAACCGCGAACCCACGACCGGCAGATCCGGGCGCAGGCGCAACAGGAACGGGATGGCGCCGATGTGGTCCTCGTGGCCGTGCGTGAGGACGACGGCTTCGACGTCGTCCATGCGGTCCTCGATGTGCCGGAAATCCGGGAGGATCAGGTCGACACCCGGCTGCTGGTCTTCCGGGAACAGCACACCGCAGTCGACGATGAGCAGCTTGCCCTGGTGCTCGAAGACGGTCATGTTGCGACCGATCTCGCCGATGCCGCCGAGCGCCACCACGCGCAGACCCTTGAACGGAGCCTTCGGCGGGGCGCCGAGCCGCGCCGTCGGATCGACCGCGGCCGGCCGCGTGTCCTGACGCTTGTTGCCGCCGCGCCGCCCGGAGCGCGACGACGACTTGTTGGCGGCGCCGCCCTTCGTGGAGGAGGTCTTCACGGGCGCCGACTTGGCCTGCTCCGACTTCGGGGCACTCGGCTGGTCGGCCACGACGGGCGCGGACTTCGGCGGCTCGGCAGCGACGGGCGCCGGGGTCGTCGGCTCGCTCGCTGTGGGGGAAGGGGGACCTGCCTGGCGGCTGGCGCTGCGACGACGAGGCGGTCGGGTCACGCGAGCACCCCCGCGGCGTGCAGATCGGCGGCCAGGAGATCGATCTGATCGTGCGTGGGCGCCACCTGCGGCAACCGGGGTTCACCGACGTCGAGGCCGATCAGGCGCAGTCCCGCCTTCGACGCACTCACGCCGCCGAGACGCGCCACGGAGCGGATGACCGGGATGAGGCTGAGGTTGATGGCGCGGGCGCGGGCGATGTCCCCGGCCGCGAAGGCGGTGTGCAGTTCCCGCAGCCGGCCGGGCACGAGGTGCCCGATGACGCTGACGAATCCCGTCGCGCCGACCGACAGCCACGGCAGGTTGAGCGGATCGTCACCCGAGTAGAACTGCAGGTCGGTGGTGCCGATCAGCTCGGCGCCCGCGTTGAGGTCGCCCTTGGCGTCCTTGACCGCGACGATGCGCGGGTGCTCGGCGAGGCGCCGGATGGTCTCCGTCTCGATGGGGACCACGGAGCGGGGTGGAATGTCGTAGAGCATGACCGGGAGGTCGGTGGCATTGGCGACGGCGGTGAAGTGCGCGAACAGCCCGGCCTGCGGCGGACGCGAGTAGTAGGGGGTGACGACCAGGAGGCCCTGCGCGCCCGCGCGGGCGGCGTCACGGGCGAGTTCGACGCTGTGCGCGGTGTCGTTGCTGCCCGCGCCGGCGATGATCTTCGCGCGGTTGCCCACCGCGTCGATGACCGCCCGGAGCAGCTCGAGCTTCTCGTTTTCGGTGGTCGTCGGCGACTCACCGGTCGTGCCGGCGAGGACGAGGGAGTCGCACCCGTTGTCGACGAGGTACGCCGCGAGGCGGACACCGGCGTCGACGTCCAGCTTTCCGTCCGAGGTGAACGGCGTCACCATCGCTGTGGACACGGTGCCGAACGGACGCTCGACGGGAGAAGCGGAATCACCGTAGGTCATGGTCAGAAGGCTACCCGGTGACCCAGGTACTTTTGCACACCAGTCACGCGTCGGCGGAAAACGTGCTCCGCGCCACCTCCGTGCCGTCGCCCCAGCCCACTACCTCGAAGTCGCCGAAGACATTCGGTGCGGACGCTTGCAGCTGCCTCAGACACTCGACCGCGACACGGCGAATCTCCACGTCGGCGTGCTCGGTGGCACGCATCGAGACGAAGTGCCGCCAGGCCCGGTAATTGCCGGTGACCACCACGCGGGTCTCGGTCGCGTTGGGCAGGACAGCCCTCGCGGCCTGCCTCGCCTGCTTGTTGCGCAGCGGCACGTTGGAGGTGTCGGCCAGCTTCGATTCGAGGGCCTCGAGGAGTTCGCCGTACGCCGTCCGGCTGGCGTCGGTGGCCTTCGCGAACAGTTCCTCGAGCTCCGGGTCGCCGGCGATCGCGGGCGGGACGACGACGTTTCCCTCGTTCTCCCGCACGAAACGCTGGGACAGCTGCGAGTAGGAGAAGTGGCGGTGCCGGATCAGCTCGTGGGTGCAGGACCGGGAGATGCCGGTGATGTAGAAGCTGACGGTGCCGTGTTCGAGGACCGACTCGTGCCCGACCTCGAGCAGATGGCGCAGGTATCCGGCGTTGGTCGCGGTGCGAGGGTTGGGCTTGGACCAGCTCTGATAGCACGCCCGGCCCGCGAATTCCGCCAGCGCCTCGCCGCCGTCGGCGTCGGTCTCCCACGGGATGTCCGCCGGTGGAAAGAACTCCGTCTTCGCGACGAGTTGCACCCTGAGCGGCACGGTCTGCGGCACTGCGCTGATCCTCCTACCGAACCCCCTGGTCGGGAGTCCCTCCTGAATGCATCGACCCTAGTCGCAGCATCGGCGGGGGGCGCGGCGTGCCCCAACCCGGCCCCCGGGTCGTGAAGTCACGACTGCTTGACTGACGTCACATTTGACGTCATGCTGGCGTCATGGATCTCGGCATCTACGTCTCCCGGCTGCGAGACGACCTGAACGCAGCAGCCGCACTCGGCGACGAGCAGACCCGGGCAACCGCTGCGGCGCTCGCCGCCGCGGTCGAACCCGCCGCGCGCCTGCTCCTGCTGTCGGCGCTCACCGACTTCGCCGGAGAGGTGTCGTCGGCACTCGACAATCGCACCGTCGGCGTGCGCCTCGACGGCAGCGAGGTGGCGGTCGACGTGCGCCGCACTCCCGGCCCGGCCGGGCCGGACGGGGAACGTGCCGCCACCGCCGAGGACCTCGGTGCCGCCTTCGATGACGTCACCGGTGACATCAGCCGCGTCACCCTCCGCCTGATGGATCAGATCAAGTCGAAGGCCGAGGAGGCCGCCTCCCAGAACGGGGTGTCGCTCAATTCCTGGGTGTCGCAGGCGGTCCAGGGCGCACTCAAGGATCAGATGCGCCGGAACGGGAGAGGCGATTTCTGAGCGCCGGTGCACTCACTCCACGCGCCCGTCGGCGGCGGTGATGTAATTACGTCGCATCAGCCACACGGTGAGAGTCGCCACGGGCTCGAAGGAGCGAAGAACATGGCCGTTTCCGGCGTCAAGGAATTCGAGATCAAGGCCGATCCGGCCACGGTGATGGCCGCGATCGCTGCGGTGGATCGCCTGCCCGAGTGGTCCTCGGCCCACAAGTCGGTCACCATCGAGAGCACGCACGACGACGGCCGCCCCCACCGAGTCCGGATGAGTGTCTCCATCCTCGGGATCAGCGACGAGCAGGTTGTCGACTACACGTTCGAGGGCGACAACACGGTGTCGTGGCACCTCGTCGAGAGCGGCCAGCAGAACGCTCAGGACGGGTCGTACGTCCTCGCCGAGTCCGGTGCCGGCACCAAGGTGACGTTCGAGTTGACGGTCGACCCGAAGATTCCGCTGCCGGGGTTCCTCGTGAAGAAGGCGCAGAAGACGGCACTCGAGACCGCGAGCAAGGGCCTGACGAAGTTCGTCGAGAGCCTGTAGGCAGTCGACCGCCCGGCGTTTCTCACTCTCCTCGCGGCCGCGACGCCTCGGCCGCGAGGAGGGCACCGAGGTTGCCGCGATCGTCCACCCGGACGTCGTCCAGGCCCAACCACGTTGCCATTCTTCGTAGTTCCGGAACCAGCGCTTCCGCCACGCGCCCCGGACTCCGGTCGGGTTCGACGAAGGCGGATCGCACTTCGAGTGTTCCCGACCCGCGGTCGGCCTTGAGATCCACCCTCGCGACCAGTTCACCGTTCAGCAGGAACGGGAAGACGTAGTACCCGTGGACACGTTTGTGCGCGGGCGTGTAGATCTCGAGGCGGTACCGGAAGTCGAATACCCGCTCGGTGCGGGGACGGCAGAAGACCAGCGGATCGAACGGGCACAGCAGCGCCGCCCCCTCCACCTTGCGGGGAACCCGGACGTCGCGGTGGACGAATGCCGGTGCCTCCCAGCCCCGGACGTCGACCCGTTCGAGCACGCCGTCCTCGACGAGGTCCTCGACGGCCGCCGCGCTCTGCGCCGGCGACAGCCGGTAGTAGTCACGCAGATCGGGTTCGGTGGCCACACCGAGGGCCCGCGCGGACCGCTGCACCAGGCCGCGGACGGCGTCTTCCTCCGAAACATCCTCGGCGAGGACTGCTTTCGGCAGCACCCGTTCCGTGAGATCGTAGTGACGGGTGAAGGCGACCCGCTTGTCGACCGCCAGCGCGCCGGACGCGAACAGTTGCTCGCACACCACTTTGGTGTCGCTGCGATCCCACCACGGACCCTTGCGGTCGGGCCGGTCGACCTCGAGGTGTTTCTCCACGTCGCCCGCGCTGCACGCTCCGACGGCGCCGATCACGTCGAGCACGTCGGCCGCGAGCGTGGGATTGCGGTCGAGAACCCGGGATTCGCCGGACCAGCGTCCGTGCCGGTACCGGTGCATCCGCCAGCGCAGCAGGGGCCAGTCCTCGACCGGGATGAACGCCGCCTCGTGCGCCCAGTACTCCGCCAGCATGCGGGGTGCGCGGGCGGAGTGTGACCACGCCGCCGAGTCGACCAGCCCGCGGTCGTACACCCCGAGACGGCTGAACAGCGGGACGTAGTGGGCCCGCACGGCCACGGACACCGAGTCGATCTGGAACAACCGCACGCGGTCGAGGACCGAGCGGACGTGTCTGCGCGTCGGTGTACCGGCCGGCTTCCGGTCGGCGAATCCCTGCGCCCAGAGCGCCGATCTCCGGGCGGCGGCAGCGGTCATCTCACGCATGCCCGAAGCTTGCCATCGACCACCGACACGGTCGACGGCGACGCGGTCAGGCGTCCTCGGCCAGCGTGACCGCCACCGTCGCACCGAGTTCGTACAACCGCTCCCGCGCACTCGCGTCGAGAGATCCGGTCAGTTCCAGCACCTCGGCGACCTGGGTGAGCGCCAGCCCGGTCACGATCTTCTGCACCGACGTCACGGCCCCGGCGGTGTCGTTGTTGCCGTGCACCCAGAGTCCGTACGGGCGCCCGGCGACCGCGTCGAGGCACGGGTAGTAGACGGTGTCGAAGAAGTGCTTCAGCGCACCGGACATGTAACCGAAGTTGGCGGAGGTCCCGAACAGGAACCCGTCGGCCTCGAGGACGTCGGGAACGGTCGCGCCGAGTGCGGGGATCGACTTCACCTCGACCCCGTCGATGTCGGGGTCCCGGGCGCCCTTCAGCACGGCTTCGAGGCACTCACGGGTCACCGGCGACGGCGTGTGGTGGACGACGAGTAGCGACTTCACAGTCGTCAGCGTACGACCGGTTCCGTGCCCTACCGGCCGGACCCGGCTTCCCGTTCGACGCGTTCGAGTTCCACGGCTCGTTTCATCGTTTCCCTGGCCCGGCCGCGGTCGCCGGCGTAGTCGTAGGCGCGCGCGAGCCGGTACGAGTTCCGCCAGTTGTCCGGGTCGGCTTCCCACTCCGACTTGACCTGCTGGAACAGCGCGTCGGCCGCGTCACGGTCGATGCGACCCGACGGACGCTTCGGGAGATCGGTGACGTCCAGTTCGAGTCGCTCGTCCGCGATGCGCCGGGACAGGTGCTGGTGCTGGAATCCGGCGCGGAGCGTGGCGTAGACGATCCAGGCGCCCAGGAACGGAAGGATCAGGACGCCGACACCGAGGCCGATCGCCGCTGCCCCGCCGTCCCGGATCAGCTCGAGGCCGCGCTGCCCGAGCAGGACGAAGTAGAACGCCAGCGCCGCGACCAGCAGTCCGATCGTGACGACGGTTTTGGTCGAGCCGTCTTTCACAGGTCGAGAAGGGGGTCGATACCGACGGTGAGACCGGGGCGGGAACCGATCTCCCGCACACCGAGCAGGACGCCGGGAGCGAAGGAGTTGCGGTCGATCGAATCGTGGCGGATGGTCAGCGTCTCGCCCTGCGTGCCGAGGATGACCTCCTGGTGGGCGACCAGACCTGCCAGCCGCACGGAATGCACCCGCACGCCGTCCACGTCGGCGCCGCGCGCACCGTCCAGTTCGGTGGTCGTGGCGTCGGGGCTCGGTCCCACGCCGGCCTTGCGGCGGGCCTCCGAGATGAGGGCGGCGGTCCGGTAGGCGGTGCCGGACGGCGCATCCGCCTTGTTGGGGTGATGCAGCTCGATGACCTCGACGGAATCGAAGAATCGTGCTGCGGCTTCGGCGAAGCGCATGGAGAGGACGGCGCCGATCGCGAAGTTGGGGGCGATCAGAACCCCGGCCTCGGGGCGCTCGGTCAACCACGACCGCACGGTGTCGAGCCGGGTCTCGTCGAACCCGGTGGTGCCCACCACGGCATGAATGCCGTTGGCGACGAGGAACTTCAGGTTGTCCATCACCACGTCGGGGTGGGTGAAGTCCACGACGACCTGCGTGCCGGCCTCGACGAACGACTCGAGCCGGTCGCCGTGATCGACCTCCGCGACGAGTTCGAGGTCCGGTGCCTGCTCCACCGCCTCGCAGATCGCCCGGCCGACCTTGCCCTTGGCCCCGAGAACCCCGACCCTGATGGGTGCTGCTGCGCTCACTTCTCCCACGCTCCGTCCAGTTCCAACGATTCGCCCGAAAGCCTACGCAATCGCCGGGTGCCGGCCGCTGCGCAGGGGCGGGACGGGAGATCTGCGTCTCGTCCTCACGCGCGGCGAGTCTCGTGTTCCGGGTGCGACTGCGGTGATCGGCCGAGCAACGACAGGACCGCGCCGAAATCCGCGGAATCGGCGCCGGCAGTCAGCCCGGGGGCGAACGCGGCTCCCGCGCGCAGCCGGTCCGCGCCGTCCGGCACGCGGCGGGCAAGGGGAAGAACCGCGTCCACGATCGCGGATTCGGGCGCGAAGTCGAGCCCGAGCGACCGTGCGACGTCCCACGAATGGACCACGTAGTCGAGGAAGTGGAACCCGACGGCGGTGGCCGCGGGGAACGGGAACTCGGTGCTGATCTCCGGCAGCCAGAACCGACGCTCCCCGACGCCGTCGCGGGCGAAGGCCTCGACCACGGTGTCCGCCGCCGCGCGGTAGGCGGCAACGGGGTCCGCCGACGGGTGCGGCCGCCAGCGCGACAGGCCGGGTCCGCCGCCCGCGGCCGCCGCGGCGAACCCCAGGTGCTGGACGGTCATGTGGGCCAGCAATTCACCGAGGGTCCACTGCGCGCACGGCGTCGCGCGCTGCAGGTCGCGGCTCCTCACGTGCGACACGATCTCCACACTCGCCTCGACCGCACGGGTATCCCACCGCCGGACCTCGTCCACATCCATCGTCGGCACCTCGCCCTTCGAATCGAATTAGTACGCTCCTGCTTATCATCTACTCGGGTAGATGATCGGTCAAGGTGTATTTTCTGCGATATGCCGAGCCGCGACCCGACCGACGGACAGCCCGAGCGCACCCGCCCCGACCTCGCCGCGATGACGACCGCCCTGAACCGGTCGCTGGTGGCCGCGGAACTTCCCGTGCTCGCCGAGCACGGGCTGACCATGTGGGGCTACGTCGTGCTCCTCGCACTCGACGAGCACCCACTGCGCACCCAGGCCGCCCTCGCGGAGGCGATCGGCGCCGACAAGACCCGGATCATCGGCGTGCTCGACGAACTGCAGGATCGTGGTCTGATCGACCGGCAGCGCGATCCCGCGGACCGCCGGGCGCGGCTGCTGTCGCTGACCCCGGACGGGCATCGGGTGCGCGATTCGGCGCAGGCCGCGATCCGGCGCGGCGAGGAGCGACTCCTTGCCAGGTTGCCGGAGCGGGACCGGGCGGGCTTTCTGGCCGGACTGAGCGCGTTGTCGGCACTGTCCGTCGAGGACGTCGCGGGTCGCCCGGGCGACTCCCGCTGACGGAGACCGGCCTCAGCCCTCGCGCAGCGTGTCCACGGCCTTGCCGATCCGGCGCTGCCGGGTCTCGTCCGTCTTGGCGCCCTCGATCGACAGCACGTGCCTGCGCTGATTGCTGTAGGACAGTGCGTCGAACGCCTTCCGCGCGTCCGGCTGCCGGTCGAGCGCCTCGGCGAAGTCGGGCGGGACCGTGACGACCCGGGGTTCGGTGTCGAGTTCGACGTCGACGTCCACCTCGTCGCCTGCCGCCACCCCCGCACCCGACCGGTTCTCGGCGCTGAGCGGAATCATGAACACGCCGCCCATCGGGGCGACCGTGGTGCGGTAGGTGTAACCGCCGATCGTGATCCGGACCGCGGGACGCTTGCCCGATCCCAGGTCCGCGACGACACTCTCGGGAATCCGGAACCCGGTCGCGGTCTTGCCGCCCAACTCGATGGTGGTGCGAAACCTCATGACCGAAATTCTGCCCGCGACCGGCCCGCCGGATCAGTCGAACACGATGATCTGCCGGATCGCATTTCCGTCGGCGAGTTCGTCCATGCCGCGGTTGATGTCGTCGAGCGTGATGCGGGAGGAGATGAGTTTCTCCACGGGCAGCTTCCCGGAGCGCCACAGGCCCTCGTAGATCGGGATGTCCCGGGACGGCACCGCCGAGCCGAGGTAGCTGCCGATGATCGTGCGGGCCTCGGCCACCAGGGTGAGCGGGGAGATCGACGACTGCGCGTCCGGGGACGGCAGTCCGACGGTGATCGTCTTGCCGCCGGGAGCGGTTGCGCGAACCGCCGATTCGAAAGCGCGGGCGTTCCCCGCGGCCTCGATGACGATGGGCGCCCGGATGCCGGCCTCCTCGAGTTCGGCCGGGGTATAGACCGCCGTCGCTCCGAGTTCGCGGGCGGTCTGCAGTTTCGCGGGCACGGCGTCGACGCCGATGACCTCACCGGCGCCCCGGGACACGGCCGTCAGGATCGCGGCCATTCCGACGCCGCCGAGCCCGACGACCATCACGGCCTGGCCGGGACGCGGATCGCCGGCGTTGAGGACGGCGCCGCCACCGGTGAGGACGGCGCATCCGAGCACGGCCGCCACATCGGCGGGAACGTCGTCGCCGACGGGAACGACCGAGCGCCGGTTGACGACCGCGTGCGTCGCGAATCCGGACACCCCGAGGTGGTGGTGCACGCGGTCGTCGCCGCGGTGCAGTCGCACTCCCCCGTCGAGCAGGGTTCCGTCGTTGTTGGCGCTGGTGCCGGGCACACACGGCATGCGGCCGTCCGTGGCGCAGCCCTCACATTCCCCGCAGCGCGGGAGGAACGTCATGACCACACGCTGCCCGACCGTGACGTCGTCGACTCCGGCCCCGAGTTGCGTGATCCGCCCGGCCGCCTCGTGTCCGAGGAGCATCGGGACCGGGCGCACCCGGTTGCCGTCGACGACCGACAGATCGGAGTGGCACAGACCCGCGGCCTCGATCCGGACGAGGATCTCGCCCGCACCGGGTTCGTCGAGGTCGAGTTCGGAAATCGAGATCGGCGCCGACTCGGCGAACGGGCGCGTTCTCCCGATCTCCTCGAGTACCGCTCCACGGATCTTCATCTCGGGCTGCTCCTGTCGGGGGGGTTCGGCGAATCCTCGTTACCGGACGATGCCGCGCACCGAGGCCGGCAGGTCGCGTTTGCGGCGATACGGTCCGACGACGGCGGCGGCGAACGGGCGCTGCAGCAGGACCCTCGCGACGTCGCGGACCTCGTCGGTGGTGACGGCGTCGATCTTGCCGAGGGTTTCGGTGATGCTGCGGTGATTGCCGTAGTTGAGCTCGCTCCGACCGATGCGGTGCATCCGGGAACCCGAATCCTCCAGTCCCAGAACCAGTCCGCCCCGCAGCGAGCCCTTGGCGCGGGCGCACTCGGCGTCGGTGATGCCCTCGGCGGCCACGTTCGACAGCACTTCGCGGATCACCGTGGTGACCTCGCCGAGGTTCTCGGGCTGGCACCCGGCGTAGATCGAGAACGCGCCCGTGTCGGAGAACGTGTCGATGCCCGAGTACACGGAATATGCCAGGCCGCGGATCTCCCGCACTTCCTGGAAGAGCCGGGAACTGAGCCCGCCGCCGACGGCGGCGTTGAGCACCGACAGCGCCCATCGGTGGGACTCGTGCCGCCCGAACGCGCGCACCCCGAGCGAGAGGTGGACCTGTTCGCTGTCCCGGTTGGTCAGGCTGAGTGCCGGCTCGGTGCGCAGGCGCAGGGTGCCGGCCCGGCGGGGAGCGGGTTCGGACGCCGATTCGAGGTGCCCGGCGAACGCGCGCCGCACCAGCTCGACCGTGTGTTCGTGCTCCACGTTGCCGGCGACGGCGACCACCATGCGCGGCGGCGTGTAGCGCCGCACGTGGAACGAGTGGAGTTGGGTGCGGGTCATCGATTCGATGGATTCGACGCTGCCGATCACCGGCCTGCCGACGGGATGGTCGCCGTACAGGGCGGTCAGGAACGCGTCGCCCAGGAGATCTTCCGGGTCGTCGTCGCGCATCGAGATCTCTTCGAGGACCACCTGGCGTTCGACGTCCACGTCGGAGGACCGGCAGCGGCCGCGCAGGACGACGTCACTGACGAGGTCGATGGCGAGCGGCAGGTCGTCGTCGAGCACGTGCGCGTAGAAGCAGGTGTGCTCCTTGGACGTGAAGGCGTTGAGCTCACCGCCGACGCCGTCCATCACCTGCGCGATGTCGAGAGCGCTGCGCGACGGCGTGGCCTTGAACAGCAGATGCTCGAGGAAGTGCGCGGCCCCGGCGACGGTCGGTTGCTCGTCGCGGGATCCGACACCCACCCAGACGCCCACGGACGCGGATCGCACACCGGGAACGTATTCGGTGACCACCCGGAGCCCGCCGGGAAGCATGGTGCGCCGGACGCCGGCATCCGGCTCGTGCAGGGTCGGCGCTTGGGTGAGTGCGGCAGTGCGGCTGCGATCGATCTTGGCCATGTAGTGGTTCAGCGGTCCTCGAAAGCTGGGCGTCGTCGAACGGCAAACATTACACGCGGCCACCGACAGCCGTTCACCAGCCTCGACGACGCGCGTGCGAGCCGATGAGCTCACCGTTTCGGGCGACGTCGCGGCTGCGGTAGACGATGTAGGGCCGGAACAGATAGGCCACGGGAGCGCTGAAGGCGTGCACGAGCCGGGTGAACGGCCACAGAGCGAACAACACCAGAGCGATCGCGACGTGGACGTGGTAAGCCAGCGATGCCTGCGCCATCAGGTCGCCGCGGGGCTGCAGAATCCAGATCGACCGGAACCACGGCGACACCGTCTGCCGGTAGTTGCTCTCCTCGCCGGCGGCACCGGATCCGAGCAGCGTCGTGGCGAGTCCGGCGACGATCGCGGCGAGCAGGACGGCGTACATCAGCTTGTCGTTCCAGGTGGTCGCCGTGAACACCGGGCCGCGGGTGCGCCGCCGGTACACCAGGATCAGGGCGCCGGTCAGGGTGGCCACCCCCGCGATCGCGCCGAGCACGAGGGCCTGGAGGTGATAGACGTGCTCGCTCATCCCGATCGCGTCGGTCCACGACTGCGGAATCACCAGTCCGATGACGTGGCCCACGATCACGACGAGGATGCCGAAGTGGAACAGCGGACTGCCGATCCGGAGCAACCGGCTCTCGTAGAGCTGCGAGGAGCGGGTGGTCCACCCGAACTTGTCGTACCGGTACCGCCACCACGTGCCGACCGCGAAGACCGCCAGCGTGACGTACGGCACGATGTCCCAGAAGAGTTCGCCGGCAGACATGTCAGGTCGCTCCTTCGCGGCGGGGTGGAACGGTCAGGGTGAAGGGCCCGAGCCCGACGGACTCGGCGGGCGGCCCGGCCGCGGCGAGTTGCCGCGCCCGCGCCACGTCCCGGTCGGAGGCGGGCGGCAGGGTGCCACACACCGCCGCGACGACGGCGGCGTACGGCGAACCCGTGTCGTCGAGCGCCGCCTGCAGCAGGTCGAGCGGAATCCGGTGCGCCGACAGGAGTGCCGCACCCGCGGCGGCGTCGACGAGCGCGGCGAACTCGAGCACCACCGTCAGGTGATCGGCCGACTCGTCCTTCGGCGGCTCGACCCCGGCGCGGCGGTAGGTGTCGGCGAAGGCCAGGATCTCGCGGCCGCGGTTGCGGGTGTCGCCCGCCGTCCAGTACGTCAGATACAGCGTCGTGCGGCGGCGGAGATCGAACGTCTCGACGTACTGTGCCGCGGCGTCGTACGGGTCCGTCTCGCACAGGAAGCGGTGCGCCTGCGCGAGGAGCCTCCCGGAATCGGGCGTCACGTGCCCGAGGATGTCGGCGACGACGCGGAGCCGCTCCTGCATTCCGTCGTCCGGATACGCGAGCAGCAGTGCCGCCGAGTGCCACACCAGGCGATCGCGCGCGACCCCGCGCCGACGGCGGAACAGTCCGGTCACGACCGATCGCTCCGATCGGGGAACATGCCGGCGGGGGCGCCTTTGCCGTCCCAGTTCAGCAGGTTCACGCGGGACGGGTGGCTCGCGCCCGCGGACATCTCGCCGGTGGTCTGCCGCTCGCGCAGCGCGTGGAACGTCTCGACCGCCACGGGGACCGGGCCGCCGCTGGTTTCACCGAAGGGACCGGACTCGTGCATACCGGGGCCGCCCTCGAAGTCCAGTGCACATTCCGTCGCCGTCTCCTCGAGGCGGTGCCCGTCGGCGGCGTAGGCGGTCGGGATCACATACCGCTCTTCGTATTTCGCGAGGGCAAGCAGCCGGTACATCTGATAGATCTGCTCCTCCGTCATCCCGACCGCGGCCGGGATGTGCGCCTGGGGTTCGCGGCCCAGGTTGATGTCGCGCATGTACGACCGCATCGCCGCGAGGCGGCGCAGGACTCCGTCCACCACCTCGGTGTCGCCCGCGGTGAACAGTCCCGCCAGGTACTCCACCGGGATCCGCAACGACTCGAGCGCACCGAACAGGTTGCCGACGTCCTCGCCGTCGTGACCGTCGCGGCTGACCGCGTCGACGACGGGCGAGAGCGGCGGCACGTACCAGACCATCGGCATCGTCCGGAATTCCGGATGCAGCGGAAGCGCGACCCGGCAGTCCTTGATCAAGGCGTGGACGGGCGAGTTCTGGGCCGCCTCGATCCAGTCGTCCGAGATCCCTTCCGCCCGTGCGCCCTCCACGACGGCGGGGTCGCGGGGGTCCAGCAGCAGGTCGAGTTGCGCCTCGTACAGGTCGGTGTCGTGCTCCACGGATGCCGCGGCCAGAACCTTGTCGACGTCGTAGAAGAGAAGGCCGATGTAGCGGAGCCGGCCGACGCACGTCTCCGCGCAGACGGTCGGCAGTCCCACCTCGACGCGCGGATAGCAGAAGGTGCACTTCTCCGCCTTGCCGGTCTTGTGGTTGAAATACACCTTCTTGTAGGGGCATCCGGACACGCACATCCGCCAGCCCCGGCACTTGTCCTGATCGACGAGCACGATGCCGTCCTCGGTCCGCTTGTACATCGCCCCCGACGGGCAGGAGGCGACGCAGGACGGGTTGAGGCAGTGCTCGCAGATGCGCGGCAGGTAGAACATGAACGTCTCTTCGAGCTCGAGCTTGACGGTGTCGCTCACCTTCTTCAGCACCGGATCGCCGGGAAGGATCTCGGGCGAACCCGCGAGGTCGTCGTCCCAGTTCGCCGACCACTCCACCTTCATCGGCCTGCCGCTGATCAGGCTGCGCGGGGCCGCGACGGGCATGTGCTCGCCGAGCGGGGCCCGGGTGAGGTTCTCGTAGTCGTACGTCCAGGGTTCGTAGTAGTCGTCGATGGACGGCATCTTCGGGTTCGAGAAGATCCGCGAGAGCTTCTTCCACCGGCCGCCGTCACGCAGGCGCAGCCGACCCTTGCCGTCCCGCACCCACCCGCCGCGCCACTTCTCCTGGTCCTCGTAGGTACGCGGGTAGCCCTGGCCGGGACGGGTTTCGACGTTGTTGAACCACACGTACTCGGTGCCCGAGCGATTGGTCCACGCCTGCTTGCACGTCACCGAACAGGTGTGGCAGCCGATGCACTTGTCGAGATTCATCACCATCGCGAGCTGAGCCATGACACGCATCAGTACGTCACCTCCTGTGAGCGACGGCGCACCACCGTCACCTCGTCGCGCTGGTTTCCGGTGGGCCCCAGGTAGTTGAACGCAAATGACGTCTGCGCGTAGCCGCCGGCCAGGTGGGACGGCTTGATCAGCAGCCGGGTCAGCGAATTGTGGATGCCCCCACGCTGTCCGGTGGTTTCGGTGAGTGGCACGTCGATGGTGCGTTCCTGCGCGTGGTAGACGTAGACGACGCCGTCCGGCATCCGGTGCGAGACGATCGCCCGGCACACCACCACCCCGTTGCGGTTGACCGCCTCGACCCAGTCGTTGTCGCGCACCTCGATCTTCGCGGCATCGTTCGGGCTCATCCACATGGTCGGCCCACCCCGCGACAGTGACAGCATGAACAGGTTGTCCTGGTACTCGGAGTGGATCGACCACTTCGAGTGCGGCGTCAGATAACGCACGCTCAGCCCGATCCCGCCCTGTCGATCACCCACGGCCGGTTCGCCGAACAGCCGGGCCATGTCGAGCGGCGGGCGGAATATGGGCAGCTGCTCCCCCAGTTCCTCGATCCAATCGTGGTCGAGGAAGAAGTGCATGCGCCCGGTCAGCGTGTGGAACGGTTTCAGCTCCTCGATGTTCACCGTGAACGGCGCGTACCGGCGACCGCCGGTCTCACTGCCCGACCATTCGGGGCTGGTGATGACGGGAACGGGCCGGGCCTGCGTGTCCGCGAACGAGATCCGGCGCTCCTCGCTGCCCTCGGCCAGATGCGCGAGCGGTCTGCCGGTGCGTTTCTCCAGTTCGCGGAATCCCTGGACGGCGAGTCTGCCGTTCGACGTCCCCGACAACGCGAGGATGGTCTCGGCCATCTTCTCGGCGGTGTCGAGCGCCGGACGGCCCGCGGCGACGCCGGAGTCGAGGACGCCGTGCTCGGCGGCGAGTTCGCGTACCTCGCGGTCCGGATGTGTGGTGACGCCTTTGGTGGTGAGCCCCGCCCGCTCGACGAGGGGGCCCAGGGCAGCCCATTTCTCGGCCACGGCGGGGTAGTCCCGTTCGACCACAACCAGCGGTCCCATCGTCCTGCCCGGAACCGGGGTCTCGCCTCGTGCGCGCCAATCCTGTTCGCTCCCTCCCCGATACGCCATCGCTCCCGGGGTGTCGTGCTGCAACGTGCCCATCACGACGTCGCGGCGCACACCGAGGTGCCGCCCCGCCAGCGCGCTGAACGCCCTCGCCACCGCACCGAAAGCGTCGAAATCGGAACGCGTCTCCCACGGCGGGTCGATCGCCGCGGTGAAGGCGTGCAGATACGGGTGCATGTCGGTGCTCGACAGATCGGACTTCTCGTACCAGGTCGCGGCGGGAAGGACGACGTCCGACAGCAGCGTGGTGGACGTCATCCGGAAGTCGATCGACATCAGCAGGTCGAGTTTGCCCTCCGGGATGTCCTCGCGCCACGTCACCTCGCCCGGACGCAGACCCTCGGGCGCCGGCTCCGCCTGCAGATTCGACGACGTGCCGAGCAGATGCCGCAGAAAGTACTCGTTTCCCTTGCTCGACGAACCGAGCAGGTTCGCGCGCCACACGCTCAGCACGCGCGGCCAGTTCCGCGGGTCGTCGGGGTCGGTGACCGCGAATTTCAGCTCCCCCGAGGCCAATCGGCTCGTGACGTGTTCCACGACGTCGCGACCCTGCGCCTCCGCCTCGTCCGCGAGGTCGAGGCTGGAGCGGTCGAACTGGGGATAGAACGGCGTCCATCCCATGGATACGGCCGAGGTCATCACGTCCATCGTGTGCCGGTCGCGGAAGTTGCCCCGGCCGGTCGGGCTCGCGAGGGCGTCGGCCCGGTAGCCGTCGTACCGCCACTGGTCGGTGTGGACGTACCAATACGACGTGCCCGCCATCTGACGCGGCGGGCGACTCCAGTCGGTGCCCATCGCGACGGTCGCCCATCCCGTGACGGGCCTGCACTTCTCCTGGCCGACGTAGTGCGCCCACCCGCCGCCGTTGCGGCCCATCGAACCGGTGAGCAACAGCAGGCTCAGCACCGCCCGGTACGTCGCGTCGCCGTGGAACCACTGGCAGATCCCGGCGCCCATGATGATCATCGAACGCCCGCCCGAGTCGACGGCATTGGTCGCGAACTCGCGGGCGATCCGGATCACCTGCGCCGCCGCGACACCGGTGATCTGTTCCTGCCAGGCCGGTGTGTACGGGGTGCTCGCGTCATCGAAGCCGCCGGGCCATTTCCCGGGAAGCCCGGGTCGGGGAACGCCGTACTGGGCGAGCAGGAGGTCGAAGACGGTGCACACCCGGAGGTCGCCGACCCGCCGGACCGGCACACCGCGCACCAGCGTCTCGCCGTGGCCGTCCGGGGTGTCGAACCGCGGCAGGTGCACGGCGGCGGTCTCGCCGCCGGGTGCGGCGACGGTCAGTGCGGGCACGACGTCACCGAGGTCCAGATTCCATTTTCCCACCCCCTCGTCGCCGTAACGGAATCCGAGGGAACCGTGCGGCACCACCACCTCGCCCGTCGCGCCGTCCACCAGTACCGGTTTGAATGCGGCGTTCTCGCTCGACTCACCGAGATCCGCGGCGGTGAGATTCTTTCCCGGCACGAGGCGGCCGCCGCGTTCCTCGAGTGCGACGAGGAACGGCAGATCCGTGAACTGCCGCACGTAGTCGACGAAGAACGGTTCCCGCCTCGTCACGAAGAACTCCGACAGGATCACGTGACCCATCGCCATCGCCATCGCACCGTCCGTGCCGGCGGCGCAGGGCATCCATTCGTCGGCGAATTTCGTGTTGTCGGCGTAATCGGGGCTGACCGACACGACTTTCGTTCCGCGGTACCTCACCTCGGCCATCCAGTGGGCGTCGGGAGTACGGGTGACCGGGACGTTGGAACCCCACATCATCAGGTACGACGCGTCCCACCAGTCGCCGGACTCGGGGACGTCGGTCTGATCCCCGAACACCTGCGGCGACGCGACCGGAAGGTCGGCGTACCAGTCGTAGAACGAGGTCATGACGCCGCCGAGAAGTTCGACGAACCGTGATCCCGCGGCGAACGACACCATCGACATCGCGGGAATCGGCGAGAACCCGGCGATCCGGTCGGGCCCGTACGTCTTGATCGTGTGCACGTGCGCCGCGGCGATCATCTCGGTGGCCTCGGCCCAGGTGACCCGAACGAGCCCGCCCTTTCCCCGGGCCTGCTGGTACTTCCGGCGACGCGCGGGGTCGGCCTGGATGTCGGCCCACGCGTCCACCGGATCACCGAGACGCTCACGCGCCTCCCGGTACATTTCGACGAGCACCCCGCGCGCGTAGGGATACCGCACCCGTGTCGGCGAGTACGTGTACCAGGAGAACGCCGCACCGCGGGGGCAGCCGCGGGGTTCGTACTCGGGGCGGTCCGGGCCCACCGACGGATAATCGGTTTCCTGGGTCTCCCACGTGATGATCCCGTCCTTGACGTAGATCTTCCACGAACACGATCCGGTGCAGTTCACGCCGTGGGTGGAGCGCACCACCTTGTCGTGACTCCACCGGTCCCGGTAAAAGATGTCGCCCGCACGCCCGCCTTCCCGGGTGACGGTCCGCAGGTCGTCCGAGAACGCTCCCGGGGTGAAGAAGCGCCCTCCCCGGAGCAGGGCTTCCTCGGCGGGACCACCGGTGTGCGGAATGACCACGATCTACACTCCTTCAGGTCGAGCGGGCCGGGACCGAGGTGCCGCATTCACGCGACGCAGGACGAAATACCGTGTACGACAGAGCGATCAGCGCCGTAATCGCGAGCGCCTGGACGGTGACCACGGACACCCGGGTTGCCGACGCCGGATTCGGAGCCCGCGTCGAACTCGATACCTCAGGAAATCCTGAACACACCCATCCATGGAACCGCAGTTGCCGCGGGATCGTGGCGAATCGGACAAACACCGGAATCGGGTGGATGCGCTCGCCGGGTCAGCGCCACGTGCCGTGTGACCGCAGGTCGGTCGCCGCCACCACCGCGATGCGCTCGGTGCGCTGGCCCGGCCGGATCATCTCCCGCGCCTCCAGCATCCGCGTGCGGGACGCGAGCGCGGGACCGAACGGCACGTCCTCCGACGCCACCACGTCCACCCGCAGTCCCCGCTCCTCGAGCATCGCCCGGGTCTTCTCCACCCCGTTGAGCGTCGACTGGACGAGGAGCAGGGTGCCACCGGGAGCGAGGAGTTCCGGGGTTTCGCCGCAGATCCGGTCGAGCACGGCCCGCCCGTCGACGCCGCCGTCCCAGGCTCGCGCGAGTACCCGGCCCGGCCTGCCGTCGCCGGTCGCAGGCGCGTAGGGCGGGTTGGCCACCACCACGTCGAAGCGAAGGGTCCGGACGGCGTCCACCAGGTCGCCCCGCACCACACGGATCGTCCGGCGGTTCAGTTTGGCGTTGAGCCAGGTACTGATCGCCGCGCGGCGCGACACGTCGACCGCGGTCACCCAGCCGGCACCCGCCGCGCACGCCTCGACACTCAACGCTCCTGTGCCACAGCAGAGATCGAGCACACGGGTCCCCGGTCCGAGATCTCGGGCGGCCAGCACCTCGGCGAGCAGCCACGTGTCGCGCTGGGGCCGGTACACCCCGGGTAGACGAACGAGCATGATCGGCTCCCTCCCTGGCCGTTCCCTACAAGCGTGGCCAGTACCGCGAGTTACATGCAACTCGACACGGGCCAATTCACCCGTTGTTCACGTCCGCCCCCGACCCTGCGGGGCGTCAACAGGATCGACAACGGGTACTCCTCCCCCGCGCCGCAGTCCTACTCCGCTGATTCCGACGCCCCGGTGGACACCGTGTGGGCGCTCGTCGCTCGGCCCTCGCGCTGGCCCGAGTGGGCGCCGCACGTGCGCGGCGCGTGGGGACTCGGATCCCCCGAGATCGAGGCCGGCAGGTGCGGCGCGGCGCGGTTGCTCTGGATCGTGCCTGTTCCCGCGTCCATCTCGGCCAAGACACCGGGCCGCTCGTGGACCTGGCGGGTGGGACCGATGACGCTCGATCACCTCGTCGAGCCCTCCGGCACCGGTGCGCGGATCACGATGACGATGTCTGCGCCGGGGCCACTCGATTCGGTGCTCGGCGTCACCTACGGCCCCGTCGTGCGGACCCTCGTCCGTCGGCTCGCCCGGGTCGCGTCCGAACGCTAGCGGACGGGCATCGGCGCCCGCCGCCACCGGGAATCCCCAGGCCCACTCCCGTCAGGAGCGCGGGCGTCGCACGTACAGGTCGCGCAGCAGCGCCACCTCGGCACCGTGGTGGATGACCTCGCGATTGATGTGCAACACCAGCGCCGCCATCGGGTAGTCCGCGAACGGTCCCTCGCTGGGCCCGCACGGCTGCGCAAGACCACTGGTTCCCAGGTTCCGCACGCCCTCGCACCAGGCGTCGTACTGCTCGTCGAGTTGGGTGAGCGCCTGCGCGGCGGTGCCGGCGTAGTCGAACGTCTGATAATCGATGGGCGGCCCGCCGAAGTGATTGCCGATCCGCATGCCGAAGACGCCGACGACGATGTGCCCGAGTCGCCAGGCGATGGTCGTGATCGGGGACGGGTCCGGCGGGGGAAAGGCGAAGTCGATGGTGAACTCGCCGCTGCCGGCCTGAACAGGGGCCTGCGAGTGGCCCCTCCGACGCACACTCCAGCAGTCCGGAGTGGGCTCCCAGAAGTACTCCTCATCGGTCAGCCCCGCCAGCCGTGGGCGCAACTGATGGTCCCAGTGCCAGCTGAGCTGATCGGCGAGTTCGTGCGGCCAATCCATTCGTGACTCTCCTCTCCCGGTCGCCGACCGGGACGTCGAAATATCTCGAGACGCGCTACCGCACACCGTCCCGGATCCGGACACCCGGATGGTTGGCTCGCAGATTCATCGCAGCCAGCGTGACCGTCCGTTCGATTCGCCGCTTCCTCGTCTCCGGCTTCTTTGCTGACGCTATCCACTCCAGGATCAACCGTGTCGAAGACGGCGGAAACTTCTCGAAGTTCGCGTGTGCAACCTCGTTTCCCGCGAACGCCGCCCGCAGATCGCCTGGGACCGCCGCGTCGTCGCCCACTGCGGTGTTCTCCCAGGTCCCCTTGGACTTGGCCAGGTCGATGGCGGCGTGACCGGCCTCGGTCATCAGCCCCTGCTCGATCATGCTCGCCGCGCGCTGCCGGTTCACCCGGCTCCAGGAACTGCGCGCCGTGCGGGGCGTGAAGCGCAGTCGCGAACTGTCCGCGTCGTGGGTGCGGTGCAGGCCGTCGATCCATCCGAAGCACAGCGCCTGCTCGATCGCCTCGTGGTAGCGGACGCTCGGGGTCCCACTGTCCTTGTGGTGGATGATCAGCCAGACCTCCTTCTCGGACCGGCCGTTCTCCGAGAGCCAGGCGCGCCACTGCGCGGTCGTGCGAGCGAAAACGGTGTTCATGTCACACCCCTGCCTTCGACGCGAGAGTGTCCAGGTAGTGCTGGTTGAACATCACGCCGAGAATGTTCCCGAACGGATCGGTCACGGACGCGGTGACGAATCCCGGTCCGTGCTCGACCGGCTTCCCGTGCAGGGTGGCACCCAGGGACAGCAGCCGCTCGACACCCGCGTCCAGATCGTCGACGTGCCAGTACGTCATTGTGTTCTCGGCGTCGCTGGAACGGCCCGGTCCGGCGAATCGGCTGTCGATGATGCCGAGTTCGTGCTGATAGTCGCCGACCCGGAACTCGATGTAGGCGGGCGCTCCCGCCACCGAGCGCACGAAATACGGCTCGACTCCGAGCAGTTCGGTGTACCAGGCCTGGGCGGCGGTCAGGTCCTCGGCGTAGAAGCTGACAGTGGTGAGTCCTCGCAACATCGGTGAATCCCTTCCTCGGTCGGTGACACCATTCATCCTCCGACTCAAAGTGCTCACCAAATGAGCACTTTCCGAGGGAAACTGAGAACATGCGCGCTGACCGACTCGTCGCCACCCTTCTGCTGATGCAGTCCCGGGGCAGGGTGACCGCCGCCGAAGTCGCCGGCGAACTCGAGGTGTCCGTCGCCACCGCGCGACGCGACCTCGAGGCGCTGTCCGCCGCGGGCATCCCGGTGTACCCGCAGTCCGGACGCGGCGGCGGATGGTCGCTCCTCGGCGGTGCGCGCACCGACCTCAGCGGACTGTCCGCACCCGAGGCCCAGGCCCTGTTCCTGCTGGTCGGCCCGGCCGCCGCCGTCTCGGCCGAGGCCAAGGCGGCGCTGCGCAAACTCGTGCGGGCGCTGCCGCAGACCTTCCGCGCCGACGCCGAGGCCGCCGCCACCGCCACCATGATCGATCCCACCCGATGGGGCGACCGCGACCGGCGCAGACCCGAGATGGTCGACGTCCTGCAGGCCGCCGTCATACGGCGCCGGAAGGTCCGCCTGACCTACACCAACAGCGCACGGCGGCGGTCCGAAAGGCTCGTCGACCCGTGGGGTCTCGTCGACAAGGACGACATCTGGTACCTGCTCGCCGGGACCGAACGGGGGCGGCGAACCTTCCGGGTCGACCGGATCGTCCACGCCGAATCGACGGAGCAGCCCGCCGAGCGCCCCGACGACTTCACGCTCGCCGAGGCGTGGGACGAAGTGGTCGGCGAGGTGGAACAGCGGCGTTCCACGACACGGGCGACCGTGCTCATCGACGCCAGGTTCGTGCCGATTCTGCGCGATCACTTCGGGCGGCACTGCCACCCTGACGGTGAGAGCGACGACGGACGCGCCCGGGTGCGTCTCGCGGCACCGACCCCGTTGGACATCGCCCGAAACCTCGCCGGCTGGGGTTCGATGGTCGAGGTGCTCGAACCGCGGGCGGTCCGCGCCGAACTCGCCCGAATCGGCACGGAACTCGCCCACCAGTACGCCGACGAGAGCGGTCACTCGGTCAGGTAGCGCTCCACGGTCTCGACCTTCGCACGCAGCTGACCGCTGCGTGCCGGCCGGATATCCGCTTTCAACACCAGACTGACCCGCGGAAACTGTTCCAGCAGAACGTCTGTCGCGCGCTTGACGACCGCCATCACCTCGTCCCACTCACCCTCGACGGTGGTGAACATCGACGTGGTCTCGTTGGGCAGCCCGGATTCGCGGACCACCCGCACGGCCGCGGCGACCGCGGCACCGACACTGTCGGAGTCCCCGCCCATCGGGCTGACGCTGAAGGCCACCAGCATGTGCTCTCCTTGCCGTGGGGATCGATCACCACCATTCAATCACCTCGCCTGAATCACCCCGTCCGCTCCCGATCGACCGCCTCTGGCTCGGCCGGCCCTCGGGCGACGACCTGATGCTCGGTGTCGACTCCCGTCCGTGCTCGTCACGTCCCCGCTGAGCTCTGCGGGACCGGGTTGCTGTAGATGCGGCCGGGTCGGATGAGCACCGCGGTGCGGCGGTCGGCGTCCATCACACGGTCGAATTCCGACCAGTTGTCATGGGTTCCGCCCGCCGCGACGAAGATTTCGCGCAGCAGCAGCCGCAACCGCTCTGAGTCCAGCCACGGCCGAGGGTCGTCCGGACCAGCCAACTCCGCGCGACCTTCGACGGCGGCCCACTGCCACCCGCTGCGAAACGTCGTCGTCACCTGCGGTCGCGTGCGCAGATTCGCCAGCTTGACCTTGCCGTGCGCAACGAACGCCAGCACGGACTCACCGGTGACAGGGTGCGCGAGCACCCCGGTGTTCACGACGCTCGATTGGATGGTCCCGTCGGCGCGGAGCGTCGCAACGACCGCCAATCCTTGTTCGGCACGAGCGAGTTCGAACGCATCCTGAAGCGTAGTCACGGGGTGCCCTCCGACCT
>JBCEBZ010000481.1:0-10863 GCA_039206675.1 Rhodococcus sp. (in: high G+C Gram-positive bacteria) | reverse complement strand
GCAGTTCGAGGGCCAGACCAAGACCAAGCTCGGCAACACCGAGGCCAAGGGCTTCGTGCAGCGGATCGTCAACGACCAGCTCGGCGCCTGGCTGGAGCAGAACCCGACCGAGGGCAAGGAGATCATCCGCAAGGCCCAGGCCGCGGCGACCGCCCGCATCGCCGCCCGCAAGGCGCGCGACCTGGCCCGCAACCGCAAGGGCCTGCTCGGCGGCGGCGGCCTCCCGGGCAAGCTGCGCGACTGCAGCTCGCGCAACCCCGAGGAGTGCGAGGTCTTCATCGTCGAGGGTGACTCGGCGGGTGGCTCGGCCGTCATGGGCCGCGACAACAACATCCAGGCGATCCTCCCGATCCGCGGCAAGATCCTGAACGTCGAGAAGGCGCGCATCGACAAGGTGCTCGCGAACACCGAGGTCCAGGCGATCATCTCCGCGCTCGGCACCGGCGTCCACGAGGAGTTCGACCTCGCGAAGCTGCGGTACCACAAGATCGTGCTGATGGCCGACGCCGACGTCGACGGCCAGCACATCGCAACGCTGCTGCTCACGCTGCTGTTCCGCTTCATGCGGCCCCTCGTCGAGCACGGCCACGTGTACCTGGCGCAGCCCCCGCTGTACAAGCTCAAGTGGCAGCGCGCCGACCCGGAGTTCGCGTACTCGGACCGCGAGCGCGACGCCCTGGTCAAGGCCGGCCTCGAGTCGGGCAAGAAGATCAACAAGGACGACGGCATCCAGCGCTACAAAGGTCTCGGCGAGATGAACGCCAAGGAACTGTGGGAGACCACGATGGATCCGACCGTGCGTGTCCTGCGTCTCGTGACGCTCGACGACGCGGCCGCGGCCGACGAGTTGTTCAGCGTCCTCATGGGCGAGGACGTCGAGGCCCGGCGAAGCTTCATCACCCGTAACGCCAAGGACGTCCGCTTCCTCGACGTCTAGGTATCCGGCACAACAGAATACGGATCGCGTGCAGCCACCGGTGGTCGGAAGACCCCGGTGGCTGCATTCGTGTCGGCCGCTTGCGGGACCGGGTGACGCAGAATTCCGTCCTCGACTGTGAACGGCGATTCTGTGTAGCCTGGTCGGCTGATCCACCCCGTGGCGGCAACGTCTGGGATCAGTGGTGCGCATGTTACTTGGAAGTAAGGATCGGGGAATTTCTGTGGTAAGAACGTTCCCCATGGGGATGTGATGAACTCGTTACATTCGGAAATCGGTGCGTCGGGCAGCGCTGCGCACAGCGCAACTGATCGATCACTTTCCTCTGTCGACGCGTGTCGTCCGATCCGGTACGGCTGCCCTCTCGCGGGCGGGGTCACGAGCACAGAGCGACAAGCTATGAGTGGTGGGAAAGGAAGCGTGGGATGAGCGACGATTCGCCGCCCCGGGCAAAGTTCTGGGATATCGAGGGCTGGGGCCTGCGGTGGAAGGTCACTGCGGTTCTCGCAGTTCCCGTCACCGTCGCCATGGTGCTCGGCGGGCTCCGCGTGCAGGGCGAGCTGAGCAACGCCGTCCACTTCACCGAGGCCGCCGACCAGATCGTCGTCGTCCCGGACATCGTGGCCCTCGAGGCCTCGATGGGTACCGTGACCAGTGGTTACGCCTCGGGCACCCTCACCAAGGAAGACCGCGCGGACGCGGAGTCCCTGATGAACGACGTGGCCGAACAGGCCCGGAATCCCGAACTGGATCCCGCCGTCGCGAGTTCCATCAACCAGACCGTCTCGGACGGCCGCGCCCTCCTGAATCTGATGGATTCTCCCGGTGTCGCCACCGATCTGCTCGCGGAACGCCAGCGCGCGTTCGCCGCGGACTTCATCCGGGAAGTCGACGACATCGTCCGTCCCATCGAGGACAGCGAGGTCGTCGACAAGGGCTACGAGCTGACCAACGCCTGGCAGGCGCAGCGTCGCCTGTTCGAACAGGCCATGGGCCTCGTCATCGTCAAGGACGCGTACGCCGGTCCCGACGGACGGGAGAAGGCCCGCACGGGTGACATTCCCACCTCCGCCGTCGTCGCGGCCGCCGGCGCCGAATCGAGCCTCCTCGACGTCCTCGACCGGTACTACCCGAAGGGCGACGAGCGCCTCCAGACGCTGCGGAACAACATCAACGACCGCAACGCCCTCATCGACCAGGGGCTGGCCGACGCGGCCCGCGGCGGGGTGCTGCCCATTCTGCAGCTGCGTTCCTCGCTGATCGCGAGCCGCGACGTCTACCAGGACCTGACCAGCGCGGCCGCGAAGGACATCGCGGCCACCGTGCAGATCCGCGCCGCCGAGACCCGGTCCGCCGCGCTGCGCGACACGGCGATCGTCCTCGGAACGCTGCTCGCCGCGCTCGTCCTCGCGCTCCTGGTGTCGCGGTCGCTGATCGGCCCGATCCGCCGCCTGCGGTACGGCGCGCTGAAGGCCGCCCGCCGCGACCTGCCGGACGCGATCGAGCAGATCAAGGCGAGCGACGATCCGAGAGCGCTGTCGTTCGAGCCGGTGGCCGTGCACTCGTCCGAGGAGATCGGGCAGCTCGCCCGCGCCGTCGACGACATCCACGGGCAGGCACTCAAGCTCGCCGGTGAGCAGGCACAACTGCGCCTGCAGATCAACGACATGTTCGAGACGCTCGCCCGCCGAAGCAAGTCGCTCGTCGACCAGCAGCTCGGCCTGATCGAGAACCTCGAGTTCGAGGAGAAGGACCCGAAGCGGCTCGAGAGCCTGTTCCGGCTCGACCACCTGGCCGCGCGTATGCGCCGGAACGGTGAGAACCTGCTGATTCTGGCCGGCACCCGCGTGCGCCGGTCGCAGGCGGCGCCGATCCCGCTCGGCGACGTGCTGCGTGCCGCGATCTCCGAGGTCGAGGACTACCAGCGCGTGCAGATGGGCGCGACCCCCGAGGGCGCGCTCAGCGGCACCGTCGTCACCGACGTCGTGCATCTGCTCGCCGAACTCGTCGACAACTCGCTGCGGGCCTCGCCGCCGGACACGGTGGTGACGTTCAGCTTCGCCCGCGCCGTCGACGGCGGAGTGCTGCTCGAGATCGCCGACCGCGGCATCGGTATCCCGGCCGACGACATGCGCGCCGTCAACGAACGCCTGGCGTCGGGTGGCGAGGTCGGTCCCGAGACCGCCCGCCACATGGGCCTGTTCGTCGTCAGCCGGCTCGCGAAACGACACGGTCTGACCGTGCGCCTGCGGTCGACGTTCGACACCGCCCGCAACCCGGGTGTGACCGTGAGCATCCACATCCCGAACGCGCTGATCGTGTCGCAGGCCGCCCGGCAGGACACGGGACCGCAGCGGAAGATTCCCGCCGCGCCGGTCCGGACCGCCATCCCGGCTCCCGCGGCCCCCGCACCACGCAAGGACGACCCGCAGCTGCCGGCAACCCGCAACGGACTGCCGACCCGCACCCCGTCCACGCCTCCGCCGGCGCCGAGCCCGGCCTCCGCGGGTGCGGTGACGACGGCGTCGGGCACGAGCCTGCCCCGGCGGCAGCCCGGTGCCAGTGGCATCGCGGCCGGCGCGGGATCGTCGGCCGCTGCCCCGGCCGCGCAGTCCCAGGACACCGTGAACGTCCGCGGATCCGGAGCGATGCCGAAGCTGCCCGTCCGGCGGCCGCAGGCCGCGGTCCCGGAGGCGGCCTCCGCCGAATCGCGGCCGCAGCACGCACCGCACGCGCCACGCAGCGAGAACCGCGTCGAGGCACGGACCGCGGAGCAGCCGGCGCCCCCGTCGTCGAACGGCGACGAGCAGGCACCGGTCCGGCACCGCTACCGCACCAACTCGGCGAAGACCGCGTCGTTCTTCCAGTCGCGGATCGATCCGCCCCCGTCCGAGGCGGCCCCGCGGCCCGGCGGCGGCACCCCGATCTTCTCCGACATGGTGTCCGACTGGCTGACCGATCCGACCGGCGCCGAGGGTGCACCCGGCGTCTGGCACTCCGCCGGCGACGCCGGATGGTCCGCCGCGGAACGGATCAGCGAGACCCCCGTCGAGGTCGACCCGGAGATCGGGCTGCCGAAGCGGCGGCCCGGCGACCGGCTGGTTCCCGGCACGGTCGAGGGCGCGCACAATACGGGGACCCTGCGCCGGGTGCGCGACCCTGAGACAATTCGCGCCAATCTCAGTCGTCACCAGCAGGGCGTCCGAAACGGCAGGGCCACGAGGCTCGCGGAACGTAACAGCATTGAAGGAGACCGATGAACACCGCTCATGGATCCGACGTCACGCGACCTCTCGACTGGTTGGTGTCGAACTTCGCCAGTGACGTTCCCGGTGTCTCGCACGCCGTGCTGGTGTCCGCGGACGGTCTCCTGATGGCGGCCAGCGCCCACCTCCCCATCGACCGCGCCGAGCAGCTCGCCGCGGTCACGTCGGGGCTCGCCAGCCTGTCGGCCGGTGTGTCCCGGCTGTTCGAAGGCGGCGGCGTGCTGCAGTCGGTGGTCGAGATGCAGCATGGCTACCTGCTGCTCATGAGCGTCGGCGACGGTTCGCACCTCGCGACGCTCACGGACGCCGAATGCGACATCGGGCAGGTCGGCTACGAGATGGCGATCCTGGTCGACCGTGTCGGCGCATCGGTGCAGGCCACGGCCCGCACCCCGCAGGGTCTCTGACCGGACCGTGCCCATGAACGACCACCACTCGGAGAAGCAGGGCCCGAACATCGTGCGCCCGTACTCGCTGACGTCGGGCCGCACCCGGCCCGCGGTCGAGCTCGCGCTCGAAGCGTTGATTCAGGCACTGCCGCAGTCGGTGGACCGGCAGTGGGAACTCGACGACGTCAACGCGGCCATCGTCGCGTTGTGCCAGCAGTCGCCGTCGGTCGCCGAGATCGCCGCCCGCGTGGGTGTGCCCCTCGGAGTGGCACGCGTCCTGGTCGCCGACCTGGTCGAGGCCGGTCATCTCCAGATCCTGGCCACCCTGAAGGAAGACTCGACCGACTCCGAACGTCGTGAACTCATCGAAAGGGTCCTCAGTGGACTTCGCGAAATCTGATCCCCGCAATCGGGTGACCTCGACCAAGATCGTGATCGCCGGCGGGTTCGGGGTCGGCAAGACCACGCTGGTGGGGGCGGTCTCCGAGATCGTCCCGCTGCGCACCGAGGCGCTCGTGACCAACGCCAGCGACGGCGTCGACAACCTGGCTGCGACCCCGCAGAAGGGCACGACCACCGTCGCCATGGACTTCGGCCGCATCAGCCTCGCCGACGACCTGGTGCTGTACCTGTTCGGCACCCCCGGTCAGCACCGGTTCTGGTTCATGTGGGACGACCTGATCCGCGGTGCGATCGGGGCGATCGTCCTGATCGACACGCGCCGGCTGGACGAGAGCTTCGCGGCGGTCGACTTCTTCGAGGCCCGGCAGCTGCCGTTCCTCGTCGCGATCAACGAGTTCGACGACGCCCCGCGTTACCCCATCGAGGACATTCGTGCGGCCCTGGCCATCTCCGAGGACGTGCCGATCATCCCGATCGACGCACGGGACCGGGAATCGGCGAAACGCGCCCTGGTCGCGATCACCGAATACGCACTGACCAAGCTCCACACGGCCGCGTACTGAGGATTCGAAACATGTCGGACGAGTTGCAGCACTTCTCCATGGGCACGTGGATCGTCGCCCTCGCCGCGGTCACGTCGTTCATCGGCGTCTTCGTCGGTATCGCCAGCGCGCGCAAGGCGGTGACCGCGCCGAACCCGAGGCAGCGGTACCTGTGGCTGGCGTGGGGCGCGCTGTCCATCGGCGGTATCGGCGCCTGGCTGCCGCACTACATCGCGATGGTCGGCTTCGAGGTCTACGGCAGCGTGGTGCGCTACGACGTCCTGTGGATCGTGATCTCGTTCGTGGTGCCCGTCGCGGCCGCCGCAGTGGCGTTGCTGATCATCAGCCCGCCGCCGACGAAACACCGGCTGCCGAGCGCAACCGTGGAGATCGGCCGCCTCGCAGGCGGTGCGGTGCTCCTCGGCCTCGGATTCACCGGAATGGACCTCGCGATCGTCGCGTCCCTCGAGATCCAGGGTTCGGTGACCTCCGACATCCTGCTGACCTCGGCGTCGGCAGGAATCGGCCTCGTCGTCGGCGCCGGAATCATGTGGTCGATCCCGGCGCTCGAGTCGCGCACGCTGCGGCTGGTGGCGTCGGTGGTCGTGGCCGCCGGGCTGGTGGCGATGCACTACACCGGGGTGTTCGGGCTGAGCGCCGCCGTCGACCAGGCCGTCGCGCGCCCGGACGGGCTCGAGGTGTTCTCGATCCTGTTCCCCGTCTTCGTGCTGGGCATGCTGGTGGTCACCATCCCGATCACCGCGCTGCTGATGGCGCCCGACCGTGTCGCCGCCGAGCTGGAACTCGAGGCCGACCTGCTCGCCGCCGAATCCCTCGCCGCCGAAAACCAGGGCAGGGAGCTCGAACGCCAGTAGATCGGGCGACTCCTGCGGCACCGATTCCCGAGTGCATCCGAGTCCTTCACCCTCATAGCTGACCTGCACCTATAGACTCGGGTGGTTGCGCGACGTCGTGCTGGACCGCGAGTCCACGAGGAGACGTCAAGCCGAGTAGAAGAAGGAGCTCATGACCGACACAACGTTGCCGCCGGAGGGACCGGGGCACGACCGCATCGAGCCCGTCGACATTCAGCAGGAGATGCAGAGCAGCTACATCGATTACGCGATGAGCGTGATCGTGGGCCGCGCGCTGCCCGACGTGCGGGACGGTCTCAAGCCGGTGCACCGCCGCGTCCTGTACGCGATGTACGACAACGGTTACCGGCCCGATCGCGGTTATGTGAAGTCTGCGCGACCGGTCGCCGAGACGATGGGTAACTACCACCCGCACGGCGACGCCTCGATCTACGACACGCTCGTCCGCATGGCCCAGCCGTGGTCGCTGCGGTACCCCCTCGTCGACGGCCAGGGCAACTTCGGTTCCCGCGGCAACGACGGCGCCGCCGCGATGCGGTACACCGAGTGCCGGCTGACTCCGCTGGCCATGGAAATGCTCCGGGAGATCGACCACGAGACGGTCGATTTCACCCCGAACTACGACGGTCGTACACAGGAACCGTCAGTTCTCCCCAGCCGTATCCCCAACCTGTTGATCAATGGTTCCGGCGGCATCGCCGTCGGTATGGCCACCAACATCCCGCCGCACAACCTGCGCGAGGTCGCCGAGGCCATCTACTGGGCCCTCGAGAACTGGGAGGCCGACGAGGAGTCCACCCTCACCGCGGTCATGGAACGCGTCAAGGGCCCCGACTTCCCGACGCACGGCCTGATCGTCGGCGGCCAGGGCATCCACGACGCCTACACCACAGGTCGCGGTTCGGTCCGCATGCGCGGTGTGGTGGAGATCGAGGAGGACGCCAAGGGGCGCACCACGATCGTCATCACCGAACTGCCGTACCAGGTCAACCCGGACAACCTGATCACGTCGATCGCCGAGCAGGTCCGCGACGCGAAGATCGCGGGCATCTCCGACATCCACGACGAGTCCTCGGACCGCGCGGGTATGCGGATCGTCGTCACCGTCAAGCGTGACGCGGTCGCGAAGGTCGTGCTCAACAACCTGTACAAGCACACCCAGCTGCAGACCAGTTTCGGCTGCAACATGCTGTCCATCGTCGACGGCGTGCCGCGCACCCTGCGCCTCGACCAGATGATCCGGCTGTACGTCGCCCACCAGGTCGAGGTCATCCGCAGGCGCACCGAGTACCTGCTCCGCAAGGCCGAGGAACGCGCTCACATCCTGCGCGGTCTGGTCAAGGCGCTCGACGCCCTCGACGAGGTCATCGCCCTGATCCGGGCGTCGCAGACCGTCGACATCGCCCGCGCGGGCCTGATCGAGCTCCTCACGGTCGACGAGATCCAGGCCGACGCGATCCTCGCGATGCAGCTGCGCCGCCTCGCCGCCCTCGAGCGCCAGAAGATCATCGACGAACTCGCCGAGATCGAGCGGGAGATCGCCGACCTCAAGGACATCCTCGAGAAGCCCGAGCGTCAGCGCCGGATCGTCCGGGACGAGCTGAAGGAGATCGTCGACAAGCACGGCGACGATCGCCGGACCCGCATCATCGCGGCCGACGGTGACGTGGCCGACGAGGATCTGATCGCCCGCGAGGACGTCGTCGTCACGATCACCGAGACCGGCTACGCCAAGCGCACCAAGACCGATCTGTACCGCTCGCAGAAGCGCGGCGGCAAGGGTGTGCAGGGCGCCGGGCTGAAGCAGGACGACATCGTCTCGCACTTCTTCGTCAGCTCCACCCACGACTGGCTGCTGTTCTTCACCACGAAGGGCCGCGTGTACCGGGCCAAGGCGTACGAGCTGCCGGAGGCGAGCCGCACGGCCCGCGGACAGCACGTGGCCAACCTGCTCGCGTTCCAGCCCGACGAGCGCATCCAGAGCGTCATCCAGATCAAGACGTACGAGGACGCGCCCTACCTGGTTCTCGCCACCCGCAACGGTCTGGTGAAGAAGTCCAAGCTCACCGACTTCGACTCGAACCGCAGCGGCGGCATCGTCGCGATCAACCTGCGCGGCGAGGACGAACTGGTCGGCGCGGTGCTCTGCTCTTCCGACGACGACCTGCTGCTCGTCTCCGCGCAGGGGCAGTCGATCCGCTTCTCCGCCACCGACGAGGCGCTGCGCCCGATGGGACGCGCCACGTCCGGCGTCCAGGGCATGCGATTCAACGGCGACGACGAACTGCTGTCGCTCAACGTGGTGCGCGAGGGGACCTACCTGCTGGTGGCGACGTCGGGCGGCTACTCGAAGCGCACCGGCATGGAGGACTACCCGGTCCAGGGACGCGGCGGAAAGGGTGTACTCACGATTCAATACGACAAGAAACGTGGCACCCTGGTCGGAGCGCTCATCGTGAACGACGACGACGAGCTCTACGCGATCACGTCGGGCGGTGGCGTCATCCGCACCGCCGCCAAGCAGGTCCGCAAGGCGGGTCGGCAGACCAAGGGTGTTCGTTTGATGAACCTCGGGGAAGGCGACACCCTGCTCGCGATCGCGCGCAATGCCGACGAACCCGACGAGACCGACGACAACGCCGAGAGCAGCGGCAAAGGAGCTAAGGAGTCCTAGTGAGCACTCCCAACCAGCCAGGCAGTGACCGGCAGAGCCCGGGTTCCGCCAATCAGGCGCGACCCGAGCAGCAGGCCTCCCGCACTCCCGAGAACGGGTCGGCGCGACCGAACCCGCAGCAGGGTTCCGCGCCGCAGGGGCCGCAGGCGTCAGCCGGTCGTGGCCCCGCTCAGGCGGGGCCGGCTGCCCGGCCGGGCGGTGCTCCCGACGCGAGACCGGATCGGCAGGCTCCGGCCGATCCGGCCCGGTCTCCGTCGACTCCCCAGCATCAGGGTCCGCGTACGCAGACCCCGCAGGGCCGGTCGGTGCCGCCGCAGCAGGGTCAGGCTCCGAACCAGCAGGCACCCGGGCATCACGCCCCGCCGCAGCAGGCTCCCGGTAACCGGGCGCCCGCGGGCGGTGCCCCCACCGAATCCATCCGCGGAAATCAGGCGCCGCCGTGGCAGCGGGGAATGCAGCGTGAGCCGCAGACCAACCTGAAGCGGCCCCTGCAGGGCGGGGCGGGAGCCAAGCAGGCCTCGCGTCCGGAGGGGCAGAACCCGGCCGCCGGTGCGGGAACAGCGGCCGCGGGTGCGGCGGCAGCGAAGGCTGCCGGCGGTCCGGACGTCCGGAAGCCGCAGACCGCATCGCCGCAGAAGTCGCAGTCCGAGGGTGCACCCCAGGGGCAGCGGCCGCAGGGCGGACAGAACTCGGGTGCTCCCACCCAGGCCGTGCCCACGCAGAAGTCGCCGGCAGCGAACTCGGCCGCACCGGCCAAGGGTCAGCCCGCGCAGAAGCAGGAGCCCACTCGAGCGGCGTCCGGGGCGGCCGCGACCGCGGCGGTCGGTGCGGTGTCCGGTGCGGCCGCGGCGGGTGCCGTGACGCAGCGGGAATCGGCCAAGGCGAAGGCGTCCGCGATCGACGGGCCGACCCGGCACATCAACCGGGACGTGCTCCCCAAGGACATGCCGGACCTGTCCGAGGCCAAGCACCCCCTGCCGGGGGCGGCGCCGACGGGTCAGCAGCCGAAGATCGCCGTGGCCCCGCAGCGGGTCGAGGAGGGTGAGGCGCTCCGCGCGACGGTGCAGGTCCGCAAGATCGACCCGTGGTCGACGCTGAAGATCTCGTCCGTCATCTCGGTGTCGCTGTTCTTCGTGTGGATGGTGGCCGTCGGTCTGCTGTACGTCGTCCTGGACGGGATGGGCGTGTGGGACCGGCTGAACAACGCGTTCACCGACATCGTCGCGGAGTCGAGCTCGGACGGGCTCGTGACGGCCGGGCAGGTCTTCGGATACGCCGCCGTCATCGGTCTCGCCAACATGGTGCTCTTCACCGCGCTGGCGACGATCGGCGCGTTCATCTACAACCTGTGTTCCGATCTTGTCGGGGGCGTCGAAGTGACGCTCGCGGACCGGGACTGAACGCGAAAACCGACACGGACTGAGCTGGGAAAAGAGCGTCTCGCCGGACCGGTTTTGGTAGTTGCCGGTCCGGTGGGGTAATCTTCCGACTCGGTTCAGGGAACTGCGCGAGATGAGTTTCCGGACTTCAGGGGCCTATAGCTCAGGCGGTTAGAGCGCTTCGCTGATAACGAAGAGGTCGGAGGTTCAAGTCCTCCTAGGCCCACTCCTGGTGCCGGTGAAAGGTCAGTCGCATGAAGGTCCTCCTGTTCGTGGGAGCCGGAGTGCTGGTGGCAATCGGACTGTCCAAGTTGCTCCGCGGCAACGAGGTGTGGCACGAGGTAACGGGGCCTTAGCTCAGTTGGTAGAGCGCTGCCTTTGCAAGGCAGATGTCAGGAG
>JBCEBZ010000480.1:0-10918 GCA_039206675.1 Rhodococcus sp. (in: high G+C Gram-positive bacteria) | reverse complement strand
GCGCGGTGTTCTGCGCCCCCGACGGCGTGCGCGCCGCACTCGACGCGGGCGTCGACGCGATCGTCACGGCCCACCGGTTGCCGGTGCTGCTCGCCGCCATCGCACACCAAAGGAGAACGTCATGACCACGCCGGAGCGGGTGACCCATCGCGAGGTACGCGAAATCCTGCGCACCTTCCAGGAGTCCGGATGGGCCTCCATGACCCTCGAACTCGACGGCATGCGCGTCACCGTCGGCAAGGACGGCCCGCCGGCCGCAGCGGGGACGGCTTCTGCCCCGGTTGCTGCTCCCGTCGCCGCTCCCGTCGCCGCGCCGCCGGCACCGCTGGCTTCCCCGGCCCCGGCCCCGGCCGCGAGTGCCCCTGCGCCGTCGGCCCCGGCCGCCGCGGTGGACACGACCGGCTGCATCGAGGTGCGATCGCAGACGGTGGGCGCGTTCTGGACTGCGCCGAGCCCGGGTGATCCGCCGTTCGTGCAGGTCGGGCAGACCGTGGAGGCCGGGCAGCAGATCGCGATCGTCGAGGTCATGAAGCTGATGAACCCCGTGCTCGCACCGCAGGGCGGCGAGATCGTGCAGATCTGCGCCACCAACGCGGACCTGGTCGAGTTCGACCAGGTGCTGTTCCTGATCAGGCCGACCGATGGCTAGCCCGGCGACCCTGACCACCGAGCCGCCGCGACGTACCCCGCTGCGGCGGGTCCTGGTCGCCAACCGCGGCGAGATCGCGGTGCGGGTGATCACGGCCTGCCGCGCCCTCGGCATCGAGACGGTCGCGGTGACCTCGACCGTGGACCGCGACGGGCTGGCCGCGCGGATGGCCGACCGCGCCGTGTGCATCGGCCCCGCCCCGGCAGCGCAGAGTTATCTGTCCATCCCCGCGGTGCTCAGCGCCGCGCTCGGCGCCGGCGCCGACGCCGTGCACCCCGGCTACGGGTTCCTCTCCGAGAACCCGGACTTCGCCGCCGCCTGCGTCGCGGAGGGGCTCACGTTCGTCGGCCCGCGGCCGGAGGCGGTCGCCGAGGCGGGGGACAAGGCCCGGGCCCGCGAACTGGCCCGATCGGCGGGCATTCCCGTGCTGTCGGGATCGCCGATCCTCGACTCGGCCGAGGCAGCGGTCGCCGCCGCGGCCGAACTCGGATATCCGGTGCTGGTCAAGGCCGCGGCCGGCGGCGGGGGCCGGGGCATGTCGGTGGTGGAGAACGAGGCCGAACTGCGGGCCCGCTGGTCGCCCGCCGGGGCCGAGGCGCAGTCGGCGTTCGGTGACGGACGGCTCTACGTCGAACGGTTCATCCGCAACGCCCGCCACATCGAGGTGCAGGTGCTCGGCGACAAGCACGGCTCCGTCATCCATCTCGGGGAACGCGACTGCACCCTGCAGCGGCGCCACCAGAAGGTGGTGGAGGAGTCCCCGGCACCCAACCTGCCCGAGGAGATCCGTCAGCACATCCGCCGCAGCGGCGTGGCGTTCGCCGAGGCGCTCGAACTCGACAGCGCCGGCACCGTCGAATTCATCTACGACGCCGACCGTTCCGAATTCGCGTTCCTCGAATTCAACGCCCGCATCCAGGTGGAACACCCGGTCACGGAGATGGTCACCGGTGTCGACCTCGTCGCCGAGCAGTTGCGCTCGGCGGCCGGGGAACCGCTGCGCTTCACCCAGGACGACATCGACCTGACCGGACACGCCATCGAGGTCCGCATCACCACCGAGGACCCGGCCCGGGGTTTCATCCCCAATCCGGGAACAGTGCAGACCTGGGATCCCCCGGAGGGGGAGGGAATCCGCGTCGACAGCCACTGCGAACCCGGCTACGTCGTCACCCCGTACTACGACTCGCTGCTGGCGAAGATCGTGGCGCACGGACCCGACCGAGACGTCGCAGCGGATCGGATGGTCGCCGCCCTGGGGACGCTCGGGGTGATCGGAGTTCCCACCACCGCCGATTTCGCCCGTGCGGCACTGGATCATCCGGACTTCCGGGCCGGCACCGTCACGACCGAGTGGATCGCCTCTCGGGGCCTCCCTGACTATCTGGAGAAGATCTCATGAGTTTCCTCGACATCGCTCCGCGCAACGCCGACGGCACCCGGCGCAAGATCGACATCGTCGACCAGACCCTGCGCGACGGCCCGCAGAGCTGGTGGGGCATGCGGCTGCGCAAGGACATGGGCCTGCCCATGGCGTCCGAGCTGGACCGCACCGGCTTCCACACCATCGACCTGGCCGGCAGTTCGATCTTCGAGGTGCTGGTGCGCCACTGCAAGGAAGATCCGTGGGAGCAGCTGATCTCGCTGTCGAAGTCCATGCCGGACACCACGGTTCGAGCCGGGACCCGAAGCAACGGCATCGTCACGTTCGGACTCACCGCCGACAGCGTGATGGACCTGTGGGTGCAGCGACTGATCGCCCACGGCATCGGCAGTTTCTGGATCTACGACGGTCTGTTCAACATCGACAAGATCGGCCGCCTCGTCAAAACCGTGCAGGCCGAGGGTGGTCAGGCGCTGCCCTGCATCCTCTACGCCGACACCCCGTACCACACCGACGAGTACTACGCCGCCCGCACCCGGGAGCTGGTCGCGACCGGCGCCGACGGCATCGAAGTCGAGGATGCGGCCGGACTGCTCACCCCCGAGCGCACCCGCTCGCTCATCGCGGCGATCAAGGGTGCGGCCGGAAACCTGCCGGTGGAGGTCCACTTCCACAGCAACAACGCGCTCGCGCCACTGAACTACCTCGAGGCCGTCCTCGCCGGTGCGGACCGCGTGCACACCGCGAGCCGTCCGCTCGCCGCCGGGGTGTCGCTGCCCTCCACCGAGAACACGGTGGCGAATCTGCGCTACGCGGGTTTCGACGTCGACCTCGACGAGTCCCGCTTCGCCGCGGTCGAGCAGCACCTGCTGCGCGTCGCGGAGTACGAGGACCTGCCGGTCGGTCAGCCGGCCGAGTACTCCCTGTTCCAGTACCGTCACCAGCTTCCCGGCGGAATGGCGGGCACGTTCAAGGCGCAGCTGCGTGACCGTGGCATGGAGGATCGTTTCGAAGAGGTACTCGACGAGATGTCCCGGGTGCGAGAAGAACTCGGCTACCCGGTCATGGCCACCCCGTTCTCGCAGCTGGTCGGCACCCAGGCGGTCCTGAACGTCGTGACGGGATCGCGGTACTCGGTGGTGCCGGACGAGGTGATGATCTATGCGCACGGCTTCTACGGAACGCCGGTCGCCCCGATGAATCAGAACGTGCTCGACACCATCATGAGTTCGCCCAAGGCGCAGAGCTACCGGAACTGGGAGCCCCCGCAGCCGAGCCTGGACGATTTGCGCAAGAAGTTCGGTGAGTCGATCAGCGACGACGAACTGCTCCTGCGACTGCTCGTCCCCGAGAACGACATTGACATCATGCGCGCGACCCCGCAACGCAACCGCGACTTCGCCCCCACCAGCAGGCAGATGAAGTACATCAGGGACCTGGTCGAGACGTCCGTCGGCGCGTACCTGCACATCGAGGCCGAGGACTTCTCGCTGACCCTGGAAGGCGACCACTGATGAGCGAACTCGGCGTGGGGCGCCCGACGAAGCGGCGTGCAGGCTCCGCCGTCGGGGGGCTTCCCGTCGCGGACTCGCGACCGGTCCTCGACGGCGACGCCGTCCTCGGGTCGCGGTGCACGGTGTGCCGGTACCCGACCGCGCAACAGCATCTGCCGTGGTGCCCGGTGTGTTACGGCGCAACCGAACCGGCCCGCTTCGCGCGCACGGGGACGACCTGGTCGTCGACGGTGGTCGCCATCCCGGTCGGCACCCACCGGCCGCCCTTCGGGCTGGCGTACGTCGACCTCGACGACGGCCCCCGGGTGCTCGTCCACCTCGCGGAGCCGGCGGTGCTCGCACTCGGCACCCGGGTCGAGATCACCGGAACAGACGACGGCGACCTCGTCGCCACTGCGGAGGGACAGCGATGAACCAGGCCATGTTGTGGGGCGTCGGAACCTCGTCCTACGGACGGTTCCCGGACCAGCGTGTCGAATCGCTCGCCTGGACCGCGGTCGCCGAGGCGGTGCGGGACGCCGGCATCCGGCCCGACGCGATCGACGCCATCATCGTCGGGTCGGTGTTCGGCCCGCCCGGTGTGGCGACCCGCATCCAACGCGGACTCGGCATTCCCTCCGTGCCGATGTGGACCGTCGAAAATGCGTGCGCCAGCGGCACCGCCGCCTACCACGAGGCGGTCGAGGCGGTGCGGCACGGCCGATTCGGGTGCGTCCTCGTGCTCGGCGTCGATCAGATGTCCACCCTGTTCTCCGGGGCCATCGTCCCCGAGGCGACCGACCCGGAAGGGGCGGCGTCGCTGCCGTTGCCGGGGCTGTACGCCCTGCAGGCGCAGCGGTACGTCGGCGAATTCGGTGTCACCCCGGAACAACTCGCCGCCATCGCGGTGAAGAACAAGAGCAACGGGATGGACAATCCCCGCGCCCAGTTGCGGGGGACGGTGCCGACCGTCCAGGAAGTGCTCGACTCCCGGTTGATCGCCGAACCCCTGACGTTCCTGCAGTGCTGCCCGACCAGCGACGGCGCCGGCGCCGCGATCGTCGGCGGCGACCGCGGCAACCAGAGCGATCTGCGGATCGAGGCCTCCGCGATGGTCTCCGGGGCCCTGTGGGACCAGCGCAGCGAGGACGTCTGGGGATACGCCAGCGTGGCCCGCGCCGCCGAGAAGGCCTTCGCGCAGGCCGATCGGACCCCGCAGGAGATCGACGTGCTCGAGGTGCACGATGCCTTCACCATCGGGGAGATCATCACCCTCGAAGCGCTCGGCATCGCACCCCGCGGCAAGGGCGCCGAACTCGCACCCTCCGGGCACACCACCCGCGACGGTGTGCAACCGGTCAACCCCAGCGGTGGGCTGCTCTCGCGCGGTCATCCGCTCGGCGCAACAGGAATGGCGCAGCTCGCGGAAATCGCGTGGCAGCTACGGGGCAGGGCGGGTGCGCGGCAGGTCGACCGGCATCGAGTCGGGCTCGTGGAGACGATGGGCGGGGGAGCGGCAGGAATGGACGGCAACGCCTGCGTCGTCACCATCCTGTCCACGCAGTCGTGACCGCCACATACGCCGGGCTGCTCGGGTTCCGGGACGTCGGTGGACTCCGAACCCGGGACGGCGCGCGTGTTCGGACGGGAGTTCTCTTCCGGAGCGGGACACCGCAGTTCCTCGACGAGGAGTCCGCGCGGACGCTGATCGCCGACACCGGGATCCGGGCGACCATCGATCTGCGGCTGCCCCACGAGGTTGCCGTCGAAGGACGGGGGCCGCTCGACGAATTGCGAATCGACCACTTCTCGCACCCGTTCAGCATCGGCGACCGCATTGCGAAAGACTCGGCGGTCGCGCCGATGGACGGTGACGACCCGCTGGTCACCCGCTATCTGAAGTATCTCGCCGAGGACGCCGCCGGAGTCGTGTCGCTGATCACCCGGCTCCTCGAACCCGACGTCGTCCCGGTTCTGGTGCACTGCACCGTCGGCAAGGACCGCACCGGGGTGGCGATCGCCCTGCTCCTCGACGCCATCGGGGTGCTCCGGTCGGAGATCGCCGCCGACTACGCGGCCGCCCCCGACGACGTCGTCGCATCCATGCACCGGCTACGTCAGATGAGCTCCTACGGCGCGGCGGCCGATCTCTACCCGCCGGAGGCATGGACGGCGCCCGCCGACGCGATGGAGCGTTTCCTCGACCACGTCGACGGGCGATACGGCGGCGTCCATGCTCTGCTGCGGGACAACGGGGTAGGGGCCGACGATGTGCGCCGACTGACGGAACTGCTCATTACATACGACCGTAAGGACACCTCATGCGAGTAGTCGAGACCCGAATCATCGGAGCAACACCGGACGCCGTGTGGAAGGTCGGCGGAGACACCGCCAACGTCGCGAACTGGATTCCCGCGCTCGAGAAGTCCCATCAACAGGGTGATCTGCGATACGCCACGTTCGCGAACGGTGGAGGCGAGGCGACGGAGCGGATCGTCGCACACGACGACGCGCAGCGAAGCTACACCTACGAGTACGTCGCCGGGCCCCTGCCGCTGTCGTTCTATTCCTCGACCTTCACCGTCAACCCTCACCCCGACGGCGCCGAGGTCGTGTGGAGTGCCGAGTTCGCCTCCACTGCGCCCGAAAGCGAACCCGAACTCGCAGCGGCGATCACCGGGATCTACTCGTCTGCGTTGATCGAATTGGCCAACCACGCGGGAGCACACTGAATAGTCGGGTTCGACCCCACGACGCCGGCGGACCTCCGTGCCCACAGAGAACTACGGTGCGGTACGGACATTCGCTCCCCGGGTTGCCGCAGGAACATGGTGGAGCGGCGGCCCGGGGACCACGGTGTTGTGGATGCTGCCGATGCCTTCCACCGTCATGGTGACGGTGTCGCCGATGCGCAGCGGCGGTGGTTGCTGTTCGCCGCGCCATCCCCAGAGTTCGGCGAGGCACCCGCTGCCGCAGGTTCCGGAGCCGAGCACGTCACCGGGGCGTACCCAGGTGCCGCGGCTGGCGTAGGAGATCAGCTCGGCGAACGTCCACGCCATGTTCGCCAGGGTGTCGCCGCCGATGCGGGTGTCGTTGACGAAGACGTCCATGGCGAGGTCGAAGCGACCCTCGTCCTCGTAGTCGACGAACTCGTCCACACTGACCAGCACGGGTCCGAGGGTGGTGGCGGTGTCCTTGCCTTTCGCGGGGCCCAGGCCGACCCGCATCTCACGGCCCTGCAGATCCCGGGCGGACCAGTCGTTGAGGATGGTGAACCCGGCAACATGATCGAACGCCTCGTCGACGGACAGGTTGTACCCGGCCTTCCCGATCACGACCGCGACTTCCAGTTCGAAGTCGAGCACTTCGCAGCCCGGGGGCACCGGAACGGCTGCGCCGGAGCCGATCGCGGCGTGCGGGTTGGTGAAGTAGAAGGCGGGCGCGTCGTACCAGACCTGCGGCACCTCGGCGGCACCGGTGACCGCCCGCAGCGAACCGGCGGTGTGTTGCTCGAACGTGATGAAGTCGCGGATGCTGGCGACCGGAACCGGCACCGCCAGTTCGGTTGCCGGATCCCAGGGCAGCCGGCGCCCGTCCAGCGCCCCGCTCGGGTCGTCGGCCGCGAGGACGGCGAAGACGTCGGCGGACTCCGACAGCAGGGTGATGTGATCGCCGTCGACGACGCCGTGACGCCGGACGCCGTCGACGAGCAGGGACCCGATTCTCATGCCTGCTCCTCGTCGAAGATCGCGACGGCACGGGTCCACCCGGCCGACGCCTGGTGGATCTTGACGGGAAAGCACGCCACCTGGAAACCGGAGGAGGGGAGCGCGTCGAGGTTGCCGAGTTTCTCGATGTGGCAGTATCCGATCTCCCGTCCGGCGCGGTGACCCTCCCAGATGATGCCGGCGTCGCGGGTTTCGGCGTACCGGCGGGCGGTGAACGCGAACGGTGCGTCCCAGCTCCAGGCGTCGGTGCCGGTTACCTTCACCCCTTGGCGAAGCAGGTGCAGGGTCGCCTCACGGCCCATTCCGCAGCCGGAGTTCACGTAGTCCTCCCGGCCGTACCGTTCGCCGGCGCGGGTGTTGACCAGCACGATGTCGAACGGGGCGAGGGTGTGACCGATCCGGTCCAGTTCGCGATCGACGTCCTCGGCGGTGACGACGTAGCCGTCGTCGAAGTGCCGGAAGTCGAGTTTGACGCCGCGCCCGAAGCACCACTCGAGGGGGACTTCGTCGATGGTGATGGCCTTCTGGCCGCCGTCCATGGTGGAACTGTAGTGGTAGGGGGCGTCGAGGTGGGTGCCGTTGTGGGTGGACAGCCGGATGCGTTCGATCGCCCACCCTTCCCCGTCGGGTAGGTCCTCGGCGCCGGCGCCCGGGAAGAACTGCAGCAGGTCGTCGCGGGTGTGGGCGTGGTCCAGGTAGTCGATTTCGGGCAGGTGGCCGGGTGGGTCGGAGGCGATGCCTGCCTGCAGTGACACGGAGAGGTCGACGATGCGTCGCATGATGTGGATTTCCTCAGCTGTTCGGGGGGATGGATGCGGTCGGCTCATTCCTGCGCGGGTATCACCGGCAGCAGAATCGAAGTTCCCGAGGCGGGGCCGGTGTGCACGGTGGTGACCCCGTCGAAGATTCCGGCCGGGCGGTCGTGCGGGTCGTCGTGCACGAAGACCCCGTTGCCGCGTTGCTCGATGCCGTAGGCCACCGGCCACGGGCCGTCGCCCGGCATCTGGAAATCACTGCCCGACAGGGTGACACCGAGGCGGTAGCCGGGCGGGACGACGAGGGAGGTGGGCCAGATCTCGACGTCCAGGTCGACCGCCTGTCCCGGGGTGAGGGGCAGGGTGCGGGTGTGCGGGTGCCACGGCTGATGGGGGAGGCTGCGCTCGTGGTCGAGTTCGCGGTGGGAGGCACGCAGCCACCCCACCGCCAGCACACCGTGTTCGTCGATCGCGGACACCAGCGAGACCTCGTTGCCGTCCGGGTCCTGCACGCGCAGGGTGACGAACAGGTCGGCGTCGGTGGTCGAGGACGTCAGCCGCACCCGCGCCGACGCGGGCCCGGTGATCTCCAGTGGTTCAGTCAGCGGTGCGGTCCAGAAATCGGCTCCCGGTCCCAGTGCCGGAAAGTCGACACTGTGCTCGCCGGCCGGATCGGTGGTACTCAACGATCCGGCGGCGGCGTCGAGGTGAAAGCGGGTCCACCGGGTGCGGGCCAGCGGCCACTCCTGCTCGTCGCGGCCCTCGAACGTCCCGTCGACGTGGCGCACGTTCAACCGCACCGGCGGCTGGTCTTCCCACCCGGTGTCCTCGCCTTTGAGGAAGTGCCCGAAGAACCGTTTCTGCAGCCCCACACCGTAATCGGTGTAGAACTCGGCGTAGTGCTCGTGACCGTGCACTTCGAGCCATTTCTGCGGTGACGCCACGTGGGTGTAGCCGTCGAAGTTGCCGCGGGTGTGCAGGTGGTGCGCCCAGTTCGCGGCCGAGAGCACCGGTACCTCGATGCGGGACAGGTCCGGGGTGCGGGCGAGGCTGAACTCGCCGAGGACGTGCCGGTTCCGGGCCTCGGTGATCGTCTCGACCCGGTTCGCGGCGAGTTCGTCCATCGACAGGGTCGGTGGTCCGGCGACGAGTTCACCGGTGTTCGGGTTGCGCGGACCACGCTCGCCGACCCCGTGCTGGACGGTGAAGATCTGCCGGTCCTGCCAGGCCTGCCCGAACCGGGACAGGATGCCGCCGTGCCGGTTGAAGTCGCGGTAGAAGTCCGTGAATCCCTCCCACGGGCAGATCGCCGTCAGGTGCGGCGGCCGCAACGCCGCGACCAACCACTGATTGGCGGCGTAGTAGGAGATCCCGAGCAAACCCACCCGGCCGTTCGACCAATCCTGGGTGCCGGCCCACTCGATGACCTCGTAGTAGTCGCGGGCCTCCTGCTCGCTGAGCATGTCCAGCCGTCCCGCCGAGCGGCCGGCACCGCGCGAATCCACCCGAATGCAGATGTAGCCGTCCGGAACCCACTTCTCCGGGTCGACCGTCTCCCACACCTGGTAGGCGTTGGTCGTGCCGGCCACCGCATCGGGATACGCCGACGCCAGGCGCTGCCACATCGCGGCGAACCCCTCCTGAAAGGCCAGGCCCTTCCCGTACGGCCCGAGGGTCATCAGCACCGGATACACACCCTCGCCGTCCGGGCGGAAGACATCCGCCCGCAGCACCGCACCATCCGACATCGGAATCGGCGCATCCCAGTCGATCCGCATCCCGTTCACCGTCTCGCTGCGGGCGGTGATTCCGTCGTCGTTGGTGACCGATTGTCGTGAACGCATTCCACTGCCTCCTCTAAACGCAAGTTACTTGCATTAGCAGTATGCGCTGGGTCACACCGCAAACGCAAGAGTCTTGCGTTAAAGTGGGGCATGACCGAACCCGGGAGCCGGCCACGCCCCGGCGGCAGATCCGCGCGAGTGCGCCGCGCAGTGCTCGACGCCACCCTCGATCTGCTGCACACCCACGGCATGGACGGGTTGACCGTGGCCGACGCCTCGGCCCGCGCCGGAGTGCACGAATCCACGATCTACCGCCGCTGGGGCACTCGCGAAAACCTGATGATCGACGCCCTGCTCGAAGAGGCCGAGGAACTGCTCCCCATCCCCGACACCGGATCACTGCGCGACGACCTGATCGCCTACCTCACCTCACTGGCGGCGTACCTCAGCACTCCTCAGGGCAACGCCTTCGACCGAGCACTGGCCGCCGCCGGCGACGATCCGGCGGCCAGTCAGGCCCGCAGGCAGTACTGGACCACTCGGCACTCACTCTCCGGCGAGATCATCACGCGCGCCATCAATCGCGGCGAATTACCCGACGCCACCGACCCTCGCTTTACAGTCGAAATGCTCGTCGCACCCCTGCATTTCAAGGTCATACTCAGCCGCGAACCGCTCGACCCGGATCTGCCGACCCGGCTCGTCGACACCCTCCTCCGCGGACTCGCCGCAACCTGATCGCACCCATCGGCACCAGGCGGCAGACGCCCACCGGCGTGTAGCAAGTCCGGCGGCGAATGCGGTCGACCGACGGAACCGTGGTGTCCGGTCTGCTGAACGATTCTGGGACCGACGAGCTAGAGGGAGGCCGCGCACTCCTGGGTTTTTCGAGCCCGTCCCAAGAAAACCGGTCAGTTTGCCGTCGGCCACTCCCCGCTACCGCCGCCGACGGTGGGGGCGGTGACACGATGCCCGGTCGGACGGGGATCGCCGAGTGCCGCCGGGACCACCGCGGACCGGCGCCAATGCGCTTTTCGGGGTTAGTGGATCAGTTGACAGAATTGGTCGATCCAATTATGTTCGGCGTCGGTCACAATGCAGCCCGAACGTGACTGCTGACACTGC
>JBCEBZ010000479.1:0-10919 GCA_039206675.1 Rhodococcus sp. (in: high G+C Gram-positive bacteria) | reverse complement strand
GTGGGTGCGCTCGGCCTCATCGACCAGCCGGGACAGCTACGCCCGGGCTTCGGCAGCCTACCGCTCCGCGTCAGCAGGAGCGGTGAGCGTGGTGGTGGTCGGTGTGGGCCTCTTCGTCCGTGTCGGGAGCTCCGGCGGTGGCGGCAGCAACCAGGTAGTGGTCGGCTCCGACGAGCGCGTCACCGGGAGCACCTCGAACGTCGTCTGCACCACCATCGACGGAATCGGCATGCACCGCAGCCCGGCCACCTGGAAACCGCGACTGCCACGGTTCGGCACCGTCGCGCGGAAGTCGGCGACGCTGCCCACCTGACGGGTCTCGCCCAGGATGCGATCGCCGAACTCCACCGCCCACGGTCCACCGCAGGTCGGAAGATTCGTCGCGTGATACTGGATGCGGTCGCCCGGCTGCCCGCGCGGCGGGCTGACGAAGAGGACCGGCCCATCGGGATCGAGCATGCGCGTCGCTTCCCGGTCGGGTTCGCTCGACGCACCGCCGCCGGTGTGGACGGCAAGCAGCAGAGCGACGGACCCGACGAATGCCGTCGCCGCCAACCAGGGTGTCTGTCGCATCGGTCTCACCTCGCACCCTCAATTATGCGGCTTCGCCGCCCACCGCTCCGACGTTGCCGCATCCACCGACATCCGGACGGCTCCCGGCCGCCTCGAGCCGGTAGAGGGCGATGCACAACGTCGCGTCGAGGTTGTTGAGTCCGACTTCCGCGTACAGGCCTACCTCGTCGTCGTACGACGCGGTCGACGGGTACCAGTCGGGGTGTGGGACAGCCCGTCCGGTTACGCGGCGGTACTGCGCCGACCACCGGTCGGCGACACCGAGCGCGAAGGCGTAGGGGACGGCGGCGAGGAAGCATTCCCGCACCGCGGCAGACCCGATCGTCTTCGACCGACCCGACAGCACGCGTTCGAATCCGGCGGCGCACGCCCACATTTGCCGCCCCGTCGGCGTGTGCCGAAGACCCGTTCCCGCCGCGAACACGCCGAGGGCGCCGACGACGAACGCGACGAAGGGAACACCGAGGATCGTGGGACCGAGTATGCCGAGGAACCCGAGTGCGGCGAGTACCGTGCACAGGCACGCCGTCGCCCGCCCGATCCACGTCCGCACCGAGAGCACCAGCAGATCGTCCTGCACCGCCCACGACCGGCAGCGGGCGGACATCGCGCGCATGCCCTCCCTTACCGCGTAGCCGGATTCGGGGGAGCCGTCGGCGACGAATACCCTACCCGGCGAATGGATTCCGAGGCACTCGGCCAGCACCCGGGAGATGGGGTCGATCTGTTCCCACTGCTGTGGGATGCCGATCCCCTCGATCTGCCACAGGTCGTCATCGACCAAGGTCAGCCGGACCACCGACTGCTCGGCCAGGTGGAGCAGTGTCGCCGTCGGCGTGCTGTCGCCGATCCATTTCCGTAGGACGTATTCGGTCTGCGCGGGCCCGAGACCAGGAACAGGTCCGTACCGCACCGGCGCCTCGGGGAACTCCTCGCGGGCACTTCGCGTCCACAGAAGACCCGCGCCCCACGCGACGACCGACGTCCCCACGGCGACCGCGGCGAGCACGAACGAGTCGCCGACGATCGCGGCGGGTCCACGCGCATTCGACGTCGGCCCCCACACCAGAGGCAACAGCAGTCCCGTGCAGGCCGAGACACCGAGGAGTACGGCAACGGCAACGCGCATCCTCGACGCATCCGACGCGCGGCCCGGCGCCGCGCTGCGGTCGTCCCCGCCGGAATCGGGCCGGTAGTCATCGCCGTTGTCGTACATTCGCTTACCTCGTCGCCGGGAATGTTCGCTGATATCGCAATCCTCGGCACATCCATCCCCGGCGACCAGACGACACAGGGACGACCAACCCCACCTCGGGGTTGAGGGTTCCTCACCCCATCGGGGGACGACGCTCCCCAGCCCGGTGTGCGTCCGGTCGGTGACGGCGGACGCGATTCACCAGCCCGCGACCACCGGAACGACGCGTTCGCCCAGGATCTCGAGGGGCGTGATCGTCGCAACCTGCGGCACCCATCCGTGAACGTGGGTTACTCCCAGCTTCGACAGGCCCTCGAGTTGACCGAGCAAGGTGTCCACGTTCTGTCCGTCCGCACCCGGGTCGAGCGGGAACATCACGGTCTTCTCGATGGCGTCGTAGTCGGTACCGAGTACGGTGCAGTGATTCCTCAGCACTTCCAGCTTGTGGGGGACCTCCGGTCCACCGAACAAGTTGCAGGCCTGTGCGTACTGCGCGACCAGCCGAAGAGTCTTCTTCTCGCCCCCGCCGCCGATGAGGATGGGCGGGTGTGGGCGGCGCAGCGGCTGCGGCACGTTCATCGTGCGGCCGAGCTGGTAGTGCTGTCCCTCGAACGGTCCGTCGTTCTCGCTCCACATCTGCAGGCAGATCTGCAGCGTCTCCTCGAGTCGTTCGAAGCGTTCGGCGGTGGGCGGAAAGTCGAGGCCGAGTCCGACACTTTCGTCCTCGTTCCAGGCGGCGCCGATTCCGAGGTACGCGCGCCCCTTGGACAGGACGTCGAGCGTGGTCACTGCCTTGGCGAGCAGGCCCGGCTCTCGATAGACGGTGGCGGTGACCCAGGCCAGCAAGTCCACCTTCTCCGTGACGGCAGCGAGGAATCCGAGAGTGGTGTACGCCTCGAGCATCTCGGTGTCGATCGGTCCTACCGGTTCGATCTGCCAGAGGTGATCCATGACGCTGAGCTTGGAGAAACCCACGTCCTCGGCGGTGACGGCGATGCGGCGCAGGTCGTCCGAGAGGATCGACGGTCCGGCTGGATAGGTGAAGTCGGCGATGTGCAGTCCCAGTTCCATAGCTCTCCACGCTAAACCTGTTGTCCTCTGCTACCCAGGGATCGCCGGTACCACCTTCATGTGCCCTCGCCAGATGTCGTCACGGGTACGTACGGTGACCCGGTGGCCGAATCCGCTGACCGACTCGACGTCGTCTTCGCCCCCGACACCGTGGCGCACCGCGGAACCGCGGAGGAACTGCTGGGCCGGGCGCTGGATGCGCGCGGCGTCACCGGCGAGGTGACGTTCGCCGCGGACACCGCAGATCTGCAGCGCGCCGTGCAGACGGCGGCGAGCCGGGGCGAGTTCGTCGTCGTACCCGGCGCCGGAGCATCCTTCACGGCACCGGCCTGCGGGGCGATCCGCGTCGATTTCGGAGAGTGCGAGCCGGACCGCTCCGACGGCATCCGGGTCCACATCCGCGGGCGGGGACTCGACGGCCTCCGATTCGCCGTCGACAGCTGGTACCACCACCGCTTTCACCCCGGGACGATCGTCCGCTACGGCGGCGATCCCGATCAGCGCGCCGAGTTGCGGACCCCGGACGGCACCGGACCGTTTCCCGTCGCCGTGCTGATCCACGGCGGATATTGGCGTCCCCGTTGGGAGTTCGACCTGATGGACGGCCTGGCGGTGGACCTGACGGCACGCGGGTACGCGACATGGAACGTCGAGTACCGGCGCCCCGCCGAAGACCGATGGGCAGCGATGACGTCGGATGTCGCCGCCGCCCTGCAGGCCGCCGGGTCCGTCCCGGAGGCGGATCCGGAACGCGTCGTGATCCTCGGCCACTCGGCCGGCGGTCAGCTCGCGCTGCGCGCCGCCGCCGACGCGGTCGCCGACCGGGCGGCGGTACGTCCGGCGCTGGCGGTCAGCCTCGCCGGGGTGCTGAACCTGCGGCTCGCCGACGAACGCCGTCTCGGCGGGGGCGCCGTGGTCGACGCCGTCGGCAGTCACTGGGCCCACGACCGGGCGACGTACGAGCGGTCGTCACCGCTCCATCGGCTGCCGCTCGGCGTCCCTCAACTGGTGGTGTGCGGCGTGGACGACGAACCGGACCTGCTGGAGACGAGCAGGCAGTTCCACGATGCCGCCGAGGCGACGCCCGACGACGTCACCCTGATCGAGGGCCCCGGCGATCACTTCGCCGTCATCGATCCCGCGAGCGAGATCTGGCGAAGGATCGCCGGGGCCATCGATGAGCGGGTCAGACCTCGGACAGCGTAGACACCGCCGACCGAAGCCTCGCCCCGGCATCGTCACACAGTGTCCGAAACCCTCTCGTGTGCAGACTTTTTCGATGGTCCGACGATGAGCGGATCACGGGAGACGTCCCGGTACAGCGAGATGCACAGTCCGATCATCACCAGGAGGAACGGCGCGGCCGCGATGATCGTCATCGTCTGCAGTCCCTGAAGGGCGTCCGAGCCGCCGGTCCAGAGGATGAGCGCGGCCGTGCCGCCGGTGAGCGTGCCCCAGAACACGACGATCCGTTTGCTGGGGTGCCGGGTCCCCCGCTCCGACAGGGTGCCCATCACGAGCGATGCGGCGTCGGCGCCCGAGACGAAGAACAGGGCCACCAGCACCATGACCAGCACGGTGGAGACACCGGCGAGCGGCAGGTGGTCGAGCATTCCGAACAACTGTCCCTCGGTCGACGACTGGGACGCCACATCGGTGCCGTCACGTTGCACGCCGATCGCGGAACCTCCGAACACCGCGAACCACACGAGGCTGACCGAGGTGGGAATGACGATCACCCCGACGACGAACTGCCGGATGGTGCGGCCACGGCTGATCCGGGCCAGGAACATGCCGACGAACGGGGTCCACGACACCCACCACGCCCAGTAGAAGATCGTCCACGACGACAGCCACGATGCGGTGTCGTCGCCGGCACTCGCGGCGGTGCGACCCGACATCGTCGCGAGTTGCGCGCTGTAGTCCGCGATGGTGGTGGGCAGCAGGTTGAGGATCAGCACCGTGGGGCCGAGGACGAATACGAAGACCGCCAGTGCGATGGCCAGCACCATGTTGATGTTGGACAACCAGTGGATGCCGCGCGCCACCCCGGACACCGCCGAGGCAACGAATGCGAACGTCAGCAGTCCGACGAGGGCCACCAGGGCGAACGTGCCGACCTCGCCCATCCAGCCGATGATCTCGAGCCCGGACCCGATCTGGAGAGCACCGAGGCCGAGCGATGCGGCGGTGCCGAACATCGTCGCGATGATCGCGAGCACGTCGATCACCTTGCCCGCCGCCCCCTCGGCGCGACGGCCGAGGAGCGGGACGAACGCACAGCTGATGAGTTGCTTGCGGCCCCGCCGGTAGGAGCCGTAGGCGATCGACAATCCGACGACCGCGTAGATCGCCCACGGGTGCAGTCCCCAGTGGTACATCGTCGTCGCCATCGCCGACCCGGCGCTGCCGTCGGTCCCGGGAGGCGGGCTCACCATGTGCGCGAGGGGTTCGGCGACGCCGTAGAACATCAGCCCGATCCCCATGCCGGCGCTGAACATCATCGCGATCCAGCTGACCGTCCGGAACTCCGGCTTCTCGCCGTCCTTGCCGAGCGGAATCCGGCCGTACCGGGAGAACGCCAGGAACAGCGAGAAGAGGACGAACCCGGTCGCCGAGGTGATGAACAACCACCCCAGGTCGGCGACGAGCCACTCGAGGGCCGCGTTCGACACGAGCGCGAGGTTGTCCGGCGCCAGCAGACCCCACAGGATGATCCCCACCCCGACTCCCGCCGCGGCACCGAACACCACCTTGTCGACGCCGCCCCGCCCCTCGGCGCGGGTGGGCGCCGCGCGCTCCGGTTCCGGTGCCTGAACTTCGGGAGGGTCGATCACCCTCGGTTGCTCGCCGGCGTACGTCATTTCGCGTCCCCACCCAGCCGGGTGAGTAACCAGTCGTGAAATTCGCCGATGTGATGCTCCGCGGGCACCAGCACACCACCGTCGCGGTAGGCCTTCGACGACATCGTCGGCTGCGTCCGCTCGCACGCGTCGAAGTCCTGCTGGTTGACCCGGTGGAACAGTTCGACCGAGCGGGAGACGTCGCGTCCCGACGCCGTGACGTCCGGCGCGTACAGCCAGTCGCATTCCACGATGGTGCGGTCCGCGGACATGGGGTACATGCGGTGGAAGATGACGTGGTCGGGCACGAGGTTCACGAAGACCTGGGGCCGGACGGTGATGGCGTAGTACTTGCGGTCCTGATCGTCGCTGATGCCGGACAACGCCTCGAATCCGCCGCTTCCGTCGATCGTGAAGCCCTCCACTTCGTCGCCGAAGGCGGCGCCGTGTCCCACGAAGTACTGTGCGGCAAGACCGTCCGCGAACTCCGGCAGCACCTCGGTGAGTTCCGGGTGAATGGTGGCGCAGTGGTAGCACTCCATGAAGTTCTCGATGATCAGCTTCCAGTTGGCCGCGACGTCGTAGGTGATCCGGCGGCCGAGTTCCAGGGTTCCGATCTCGTACCGATCGATGGCGGCCGGATCGCCGAGCCGTTCGGTGACGGAGCCGATGACCTCGTCCTCGAACGACGGCGGCTCGTCCGCGAGGCAGACCCAGGCGTAACCCAGCCACTCGCGCAGCGCGACCGGCACCAGGCCGTAGCGCACCCGGTCGATGTCGGCTCCGGTCTCGTCGCGCAGCGCGGCCATGTTCGGCGCGGCGACCAGTTTGCCGTCGAGACCGTACGTCCACGCGTGGTACGGGCACTGAAGGTTCCGCCGGACCTGGCCTTCGTCCTCCGTGCAGAGCATGGCGCCGCGGTGCCGGCAGATGTTGAGGAAGGCCCGGAGGGCGCCGTCCCTGCCGCGGACGACGAGGACGCTCTCCCTGCCGACGGTGACCTTCTTGAAGGCGCCGGCGTCGGCGAGATCTGCGGTGCGGGCGGCGCAGAACCACATCGCCTCGAAGACGTTCTCCTGCTCGCTCACGAAAATGTCGGGGTCGGTGTAGTAGCGACCCCCCAGGGTGGGGATCAGTGCCGGGGCGGGCGCGGGGACGGGGGCTTGGACGTCCGGAGCGGACATGGATGTCACCGTTCTTTCGTTACGGGAAAGATGCGTTCGGTCGGGGCTGTGACCTGAAATCTGGGGGCGTGCGGGGGCGGGGATCCGCCCGGCGAAACGACGCGCACGGATCCGGTCGGCTGCGAAGACGCGTTCTCCGCAGGGCCGTCACGATCCGGGCTTGTTGCGTCATCGGCAACGCTAAGCGATTTACACAACTTAGCCCGTCGCAGATGGGGGTGTCAAACATCACATTCGGGAGTTCTTTCATGGACGTGACGCCCGCGAAACACGGCATTAACGAAATCTCCGAATTACCGACGGGTAGGACGATCCGCATTGGGAGAGAAGGTCTTCCGATCACAGGAGGGGGAGACCGGTGCCACGGCGCCCGAATTGCCCGATCGATTTCCGGCCGCCCGTGGCCCACGACGGCGTCCGCGAGCGCCCTCGGTCACCACCCCACAGACGGCACCTACGCTGCTACGATGCCGCGCCGTCCGACTGCTGGGCTTCGATGCGCGCCACTGCGTCCGCGAGCTCGAGAGCGACGGCCTCGAAGCGGTCCCTGGCGAGCCGGTACTCGGGGCCGGACACGCAGATGGACGCCACGATCCGCTTCGTCACCTGACTGCGCACGGGTACCGCCACCGAGTGCAGCCCCGATTCCAGCTCCTCCGCCGTGGACGCCCACCCGCGCGACCGCACCCGCGCGAGTTCGACGCCGAGCACATGGAGGTCCGTGATGGTATTGGGGGTGAGCGCGGGAAGATCCGGCCCGAGCCGGCTCTGCAGCTGACCGCGCGTCAGCTCGGAGACCAGCACTTTTCCGGTGGCGGTGGCATGTGCGGGGCTCACCTGGCCCACCCACGATCGCAGGGCGACGCGCCGGTCGCTGCGCGATTCGAGCACATTGATCGTGCCGGCCCCGTCGAGGACGGCCAGGTTGACGGTCTCCCCGAAGGAGTCGGCCAGTCGATCGCATTCCGGCTGCGCGACCTCGACGAGCCCGCTCTGGGCCACGGTCGCCTCGGCGAGCCGGACGACGGCGAATCCCAGCTGATACTTGCCGCGCACGCCGGCTTCCTCGACGAAACCCCGCTGCTGCAGGGAGGTGATCAGACGAGAGACCGTCGACTTGTGCACGCCGAGGCGCAGGGCGATCTCCGAGACGCCGATGCGCCTCTCGGACGCCACGATCTCGAGCACGTCGATGGCGCGTTCCACCGCGTGCACCGTCTTTCCACGCGCTTCGGTCCCCTGCGCCTCCGAGTCGGTCATACCCCGAGGTTATGCCTCCACCGATCCGGTACGCAGTTTTTACATGCGAACGCTTGACACCACGGGGAGGCAGCCTGGAGCATTGTGTTGCACGCCTCGCAAGTCGTCGCGTATAGCGCAACAACTGCACTTCCTCTCTTGTCCTCCCTCCCCAACACTTCGGAGGTATCGAGTGATTCTCGATAGCGATTCCCCAGCTGCAGTCGATACCGGCATCTCGGTTCCGGTGTGCGAGTTCATCGCGCTCCCTGTCGGCGAGGTCGCCACCGTCACCCCGCCCGGCATGTCCCCGATCTCCGTCTTCCACACCGAAGACGGCCTGTATGCCATCGACGACACCTGCACCCACCAGGACGCCTCCCTCGCCGACGGCTGGGTCGAGGGCTGCACTGTCGAATGCCCGCTCCACGAGGCCTGCTTCGACCTGCGCACCGGTGTGCCGTCCGGTCCGCCCGCCAAGATCCCGGTGCGCACCCACGCAGTCTCGGTAATCGACGGCACCGTGGTACTCCACGTAGCGAACGGACAGCACTGATGAACGCCATCCCCGAATCCGTGATCGTCCTGGGCGCGTCGCTCGCCGGTCTCTCCGTCGTGCGCGCCCTGCGTGAGAAGGGCTACGCCGGCGCTCTCACGGTGGCGGGCAGCGAGTCGAGCCTGCCCTACGACCGGCCACCGCTGTCGAAGGAGTACCTGACCGGCGCACTCTCGGACGCCGACCTCTCGCTGATGACGGCCGACGACGACGACCTCGACGTCACGTGGCACCGCAACCGGACCGCGACCGGGCTCCTGCGCGCCCCCGACGGACGTCACCGGGTGATCTTCGGCGACGACTCCTACCTCGACGCCGACGCGGTCGTCGTCGCGACGGGCGCCCGCGCCCGCACCCTGCCCGGGCATACCGGCCTCGCAGGCGTCCACACGCTGCGCTCCGTGGACGACGCCCTGGCGCTGCGTGAATCACTCTCGCGCACTGCGAATCTCGTGGTTGTCGGCGCCGGTTTCATCGGCGCGGAGGTTGCCTCCAGCGCCGTCGGAATGGGGCTCGACGTGACCGTCGTCGAGGCGTCGCCGACACCTCTTGCCGGACCGCTCGGCATCGAACTCGGCGCGATCTGCGCCGGACAGCATGCGGTGAACGGGGTGCGGCTCCTGACCGGCGCGGTCGTCGAACGCCTCCTGGGAGACGACACCGTGACCGGCGTCCAGCTCTGCGACGGCACGATCCTGCCCGCGGACACCGTGGTGGTCGGAATCGGCGCCGTGCCCAATGTGGAGTGGGCGGAAGATTCCGAACTGCTCGTCGGCGACGGGTTCGTCACGGACGCCCAGTGCCGGACCAACGTGCCCGGTGTCTACGCAATCGGCGACTGCGCACAGTCGTTCGACGAGACTCACCAGTCGCACCACCGCAGCGAGCACTGGAGCAACGCCGTCGCGCAGGCAGGCGCGGTCGCCGACACCATCCTCGCGTCGACACCCGGTCCGGCGGCGATCCCCTACTTCTGGTCGCACCAGTACGGCAAGATGCTGCAGTTCGCGGGCACTCGGAACGCGAACGACGAAGTCCGGTTCGTGGACGGCGATCCCGGGACGGGCTCGTTCGTGGCCACGTACGACCGGAACGGCGACACCGTCGGGGTCTTCGCGATGAACAATCCGCGATTGTTCACGCGGTACAAGAAGCAACTCGCGAAGTCCAGAGCCTGAGACAGGATCCGACGATGACGACTCGAGCGACGCTAGGGCGCGGCGTAGCCCAGCCGGCCGCTGATCTGATGGGCAGTGTCGAGTGCCGCCCGGGCGACCTCGTCGAAACGCTCCGGCAACAGTCGGTATGCGGGACCGGAAACACTCAGCGCAGCAATCGTTCTCGCCGTGTAGTCACGGATCGGCACGGACAGGGCGTTCATACCGATCTCGAGTTCTTCCTCGGACTGAGCCCAGCCGCGGTCTCGGATGGTGGCGATCGACTCGGACAGCGTCGCCAGGTGGGTCATCGTGCGCGGGGTAAGAGCGATGAGACTGCCCCCGACACTGTCGGCGATCTCGGCGTCGGACAGTTCGCTCAGCAACAGCTTCCCGCTCGACGTCGCATGGGCGGGGCTGCTCTGGCCAACCCACGTATTGGTTCCGACTCCCGACGGCCCGTCCGCTTTGACGACGCTCACGGAACGGTCGCCGTCGAGAATCGAGATATTGACACTCTCGCCGACCGTTTCCGCGAGTTCGGCGCACAATTCCTGACTTTGCCGCACCAGGTCACCGTCCGGGGACGCCGTGCGGGCAAGGCGGACCAGGGAATTCCCGAGCCGGAATTTACCCCGGTTCTTCAATTGCGACACGTATCCGCGCGAATCGAGAACGGCGACAAGTCGCGACGCCGTCGACTTGTGAATTCCCAATTCGTCGGCGATCTCCGTGACGCCCGCGGTGCCGAGCCTGGCGAGGATTTCGAGCACTGCCAGGGCGCGGTCCACCGACTGCACGGCGCCGGCAGGACGGTTCCGATCCCCATTCGAGTTATCGTCCAATTCATTCATCGCAAATCTCAGGATAGGCGACTTCGTCCCATGGCGTGGCACGCCTCCGCGCCGGAAATTCACGTCACGTGATCGACTCACCGACATTCCCGAGCCCGATATGTTGATATATCAATTACCGACCTCGTCGCGATATTTCGCGGCCTCAGCGTCCGCCCGAAGACTTTCCGCAGCACCCACCCAATCAGGAGAACCGTCATGACTTCACCGCGCGTCGTGATCATCGGAGCCGGCATCGTCGGCGCGA
>JBCEBZ010000478.1:0-10973 GCA_039206675.1 Rhodococcus sp. (in: high G+C Gram-positive bacteria) | reverse complement strand
GCGATGCGACGAGCAGTTCCCCCGGATTCCAGCGGGTGGCGTCGCCGCGGAACGAGGGGTCCGCGCTGCCCGGCAGATCGGGTTTCCCGGCCGCCGCGAGCACGTGGTCCCGGTCGTAGGTGTCCGGGCCCGACGTCCCCGCGCCGCGGTTGCCGGTCCAGGTGACCGTCAGCGTGTAGTCGTGTGTGCGCACGCGCCCATTCTTCACGGCCGCGCGATGAGTTTCGCGGGCGGGCACGGTCTGCATACATGGAGCACGACACGGCGACGGGAGGAGACGGACATGGCTCGGGACACGGCACCGGACTGGGTGGCGGCGCAGCGACGCGAGGTGGCGTCGATGCTGGCGGAACTGACACCGGAGCAATGGGATGCGCCGTCGCTGTGCGCGGGATGGCGCACCCGGGAGGTGATCGCGCACATCACCCTGCCGTACCGCCTGTCGGCGCCGCGGTTCGTGCTGGGAATGGTGAAGGCGCGCGGCAACTTCAACCGGATGTCGGATGCGCAGGCTCGCGAGGACGCGCGGACCCTGACCGCCGACCAGCTGCTGCGCACCCTGGAGGACAACGTTTCGCACCCGTGGAAGCCGCCGGGCGGCGGCTTCGAGGGGGCACTGTCCCACGACGTGATCCACGGTCTCGACGTGTCGGTCGCGCTGGGTCTGGACCGGCGGGTCCCGGACGACCGCCTGGACCGGGTCCTCGGCGGCGTCGGCCCGAAGCACCTGAAGTACTTCGGCACCGACCTGACGGGGGTGCAGTTGACGGCGGACGATCGCCCCTGGACCTTCGGCGCGGGCGCGCCGCTGCGCGGCTCCGCGCAGGACTTGCTGCTCGTGCTGTGCGGTCGCCGGTTGCCGCCGGGGCATCTGAGCGGGGAAGCGAGCGCACGGTTCACGGCGCCGGTGTGAGTCCGGTCCACGCGGGGGTGTCGCCGCCCCAGGGCCGGGCCGGGAACGGGTAGTCGTCGAATTCGGCCAGGGCGGGGCGGGCCGTCACCAGGTCGCCGTGCGCGGTGAGGCAGCGGGGTCCGGGCACCGCCGGCGGCGGCGGATCCGCGGTTCGGCCGTCCGCGGTCAGCAGCCACGCCCCGGTCCGGGCCAGGGACACGTCGACGGAGCGGCCGCGCCCGTCGGTGCGCCCGGCGGCGAGGGCGTCGACGATGCCGGCGGCGAGCAGATACCCGGTGGCGTGATCGAGTGCCTGCGCGGGCAGCGCGCCGGGAACGTCGCCGCCCTCGATCGTCGCGATCCCCGACGCCGCCTGGACGATGCTGTCGAATCCGCGGCGGTGCGCCCAGGGTCCGGAGCGGCCCCACGCGCAGACCCGGCCCCGCACCCGATGCGGCGGGGCGTGGTCGAACAGCCCGTCCAGCGCGCCCGGACGGTAGCCGGTGACGACCACGTCCGCCTCGGCGAGCAGGCGGTCCCACACCGTTCGGCCGTCCGCGGACCGCACGTCGAGCAGCGCGGACCGTTTGCCCTGCCCGGTGTCGCGGTGCTGCACGACGATCTCTGGGAGGGCCGGCGGATCGATCCGCAGCACCTCGGCGCCGAGCAGCGCCAGCGTGCGGGTGGCGACGGGGCCGGCGATCACCCGGGTCAGGTCCAGGACCCGCACCCCCGCCAACGGCCCCGCACCGGGCTCCAGGGGCGGGCGGTGCGGCGTCCCGGGACGGGGATCCTCGGCGTGCACGGCGGTGGACACGAGGTCCCCGGATCCGGCGGCTGCCCCCTGCGGGCTCGCCGCCCACTCCGCCGCCGAACGCACCCGCACCGCGACGGCCTGCGCGGAGGCGGCCCGGTCCTCGATCTCGGCGGCGGTCAGGCCGCCGATGCGGGTGGCCACCGCGTCCCGGCCGGCGTCGTCCGGCAGCCCGAGCGCCGCCAGCAGCCGGGTGCGGTGGTGCGGGTAGTTGGCGTGGGTGCGCACCCAGCCGTCCGACGCCGCGAAGAACCCGGACAGTTCCGCGAAACCCGACACCGGGGCACCCGCCACCCGCAGCAGCCGGTCGGAGGCGAACGAGGCGGCGATCCGCTCCGGGTCGAGCCGCCACGTGCGGGGTGCGCGCCCGGACGCGGTGTCGAGCCGGTCGACGGCGCCGGTGAGGGCGGTCAGCGATGTGGCCGCCAACGCGTACACGGGCAGGCGTGCCGCCAAGTGGTCCCGGGCGTCGTGGCCGGGCACCGGGAGAGTCACGGCCCCACGGCGGACAGCAACCGGCGGCAGCGGTCGTGCAGCGCGGCACGCAGCGGGGCGGCGCGGGCGGCCAGCGCCGCCTGCTCCCGGACGTACTCGGCGCGGCCGTGCGGGGTCTCGATCGGGATCGGGGTGTAGCCGTACCCGGTGAGGTCGTACGGGCTGGCCCGCATGTCGAGTTCCCGTGCGGCGAGAGCCAGTTCGAAGCAGTCGACGGTCAGGTCCGAGTCGATCATCGGCGCCAGCTTGTAGCAGAACTTGTACAGATCCATCGACGCGTGCAGGCACCCGGGCTGCTCCCGCCCGAGCTGGTCTTCCCGGGTCAGCGGCACGGTGTTCCGTGGTTCGGCGGCGGGGGTGAAGAACCGGTACGCGTCGTAGTGGGTGCAGCGCAGTTGCAGCGACTCCACCACGGAATCGGTGCCGCCCGGGCCGAGCCGCAGCGGGACGCTGCCGTGCCGCACCTCCCCGGACCGGTAGACCATCGCCCACTCGTGCAGGCCGAAGCAGGACAGATGGGTGGGCCGCCCGCCGGTGGCCTCCATCAGTCGTGCGGTGAACGCGACCGTGTCCGAGCGGCGCCGCAGGAATCCCGGATCGACGGTGATCCCGCCGTCGGTGCGGTGGTACCCGCGGAGTTCGGCGTACTCGTCCGCGCCGGCGAGGACGGTGCCCCACCCGGCGTGCCAGCGGAGCAGCTGGTTCGGCCGGTAGCTGTAATAGGTGAACAGGAAGTCGTTCACCGGGTGGGTCTCCCCGCGTTCGCGCCTCTCCAGGTGCGGCCCGATCAGCGCGGACACCCTCGCACGGTGCCGGTCGCGGCGAGGGATCCAGTCCGACGGGTCCAGAACGTTCATCCGATCAGCTCGTTCGCTGTCCCGGATTGACGCCGTTGTTGCGGTGGGTGCCGTCGCGGACGGTGCCCACGTATTCCTCGACCAGGTCTTCGAGGGCGACGATGCCGACGATCTGCCCCGACGGGTCCGCAGCCGCACCCAGATGGGAGCTGGCGCGGCGCAGGCTGGCCAGCGCCTCTGCGAGCGGGGTGGTGGTCGACATGCGTGGCAGCGGACGGATGTCCGACCGCGGAATCAGGGTGTCGGGTCCGGCCTCCTCGTCGAGGATGTCGTCGAGCACGTCCTTCAGGTGCAGGTACCCGACCAGTGACCCGTCCTCGGCGCGCACCGGGTACCGGGAGTAGCCGGTCTCGACGACGGCCTGCTCGATGGCGCCGAGCCGGGTGCCGCCCCCGGCCAGGGGGATGGTCCGTGCCTCACTCAGCGGGATCATCACCTCGGTGACCGTGCGGTCCGTGGTCTCCAGTGCCTGGGTGAGCCGACGATGCTCCTCCGCGTCGATCAGCCCCTCGGACCGGGATTCGCCGATCATCTCGGACAGTTCGACCGCCGACACGGTGACGTCGAGTTCGTCCTTCGGCTCCACCCGCAGCAACCGCAGCGTCAGGTTGGCGCACAGGTTGTAGAACGAGATCAGCGGCCTGGCCAGCTTGATGAACACCAGGTGCAACGGGACCAGCAGCATCGCCGTCCGCTCCGGGCCCGCGAGGGCGATGTTCTTCGGCACCATCTCACCGAGCAGGATGTGCAGCACCACCACGAGCGCCAGCGCGACCGTGAATGCGATCGGGTGCAGCAGCCCGGCGGGCAGCCCGGCCGCGTGCAGCGGAACCTCGAGGAGATGCGCGATCGCCGGTTCGGCGACCTTGCCGAGCAGGATCGAGCAGATGGTGATGCCGAGCTGCGCGGCCGCCAGCATCAGCGACAGGTTCTCGCCGGCGACGATCACGGTGCGGGCGCGCTTCTTGCCTTGCGATTCGAGGGCCTCGAGCCGGTCGCGGCGGGCCGAGATCAACGCGAACTCGGCGCCGACGAAGAAGGCGTTGCCGGCGAGCAGCACGAACGTCAGCAGCACACCGAAGAGGTCACTCATCGTCGTCCTCCGCGCTGCCGGTGTCGGTGGTCTCGTCGGGTTTCGGGGTGAGCAGCACCCGGTCGATGCGCCGCCCGTCCATGTGGGTCACGGTGGCGACCCACCGGCCGCCGGGGTCGTGCGCGCCCTCGGGCAGCGGGAGTTGCACCTCGTCGCCCTCGTCGGGGATCCGCCCGAGTTCGGTGAGCACGAGACCGCCGAGGGTTTCGTATTCCCCCTCGGGTGCGGTGTAGCCGGTGGTCTCGGAGACCTCGTCGACGCGCAGCAGCCCGGAGCAGGACCAGCCGTCGCCGATCCGCTGAACGTCGATCTCCGGTTCGTCGTGCTCGTCGCGGACGTCGCCGACGATTTCCTCGATCAGGTCCTCCATCGTGACCATTCCGGCGGTGCCGCCGTACTCGTCGACGACGAACGCGACCTGCATGCCGTCGGACCGGATCCGTTCCATCAGGGTGTCGCCGTCCAGGCTGGACGGCACGACCGGCACCTTCTGGGCCAGCGTGTTGAGGCGGGTGGTCCGGCGGCGCCCCGCGGTCACCGCGAACGCGTGCTTGATGTGGACGATGCCGACGGCGTCGTCGAGGTCGCCGTCGACGACGGGGAAGCGGGAGAACCCGGTGCGGGCCGCGGTGTCGATCAGGTCGGCCACCGTGTCCGTGGTGGAGAGGGTCTCGATCTTCACGCGCGGGGTCATCAGTTCCTCGGCGGTGCGTTCGCCGAAGCGCAGCGAGCGGTTGACCAGCAGCGCCGTGCCCTTGTCGATGGCGCCGCGCTGCGCGGACGTCCGCACGAGCGAACCGAGTTCCTGCGGGGACCGCGCGGACCGCAGTTCCTCGGCCGGTTCGATGCCGAGGCGTCGTACCAGCCAGTTCGCGGTTCCGTTGAGCCCGTTGATGGCCCATTTGAAGATCAGCGAGAACGCGGCCTGCATCCCGGCCGTGGCGCGGGCCGTGGGCAGGGGGTGCGCGATGGCGAGGTTCTTCGGCACGAGTTCGCCGAACACCATCGAGAACGACGTAGCGAGAATCAGGGCGATCACCAAAGACGTTGCTGCGGCAGCGGATTCACTGAAACCGATCGCGGACAGCGCCGGAGTGATGAACCGTGCGAGGACCGGTTCGGACAGGTAGCCGGTGATCAGCGTGGTGATCGTGATGCCGAGCTGGGCCCCCGACAACTGGAACGACAGGGTGCGGTGGGCGTGCTGCACCTGCCGGGCCCGCCGGTCACCGGTGCGGGCGTGCGCGTCGACGGTGCTGCGTTCGAGGGCGGTGAGGGAGAACTCGGCCGCCACGAACAACGCGGTACCCGCGGTCAGGGCGAGAAAGCCGAGCAGGGCGAGAATGCTGAGCGCGATGTCCATGGGTCATCGCCGCCGAGCGGAGGAACGGGGGTCGCCGGGTTTGTCACCCGGCTCGATAGAGGAGCCCTCCGAACCGGCGGAATCGGAGTCCGATTCCACGGAGCAGGAGGGCACGACACTCCCGGAGACGGCGGGTGGGGCGCTTGCTGCGTATGTGGGTGCCGCGGGCACCGGAGTCCTCTCGTTCGGCCTCGACGGCCCGGACAGGGTCCGGCGCCGAGAACTGGTGTGGTTGAGCGACCCATGATACCGGGGGATGTCCGGTTCCGTGGAACAGGACACCCACCGGCACTTCAGGATGCGGTCGTCACCAGCCGGCCGGCAGCGGGCGGCCCTCGGCGAACCCGGCGGCCGACTGCACACCGAGAACGGCCCGCTCGTGCAGTTCCGCGAGTGTCCGCGCGCCCGCGTACGTGCAGGTGCTGCGCACCCCGGAACAAATGTGGTCGATCAGGTCCTCGACGCCGGGACGCTCCGGGTCCAGGCGCATCCGGGAACTCGAAATACCCTCCTCGAACAGCCCTTTCCGCGCCCGGTCGAACGCGGTGTCGGTGGCGGTGCGCGCCGCGACCGCACGCTTGGAGGCCATCCCGAAGCTTTCCTTGTACGCGTTGCCGGACTGGTCCACGCGCAGGTCGCCGGGCGACTCGTAGGTGCCGGCGAACCAGGACCCGATCATCACGTTCGACGCGCCCGCGGCCAGGGCGAGTGCCACGTCGCGCGGGTGACGGACGCCGCCGTCCGCCCACACGTGCGCACCCATCGCGCGGGCCTGCGCGGCGCATTCCTCGACGGCGGAGAACTGCGGCCTGCCCACCCCGGTCATCATGCGGGTGGTGCACATCGCGCCCGGTCCGACCCCGACCTTCACGATGTCGGCGCCCGCGTCGATCAGGTCCCGGGTGCCGGCGGCGGACACGACGTTGCCGGCGACCAGCGGCACCCCGAGGTCGGCCTTCTTCAGTGCGCCGAGGACGTCGATCATCTTCTGCTGGTGGCCGTGCGCGGTGTCGACGACCAGCAGGTCGGCGCCGGCGGCGACGAGGGCCTGCGCCTTCGCGGCGACGTCGCCGTTGACGCCGACGGCCGCGGCCACCCGCAGCTTCCCGTCGCCGTCGACGGCGGGCTGGTAGATGCCGTCCCGGATGGCGCCGGTGCGGGTGAGGACACCGGCGAGGGTGCCGTCCGGGTGCACGAGCACGGCGAGGGCGTCGTGGGTGCCGTCGAGGAGTTCGAACACCTCCCGCGGCGACGCGGAGACGGGGGCGGTGACGAAGTCGGTGAGCGCCACCGCGCGCAGCCGCGCGAACCGGTCGACGTCCGTGCAGGAGGCTTCGGTGACGACACCGATGGGGCGGTCGTCCTCGACGACGACGACGGCGCCGTGCGCCCGCTTCGGCAGCAGCGCCAGCGCGTCGGACACGGCCGCGTCGGGGCCGAGGGTGACCGGGGTGTCCGCGACGAGGTGCCTGCTCTTGACGAAGGACACGGTCTCCGCGACGGCCCGGGCGGGAAGGTCCTGCGGGAGGACCACCAGACCGCCACGGCGGGCGACGGTTTCGGCCATCCGGCGCCCGGACACCGCCGTCATGTTGGCGACGACGATCGGGATGGTGGTGCCCGACCCGTCCGCGGTGGCCAGGTCGACGTCGAAACGCGATGTGACCTCGGTGCGGTTCGGCACCAGGAAGACGTCGTCGTACGTCAGGTCATAGGGTGGGCGATGCCCGTCGAGGAACTGCACATTTCAGGACGATACCGGGGAAATTGCGGCGGTGTCGGATGTCCGCTGGGCCTGCGACCTGGACAGCCCGATCGTGGCCACCAGCATCACCGCGACCGAGCAGCCGACCACCACGAGTCCGGGGCCGGCGACGCGCAGGCGTTCGTCGAGAACGGTCATGCCGAGGAACACGGCGGCGAGCGGTTCGGCGATGGTCAGCGCGGGCAGCGACGCGGACAGCGGCCCCACCTGGAAGCCGCGCTGCTGTAGATACACCCCGGCCAGTCCGGCGGCGACCAGCGCCCACGTCTGCCAACTGCTCAGGACCGCCCCCAGCCCGCGGGGGACGAGTTCGACGACGTACTTGGTGAACGCGACCGCCACCCCGTACAGGATGCCGCCGGCCCCGCCGAGCAGCAGGGCCCGCCATCCGGGGTCGATCTTCGTCATTCCCGCCGCGGCCGCGACCGCCACCACGGCCAGCAGGATGCCGAGGGGCACCACCCATTCCCGGAACGGGGCGTCGATGTTCCCCTCGGTGGGGTCGCCGATCACCAGGAAGATCGCGAGCGCGACGGCCAGCGCGACGGCCAGCGCCCACGTGGTGCGGCTGAGCCGGTACCCGGAGAACTTCGCCGACAGCGGCAACGCGAACAGCAGCGCCGTGACCAGCAGCGGCTGCACCACGAGCACCGACCCCAGCGCCAGCGCCACCGCCTGCATCACGTAACCGCCGCCGTCCCCGACGAAACCGGCCCACCAGCGGGGACTGCGCACCAGGGTGGACATCAGCGCCGCGTCCTCGGGGACCGCGGAGGCCGCGCTCTGCTGCGCGACCGACGCACATGCGAACAGCAACGCCGCGATCAGCGCGCACACGATCGACGCGAACGGCAGGGACATGCCTCTCAGTGTGCCCCGCGGTTGCGGTGTCCGTGGGGAGTTGACGCAGGTCCGGGTTTCCGGCCGCGGCGCGCACCCGACCGGGCCGCTCCGCCGTCGCCGGGCCTGCCGCGGCGGGCGGCGCGGCCCCCGGGGTCGTGCGCCTGCCTGCCCTTCTTCGGGGTGTCCTGCGCCGGTGCCCGGGTGTCCGGTGCGGGGACCGGCTTCCCGGTGGGACGGCGGGCGCCGGTGAGTTCGGCCAGCACCCGGTCACCCGGCCGCACCGGGGTGCCGGTGATGTCGAGACCGGCCCTGCGGGTCAGCTTCTCGACCGCGTCCCGTTCGTCCTCGGTGACGAGGGTGACCACCACACCGGACTCGCCCGCGCGGGCGGTGCGCCCCGCCCGGTGCAGGTAGTCCTTGGCCTCGGTGGGCGGGTCGACGTGCACGACGAGCGTGATGCCGTCCACGTGGATGCCGCGGGCCGCCACGTCGGTGGCCACCAGGACCGGGGTGGTGCCGTCCGCGAACGACGCCAGGGTGCGGGTGCGGTTGTTCTGGGCCTTGCCGCCGTGCAGGGCGCCGGCCGCGACGCCGGCGGCGTGCAGTTCCTGCGCCACCCGGTCCACGCCGTACTTGGTGCGCACGAACATCAGCGTTCGCCCCGGCCGTGAACCGATATGTGCCACAACGGAATACTTGTCCCGCCGGTCGACGTACAGCAGGTGGTGCCGCATCGTCGGCACCGCCGCCGCGGCCGGCGCCGTCGAATGTGTCACGGGGTCGTGCAGGTACCGGCGGACGAGGGTGTCGACGTCCCCGTCGAGGGTCGCCGAGAACAACAGCCGCTGCCCCCCGGCCGGCGTCTTGTCGAGGATCGTCGTGACCTGCGGCAGGAACCCCAGGTCGGCCATGTGGTCGGCCTCGTCGAGGGCCAGCACCGTCACGTCGTCCAGGGACACCGAGCCCTGCGCCAGGTGGTCGGCGAGGCGCCCCGGTGTCGCGATCAGCAGGTCGACACCCCGCGACAGCGTCTCGACCTGCCGTTTGATCGGAACGCCGCCGACGACGCTCGCCACCCGCAACCCCACCGACAGGGCCGGCTCGTCCAGTGCGCGTTCGATCTGCAGGGCCAGTTCGCGGGTGGGCACCAGGACGATGCCGCGCGGGTACCCGCGCCTGCCGGCGGCGCCCCGCAGCCGCACGAGCATCGGCAACCCGAACGCGAGGGTCTTCCCGGACCCGGTCGGTGCCCGGCCGAGCACGTCCCGGCCCGCGAGGACGTCGGGAATGGTGGCCGCCTGGATCGGGAACGGCGCGGCGATGCCGCCGCGGCCGAGGGCGTGGGTCATCACCGCGGGGAGACCGAGCGCGAGGAACGTCTCACCCACCGGTGCGGGCGGGGGAAGTTCGTGGTCGGGCATATCGGAAGGCTACCGCCTGCGAGGAGAGCCTTCCGACGCCGCTGCCGTGACGCACCCGTGGGTGCATCACGGCAGCGGACAGGCGGCTCTCAGGCCTGTACTTCGCTGCGGTCACCGCTCCAGAGGGTGTGGAACTTGCCCTCCGCGTCGACCCGCTCGTAGGTGTGGGCGCCGAAGAAGTCCCGCTGCCCCTGCGTCAGGGCGGCGGGGAGGCGCTCGGCGCGCAGGGCGTCGTAGTAGGACAGCGAGGACGCGAACGCCGGCACCGGGATGCCCAGCAGGGTCGCGGTGGACACCACGCGGCGCCAGCTGTCGATGGCCGTCTCGATGGCGTCCCGGAAGTACGGGGCCAGGATCAGGCTCGGCAGCTTCGGGTTCTCGTCGTACGCGTCCTTGATGCGGTTGAGGAACCGCGCCCGGATGATGCAGCCGCCACGCCAGATGGTCGCGAGGTCGGCGGGGTGCAGGTCCCAGTCGTATTCGGCGCTGCCGGCCGCGATCTGGTCGAATCCCTGCGCGTAGGCCACGACCTTCGACGCGTACAGGGCCTGCCGGATGTCCTCGGTGAACTGGGCGGCGTCGGTGGGCTTGTCCGCGAGAACGCCGGAGGCGAGACCGACGGCGGCCTTGCGCTGTTCGCGCGACCCGGACAGAGCGCGGGCGAACACGGCCTCGGCGATGCCGGTGACGGGGACACCGAGGTCGAGCGCGGACTTGACGGTCCAGCGGCCGGTGCCCTTCTGCTCGGCGGCGTCGACGATCACGTCGACGAGGGCCGTGCCGGTCTTCGCGTCCTTCTGCCGCAGCACCTCGGCGGTGATCTCGACGAGGTAGCTCTCGAGGTCGCCGGCGTTCCATTCGGTGAACACGTCGGCAACCTGGTCGGCGTCGTAGCCGAGGGCGTCGCGGAACAGGTTGTACGCCTCGCCGATCAGCTGCATGTCGGCGTATTCGATGCCGTTGTGGACCATCTTCACGAAGTGTCCGGACCCGTCGGGGCCGATGTGCGTGCAGCAGGGGGTGCCGTCGACCTGGGCGGCGATCGACTCGAGCAGCGGGCCCAGGGCCTGGTAGGACTCCTTCGGTCCGCCCGGCATGATCGACGGGCCGTTCAGCGCGCCCTCCTCGCCGCCGGAGATGCCGGCGCCGACGAAGTGCAGGCCGCGGTCCCGGAGGGCGGCCTCGCGGCGGATCGTGTCGGTGTACAGGGCGTTGCCGCCGTCGATGATGATGTCACCGGGCTCCATCGCCGAGGCGAGTTCCTCGATGACGGCGTCGGTGGGGCCGCCGGCCTTGACCATGATCAGCACGCGGCGCGGCTTCTGCAGCGCTGCCACGAACTCCTCGATCGTCTCCGTGCGGACGAAGTCGCCCGCGCCGCCGTGCTCGGCGATGAGGGCGTCGTTCTTGGCTATGCTGCGGTTGTGCAG
>JBCEBZ010000477.1:0-2754 GCA_039206675.1 Rhodococcus sp. (in: high G+C Gram-positive bacteria) | reverse complement strand
GAGAACCCCAGGACCTCGAAGAGCAGCAGGGCCGCCCGCTGATTGCCCGGCAGGTGTTGTAGTGCCGCAACGAATGCCAGCTCGACGGCCTCGCGCTGCTCGTAGCGGGCGGCCGGCCCCGCCGCACCGGCGACCAGTCCCGCATCGGCGTAGGGGCCCAGCCACGCCACCTCGGTGAGCGGGACGTCGCCGACGACGGCGCGATCACTGGACGGACCGAGGTCGACGGGCAGCGCTCGCCTCCCGCGCGATTCGACGGCGTCCAGGCACGTGCGCGTCGCAACGGTGTACAGCCAGGAGCGCAGTGCGCTGCGGCCTTCGAACTTCGCGAAACCGCGCCACGCCCGCAGCAGAGCGTCCTGCAGGGCGTCGTCGGCATCATGGCTGGAGCCGAGCATGCGATAGCAGTGGGCGTGCAGTTCCCGGCGCAACGGTCCGACCAGCCGGGTGAACGCGGCGTCGTCTCCGTCCCGGGCCCGGGCCAGGTCGGCGTCCTCGGCTTCTGCCGACGCGTGGGGTGTTCGAACGGAGTTGTCGCTCACAACCGACGATTCTGCCCCACCGGCGGCTCTCGCACCGCGCATCACCGGGTGGGGGTAGGGGCCGGGGTGGGCGCCAGCGACATCCCGGCGTAGATCTCGTCGAGAACGGTGGGCAGCAACGCGTTCGCGGTGGTCTCGCCCTCGGGCGACAGGGTCAGATTCGACCAGATCACGAGCGTCACGTCGTTGTCGGGGTCATACCCGATGAACGAATTGAAGCCCGGCAACTCACCGCCGTGGTAGTACATCGACGCATCCGGCCCGAAACGCTGATAGCTGATCCCGTAGCCGTACTGCTGCCCGTCGGGTGCGTCCGGGTCCTCGGGTTGCAGACTGGCCCGCCATTGTTGCTGGTATTCCGGATTCAACACCTCGCCCGAGACCAGCGCCCGGATCCACGTGGCCAGGTTGTCCGCCGTGGAGATGGCACCCCCGGCGGCGGTGGCGTAAGACGAATTCTGGTTGGTGTAGTCGAGGGGTTGAAGTGTCCCTGCCCGCGCGGCGGCCTGCATATCGGCGGGATACGGCTCGTCCACCAGGGCATAGGCCGATTCGCCGTACATGTAGCCGTGCGAATACGGATCCGGGATCGCCGTGTCGTCGGCGTCGGGAAGCGAGGTCTGGTTCAGCCCGAGCGGCCCGAGCAACCGCTCCTGGAATTGCTCGGCCAGTGGGCGACCGCCGACCTTCTCGGCGATCAGACCCAGCAACGCATAGTTGGTGTTGCTGTATTCGTACGACGTGCCGGGTGGGAACTCCGGCGGCCGGCTGAATGAGATGTCCAGGACCTCGGCGGGCGTCCAGGCCTTCGCCGGGTCGCTGTCCAAACTCGCCGCCAGCTCGGGCGCACTCGTGTAGTTGTACAGCCCGCTGCGCATCGTCAACAGCTGTGCGATGGTGATGTTCTCGCCGTTCGGCACGTCGGCGACGTAGGTGGACACCGGATCGCTGAACTGGAGCTTGCCCTCCTGTGCCAGCAGGACCGTCAGCGCCGCCGTCAAGGTCTTGGTGTTCGAGGCGATCCGGAAATGAGTCTGCGCATCGGGCGGTGTGTCCGCGCCCAGCTCCGTGGTGCCGACCACCGCGTCGACGTTTCCCTGCGGGGTGCGGAGTTGTACCACCGCGCCGGGGATCATCAACTCCTCGGCGGCGGCGTCGACCGCGGCCTGGAATGCGGCCGGATCGACGGAATTGAGCGCCGAACCCGGAGCCGCGGTCGCCGTCGTCGCGGCGGGCGGTGAACCGTTCTCCGAGGCCGTCGGCTCCGACGTGGGTGAGCACCCCGCGATCACGAGGGCGCCGCACGCCGTGAGCACGGCGAGGCGGGTGGCGCGCAGTGTGCGGAACCGGCCCACGCGAATTCTCCGGCCCCGCACGTACTCCGCCGGGGAATCACTCATCGTCGCCATCACCGCCTCGGCGCCATGGTTCGAGTACCGCGCCGATGGGCGGCACCAGCTGGCATGGCCTGTCTCGAAGCGTAGTCCCGGAGCCCACCCACTCCGGCGAGATCACCGGAACATCTCACCGCGGGAAGACATACTTCTACCTGTATGCGCGAACCGCTTCCCCCACCGAGGCCGTCCCCAGGCACCCGTCCGACACGGAAGGCACATCCATGAGCTCGCGACGCAGCATTCACAGCACCTCGTTGACCGACGGCGAAATCGTCGAGCAATCCGACCTCGGCTCGATCACCCGGGTGACAGCGGACACCTTCCCGATCCTGCAGGGCCTCTCGGTCAAGCGCGTGCTGATCAATCCCGGCGCGATGCGCACCCCGCACTGGCACGCGAATGCCAACGAACTCACCTACTGCGTGTCCGGTACGGCGCTGGTGTCGGTTCTCGACAACTACAGCAAGTTCTCGACGTTCGTCGTGACGGCAGGTCAGATGTTCCACATCGACTCCGGGTCGCTGCACCACATCGAGAACATCGGCACCGACGTCGCCGAGTTCATCATCGCCTTCCGCAACGAGCGGCCCGAGGACTTCGGTCTGGGCGCGACGTTCGGGGCGTTCACCGACGCGGTTCTCGGCAACACCTACGACCTGCCGTCGTCCGACATGTCGCGCATCCGGCGCGACACGTCGGACCGGAAGCTGGCGCTGCGTGTCGGCGACCCCGACATCCCCTCGAACGCGTACTTCAACGATCCGCACAAGTTCGACATCGAGGGCCTGCCGCCGGGACTGACCTACACCTACGGC
>JBCEBZ010000476.1:0-11068 GCA_039206675.1 Rhodococcus sp. (in: high G+C Gram-positive bacteria) | reverse complement strand
CCACACGACGTCGTCGACTGTACTCGCCTCGATGCCCGCCCGGTCGAGCAGCGCATTCAGCACGGTTGCGGACAGGTCGACGGGGTGGACATCCGCCAGGCCGCCCTTGCGGCGCCCGACGGGGCTCCGGACGGCTTCGACGATGACTGCATCACGCATGGTGTGTTCCTGTTCTGTCGTTCTCGGTGATCACGTCGCGGTCCAGACCGGGGCGCGACGTTCGGTGAAGGCGGCCGCGCCTTCGCGGGCGTCGCTCGAGTCGAACACCGGCATGGCGATCTGCCGTGTCCGCTCGAACATCTCGGCGTGCGCCCAGCCGGGCGACTCGTCGATGACCCGCTTGCTGGCCTGGACCGCGAGCGGTCCGTTGGCGGCGATCTCCTCGGCGAGCTCGATCGCGGCCGCGAGCACCGCGCCCTCCGGGGCCAATCGGTTGATCAGGCCGAGCGGGTGCAGCTGCGTGGCGGTCATCGTCTTGCCGGTGAGCGCCATCTCCAGTGCGACGGCACGGGGCAGCCGCGCAGGCAACCGGGTCAGGCCACCGGCGGCGGCCACCAGGCCGCGCCGGACCTCGGGTAGTCCGAACGTGGCGGTCGGCGCGGCGACGACGAGATCCGCGGCCAGGACGATCTCGAAGCCGCCGGCGAGGGCGGGACCGTCGACGGCGGCGATCAGGGGCTTGGCGGGCGGCGCCTCGACCAGCCCGGCGAATCCGCGGCCCTCGATGCGCGGGCTTTCGCCCCGCAGGAACGCTTTGAGATCCATTCCCGCGCAGAAGTATCCGCCGGCGCCCGTGAGCACTCCGACCCTCAGCTGCGGGTCGGAGTCGAGCAACCGGACCGCCCCGGCGACGGCCTCGGCGACCTCACGATCGACCGCATTGCGGGCCTGCGGCCGGTTCAGCGTGATGACCAGCACCGGTCCCACCCGTTCCGTCCGCACGACCGGGGTGGGCGCCTCCGCGGTCACCGCGGTGCCATCCGGATCGCACCGTCGAGACGGATGGTCTCGCCGTTGAGCATGCCGTTCTCGATGATGTGGGCGGCCAGCGACGCGAACTCGGTGGGGTCGCCGAGGCGCTGCGGGTGCGGCACGGAGGCGGCGAGCGCGTCGCGGATGTCCTGGCGGGCGTTCAGAAGCAGTGGAGTCGCGAACACGCCGGGCGCGATCGTGCAGACCCGGATCCCCACGCCGGCGAGGTCGCGCGCGGCGGGCAGGGTCATGCCCACGACACCGGCCTTCGAAGCGGCGTAGTTGATCTGCCCGATCTGCCCTTCGTAGGCGGCGACCGAGGCGGTCAGGACACACACCCCGCGGTCGCCGCCCCGCAACTCGTTCGCGGCCATCGCCTCGGCCGCGAACCGCAGCACGTTGAAAGTCCCGATCACGTTGAGCCGGATCACCGACTCGAAGGGTTCGAGGTCTGCAGCCTTGCCGTCCTTGGTGAGCACACGCATCGGCTTGCCGCGGCCGGCGCAGTGCACGAGGGCCCGCACCGGACCGCGGTCGGCGGCGGCCGCGAAGGCCGCGGCGACGGCGTCGGGGTCGGTGACGTCGGTCGGCACGAACCGGGCGGCGGGTCCGAGCGCCTCGGCCTGCTCGGCACCGGCCGAACCCGGGAGGTCGAGGAGTGTGACGGTGGCGCCGGATTCGACCAGGCGGCTCGCGGTGGCCAGTCCGAGTCCGGAGGCTCCGCCGGTGACGACGGCGTTGATGTCCTTGATCTGCATGGCCTACAGCCCCATCGACTTCGAGATGACACTCTTCATGACCTCGCTGGTGCCGCCGAAGATCCGGGTGACGCGGGCGTCGGCGTACAGGCGGGCGATCGGGTACTCGGCCATGTAGCCGTAGCCCCCGTGCACCTGCAGGCATTTGTCGATGACCCGGGCCTGCACCTCGGTGCAGAACAGCTTCACCTTGGCCGCATCGGCGGGGGTGAGGGTGCCGTCGTCCAGTGCGATCAGTGCCTGGTCGACCAGCGCCTGCCCGGCCTGGAGTTCGGTCGCGCACTCGGCGAGCACGAACTTGGTGTTCTGGAAGCCGGCCAGCGGTTTGCCGAAGACCAGTCGCTCCTTGGCGTACTCGATCGCGAGGTTCACGGCGGCGGTGGCGGTGGCCAGACCGGTGATCGCGATCGACAGCCGTTCCTGCGGCAGGTTGTGGGCGAGCATGCCGAACGCCTGGCCCTCCTCGCCGAGCAGGTTCCGGGCAGGCACGCGGACGTTGTCGAACGTCAGCTCGGCGGTGTCGGACGATTTCATTCCGATCTTGTGGAGATTGCGACCGCGGATGAAGCCGGGCATGTCACCCTCGACCACCAGCAGCGACAGGCCCTTGCGGCGGTTCTCGGGGTCCTTCGAGGTGCGCGCCACCACGATCACCAGGTCGGCGTTGATGCCGCCGGTGATGAACGTCTTGTTGCCGTTGAGGATGTAGTCGTCGCCGTCCCGCACCGCGGTGGTGGCGACGCCGGCCAGGTCGGAGCCGATGCCGGGCTCGGTCATCGCGATCGCGCTGACGAGGCCGCCGTCGGCGAAGCCGGGGAACCAGCGGTCGCGCTGCTCGGCGTCGGCGTACTCGAGGAAGTACGGCAGCACGGTGTTCAGGTGCACCTGGAACCCGCCGAGTGAGGCTGCGGCGTAACCGATTTCCTCGTAGACGACGGTGTTGAACAGGAAGCTGTCGATGCCGCCGCCGCCGTACTGTTCGGGCACCTGCAGCCCGTTGATCCCGATCTCTGCCGTCTTCTTGTAGAAGTCGCGGGGGATGGCGCCGGCGGCCTCCCAATCGGGCAGGTTCGGGGTGATCTCCTTGGCGATGAATTGCCGGACCGAGTCCCGGAAGGCGTGGTGGTCGTCGGTGAAGATGGTGCGTTGCATGGTGATTCCTTCGAAAGTGGGTCGGCGGTGAACGCCGTCAACAGATTTCAGCGACCGAGCGCGACGACGCCGTCGGCGGCCAGCGCGTCGAGTGTGTCGGTCGGGTAGCCGAGTTCGGCGATCAGTTCGGCGGTGTGCTGCCCCAGTTCGGGCGCACCCGCCGTGGGCAGCTTCGGGACGCTCCCGAGGTGCCACGGCGTGCCGAGAGCGGTTGCCGGCACGCCGTCGGGGCGGCTGACCTCGATGAAGAGCCCGGAGGCCTGCACGTCGGGGCTGCGCATCGCCTCGGGGTAGGTGTTGATCCTCCCGGCGACGACACCATTGGCGGCGAGCACGTCCATCGCCTCGTCGCTCGTCATGGTCGCGAACGCGGCGCGCAACTCGGTGAGCAGGGCGAGACGGTTGCGGACCCGGCTCTCGTTGTCGGCGAACCGGGCGTCGTCGGCGAGTTCAGCCCGGCCCAGCAGTCGGCACAGTCGCCGGAAGTGGACCTCGGAGTAGGCGGAGACGACGACGCTGCCGTCGCTGGTGGGCATGATGTCGGCGGCCGGGGCGACCGTCGGCTGACCGTTGCCCATTCGCCGTGGTTCGCTGCCGGTGGCGAGGTACGCGCCCCAGTTCGGGGCCTGCAGATGAATGGCGACCTCGAGCAGTGACACCTCGACGGTGTCGCCTTCACCTGTGCGCAGGCGCCTGATGTACGCACCGAGGATGGCCTGGGCGCAGACGTAGCCGGTGGCGGCGTCCACGATCTGTGCGCCGACCTTCTGCGGCTCGCCGTCGTGCTCGCCGGTCACCCACATCAGGCCGCTCTCCGCCTGCGCGGCGATGTCGAGGCCGGCACGATTCCGGGACGGTCCGTGCAAGCCGAACCCGCTCACCGTCGCGTACACGAGGTGGGGATGCGCGGTGCGCATCTCCTCCGCGCCCAGACCGAGGGTGTCCATCACGCCGGGGCGCAGATTCTGCACCACGATGTCGGCGCCTGCGATCAGGCGGCGGGCGATCTCCTGACCGCGCGGGTCCTTGAGGTCGAGCGCGATGGCCCGCTTGCCGCGGTTGTAGTTCTCCACCATCGCTCGACCGTGTGCGCCGATTCCGCGTGCGGACTCGCCGTGCAGCGGTTCGATCTTGATCACGTCGGCGCCGAGGTCCACCAGGACCTGGGTGGCGGCGGGGGCGGCGATGAACTGGCCGAAGTCGATGACGCGGACACCGTCGAGGGGCTTGTCGATCATGCTGTCTCCTCTGCGCGCCGACGGATGAGGGTGATGTCTCGTTCGGGGTTGACCAGGAACACCGCGATCGCGCTACCGACGATCATCAGGATCCCGCTGATCAGGAAGCCGGTGCCGTAGCCGGAGATCTTGTCGGCCGCCCGGCCGACCGAGAAACCGAGCACGAGCGGTGCGATCATGCCGGAGACACTCGACACCGCGCCGAGGCCGCCGAGGACCATGCCGCGTTTACGGGACTGCACGACGTCGGCGATTGCCGTCAACGCCACGCCGTACGCCGCGGTGTTGAGCGAGAAGGCCAGGGACACGAGCAGGATCTGCAGCAGCCCGGCCGACACCACGGTGAACCCGACCATGGTGATTCCGGCGCCGGCGATCAGGCCGGCCGACAGGTAGCCGCGCGCGACCTTCCGCGAGACGCCGCGGGAGACCAGGCGATTCGAGAACCACCCGGCGCCGATCGCCCCGATCGCCGCGAGTCCGTAGGGAAGCATGACCAACCGTCCGGTGGTCAGGGTGTCGTAGCCGAGACCGTCTTCGAGGTAGACGGGGAGCCAGGACACCTTGAGCGTGGTGGACCAGTACGAGCAGAACATCAGCAGCGCGATCCCGATCACGGTGCCGGTGCGCAGGATCGTCCGGTAGGGGGCGTCGACGGTATCGACGACCGTGACCGGGGACGTCTCGGCGGTCGTCTCGCCGGGTGCGCCGCGTCCGAGGAGGATCCAGGCGACCACCCAGACCAGACCGACCGCGATCAGGAGGTAGAACGCGGCGTGCCAGTCCCAGCGGACGATGATCCAGGTCAGGACGGGGGCAGCGATGAGGACGCCGAGGGAGGATCCGGCGGTGACGAAGCTGCTCGGCAGGGCACGCTTCTCCGGCGGGAACCAGGAGTGGACGGCGTGGTTGGCGAGGGCGAAGGCCGGGCCCTCGGCGAACCCGAGGACGAGCCGGCAGGCCACCAGGACGCCGAAGGTCACGGTGCCGGTCAGGGGCACCATGGTGGCTACCCAGAGCAGCATCAGTCCGGCCAGTAGCAATCGGATACTCACCTTGGACGAAAGCCAGCCGAAGAACAGGGCGCCGGCGGCGAACAGCCAGAAGAAGCTGCTCTGGATCATGCCGAACTGCTGGGGCGTCAGGCCCAGATCCTTCTGGATCTGGACGCCGGCGAACGCGATGACGGACTTGTCCGCGAAATTGATGAGCATGAACACGACGAGCAGTCCGGTAATCATCCAGGCGCGTCGGGTCAGCGCCGATCTGGTGCGCCGGGACGATGCGGTTGTCGGCGTCGATATCTGAGTCATAGGGCCTCTTCGGAAACGAACCGTCGCGACGTATCTGCGTGGCAGGAACCAGTCCGGACGGATCTCGAAGGCGACCTTCTGGGTGATCGATCCGGATCCCGTCGCAACGGTGTGATCAGGTACACACCATTGAAGTCCCGAGTATCGATCGGGTCAAAGACCAGAAAAGTAGGAGAAATACTGCAATTGCCTATGAGTTCGTGGCACGCGCGTTGTCGTCGCGAATCCGGCGGTCGGACTCGGCCCGCGTCGACTGCGCGGCCTCCACGAGGGAAACACCGGAGGACATGTGCACGGCGACGGACGCGGCGAATTCCTCGAAGGACGCGCGGGCGCACGCCAGGAACTCCGTGGACGCCTGGGTCATCCGGCCGGGACGGCGGACCACTCCCATACGACGGGTGAGCCGCGGCGAGAGTTCACGCACCACCCCGCCGCGCAGCAGCGCGTCGAGTCCGCTGCGCAGGGCCAGGATCGACACCCCGCCGCCCGCGAGAACGATCGGCAGCACCGCGCCACGCTGACGCACCTCGACCGCGACGTCGGGTTCGACGCCGTGCAACCGCAACGACCTGTCGATGAAATCCCGCGTGGCCGTGCCTTTTTCGCCCATGACGAACGGAACACGGGTCAACGACTCGATCGGCACCGGGTCCGGCCACCGGGCGTCGGTGCCGGGCGGACACACCAGCACGAGCTGCTGATCGATCAACTCTTCCCCGACGAGGTCCTCGGTCGGGAGGGGCAGCGCGAGAATGCCCAGCTCACACGCCCCCGACCGGACCAGGGACACGATATCGGCGGTCTCGTCCCGATCTTCGATGTGGAACCGCACGTCGGGGTACTGCCGGCGGAACTTCGCGACCCACACCGACAGCGGATCCGACGACAGGTCCGAAAGCGAGGCGATGTCGATCCGGCCGCCGCGCATCGCCCCTACATCGCGCACGGCGTTCTCGGCCGATTCCACTTCCCGCAGGATGCTGCGTGCCGGGCCGACGAGCGCCTCACCGGCAGGCGAGAGCACGAGGCCACGGCCGACGCGATGGAACAACTCGACGCCGAGGTCCTTCTCGAGCTTGCGCACGGCCTGTGACAGCGACGGCTGCGCCACGCGCAGCTGCGCTGCGGCGCGGGTGACCCCGCCACAGTCGACAACAGCGAGGAAGTACTCCATCTGCCGCATGTCCATGCTCTGAATCTAGAGGTACCGGCACCACGGCGGACGGCCGATAGGGATCTCCCTAGAGTGTGCGGAGACCGGCCGAGAAGGGTATGCCGCGGGGCGTCGGTTGAACTAGCGTCCGCCGAATGAGTGTTGTCCTTCTGGTCCGTCACGGACAAGCGTCCTTCGGCACCGATGACTATGACCGTCTGTCGCCGCGCGGCCGAGAACAGAGTCGAGCCCTCGGCACCGAGCTGAATCGTCGCGGCATCGAGCCCGCCCGGACAGTCACCGGAAACATGAAACGCCAACGGGAGACGGCACAGGAGGCAAACACGTCGGCCGCCTGGGACCGAACGCACGCGGATATCGATCCGGGTTGGGACGAGTTCGACGCGAGCGACCTGCTGGCGGCGAACGGTGAACACGACCCGCGGGCGAAGACGGATTCCCGCGTCTTCCAGCGGCTGCTGGAGCGGGCGTCCACACGGTGGTCGTCCGGTGACCACGACGCCGACTACGCCGAGACGTTCAGTGCGTTCACGGCCCGAGTCGACGCATCCCTCGACCGCGTTGCCGACGGGCTCGAACGCGGGCAGACCGGCGTCGTCTTCTCCAGCGCAGGCGCGATTGCCTGGGTGACTGCCCGGCTACTGGGCGGCGGCTTCCCGCAATGGCTCGCGCTGAACAGAGTCGCGGTCAATTCCGGCGTCACCACGATCGTGATCGGCTCGTCGGGGACTTCCCTCGTGGCGTTCAACGAACACGGTCATCTCCCCCGGTCCTGGGTCACCTACCGCTGAGGACGCCGCCCCGTTCGTGGGCCACGATCAGCTCGACCCGCGAGGTGTAGCCGGTCTTCTTGTAGAGGCGGGTGAGGTAGGCCTCGACGGTCTTGCTGCTGTAGCGGAGAATCTCGGCGATCTGCCGATTGCTCAGGCCATCGGCAAGCAGCGTGACGAGGTGACGCTCCACGTCGCTGAGGTGCCCGGACTCCCCCGCCTGGTCCGCACGCCTGCCGAGGACGAGACCGCGCGACCTGCCGACGGCCTCGACCCGCTTCAGCCAGAGCGTCGCGTCCATCTTCTCGAACGATGCCCACGCGGCCTCGAGGTGATCGGCGCCATCTCGGTCGACGACGCCCAGTGCATGGTGGGCCTGCGCCGCGAGGTAGTGCATGCCCTGCTCCTCGGCCTCGGCAAGTACGTCGCGAGCGCGGTCCGCGTCACCGAAGCTCAGGGCGTGGCCGATGCCCGATGCCATGCGGGCCCGCGGCGAACCGACTGTCCCCGCACGGCGGCGGAATTCGTCTGCGACGCGCCGGGCGGCACCGACCTCGCCCTGGGCCAGGTAGGCGTCGATCAGCGCCGTGTGCGTCATGGCCGCGACCTCGTTCCAGCCGCGGACTCCCGCCTCCGATCGCAGTCGCTCCAGGACCGGCACGGCGTCCCCGAGCCGGGACCTCGCCACGTCGACCGACGCCTGCAATGCCTGCCAGATCGCGAGGTCGATCCGGCAGGAGGCCGGCGGCTTCGTCGCTGCCAGCACGGACGCCGCCCGCCGGAAATCACCCCGGCCCGTGAGGATCTGCACCTCTATGTTCCGCAGGCAGGCCAGATTGCCTCGCATACCCGAGAATTCGAGATGGACCGCCTCCCGGGTGATCGTCTCGGACGCCGCGGTCCATTCGCCGGCCGTGAACTCGGCGAGCGCGCGGACCAGTGCGGCCTGACCGCCCAGATTTCCGAATCCGGCGGGGCCGGCGGCTCTACCCGCCATGGTGAGCAGCGTGTTCGCGCGACCGGTCGCGCCTGCCGTTGCGGCGTGGTGTGCAGCCGACTCCAACGCCGCCGTACGCGTGCCCACCGGGAGTTCTCGCTCGTCCGTCCCCAGTCTCTCGAGCTGATCGACGGCCGCGAGCACGTTCGGGAACGTCCCGACAGAGTTCTCGACGTGACCGAGGTACGTGTAGGCGATCACCTGATCCGCCGGAGTCGACGCACGCACCTGTGACCACGCCGTCGCGGCCAGGATTCGCGCCTGATCCGTGTCACCGAGGCGCGCCGACATCGCCGCGTGTTGCGCCAGGTAGGGCGTGGGGTCCATCGCGTGCCCCACCTCGGCGACCAGCAGGTCTGCAGCGCTCAGCGGATCGCCCATCACGTGATGACAGTGCACGATCGTCGCCACGGTGCGGTCGCGGGAACGACCCGCCCCGAGAACGCCGAGCGCTTTCCTTCCGGCTTCGATTGCCGGGGCCGGACGCGAACCCTTCCAATACGCGGCGGACTGCCTGCCGAGTATCTCGCCGGCGGCGGCGTCTGCGTGAGGCAGCAGGTCCAGCGCCCGGCCGTACCATCGGGCAGCCGTGCGCGGACACGTGCGCAGCGCTCGATCCGCGGCACGCAACGCCACCGAGACCGCAACCCGGTCGCCGCGCGCCGCGCCCTCGATGACGTGCCGGGCGCGCTCGCGGGCCGGCATGCCCAGCCCGCAGTCGGTGTCCGCGATCCGCGCAGCAATCGCAGCATGGACGCGGCGGCGCTCGGCCGGACCGATCTCGTCGCACAGCAGGTCACCGATCAGCGGGTGGCCGAACTCGTACCATCCGGACCCCGTTGCCACCACGGCGCCGCTCGCGACCAGTGCGTCGAAGACGGTCCGGACGTCGTCGAGCGACCTCCCGGCCAGTTCGGCGAGGAGAGGAAGGTAGTCCAGGTCCACCCGTCCGAATACCGCGACCAGACGACCCAGTGCACGGACGGCGTGATCCCGGGGCAACAGCCGGCGGAGCAGCGCCGCAGGATGCGCGAACCGCGGCGGGGAATCATCGACCAGGTAGCCGATTCCCTGGTCGATCCGGAGTGCACCCGCAATGTGCAACGCGTTCACCGTTTCTCGGACCAGCAGCGCGTTTCCTCGCGTCCGCTCGGTCAGATACCCGGACAGTCGCTCGTCGGGCACGGCGCCGAGGACCGACTCGACCAGATCGCGCAGGGCCTGCCCTTCAACCGGTCGAAGCTCGGGAATCGTCCCTGCCCGCTCGCTCACGAGGGGGCCGATCGTCGCGACGAGACGATCACCTGTCATCCACGGCCGAGTCCGCGAGGCGAAGATCATGAGGAGCGGGCGGCCCGCCAGATGCCGAGCGGCAAGGGTCACGGCGACGAGGCTGGCCTCGTCCGCCAGGTGCGCGTCGTCCACGACCACGACCACCGGCGACGAATCCGTCATCGTCCGCAACAGCGCCGTCACACCGTTCGGGTCGCTCGACACCGTGCGGTGGCCCTGGACTCCTACGAGAGTACGCAGCGTCGCGTACGGGATGTCGCGGTCGTACTCGTGCGCCGCCGCGTACCGGCACGTCCATCCACGCCCGCGGGCCGCGTCGATCGCGCTCCGCAGCAGATGTGTCTTGCCGGTGCCCGCCTCGCCGAGAACCAGGTACGTCGAACCGGCACCAGCGTTCAATCGCTTTATGGCGCAGTCGAACACGAACTCGCTCAGAACATCTGGGCGAGACTCAGCCGGAGAGGCATGGACGTCCATCCTCGCAGCGTGTTGTTGTGATAACGACGCACGGGTGCCGCAAGTTCGATGCATTTCACACGGGTCACCAGAACCTCGAGCAAGCACTCGGCCTGCAGACGCGCCGCGTGCTGGCCCACGCACTGGTGGATCCCCATCCCGAAGGCCACGTGCCCCGAAGGATCACGCGCGAGGTCGAACCGATCAGGGTGGTCCCAGCGGCGCGGGTCACGATTCGCCGCGGCGTAGCACACCAGCACCCTGGTCTCGGCCGGGACGACGGTCCCGGAGATCTCGACGTCGGCCGACGTCTTGCGGAACAACATCTGGACCGGAGACTCCCAGCGCAGCGCCTCGTCGAACGCGACGCGTCCGAGGTGGGGGTTCTCTCGAAGTGCCGCCCACTGATCGGGATGTGTGGCGAATCCATAGAGCATCGCGGAGAGCCCGTAGACGGTCGTGTCGACACCTGCCGACAACAGTGAACGCGTGAGGAGCGGCGCCAGTTCGTGCATGATGTCGCCGCGATCGGCGGCGGCCCAGATCTCGCTGCCGAATCCTTCGGGTTTCAGCGACTCCCGGGCACACTTCGCAGTGGCCCATTCCGCGAGTGCCTCGCTCCGGCATTCCCCGTGCAGGACCCGTTCGTTTCGCGGCCCCAGGGCGTTGAAGATGTGATCTGCGTAGGGAACCAGATTCTCCCGCTGCTCTTCGTCGATGCCGGACGCGTCGGGAAAGAAGTTCACCGGAAACACGGCCGCGATGTCGTTGTATCCGTCGATCTCGATCTCGGCCCCGGCGGCCGCGCCACCCAGCAGGTTGTCGATCAGAGATTCGGCCTGCCGTGTGCAGGCGTCCTTCATCGCTCGCAAGGCACGTGCGGACAGGATCGACTGCAGCACCTCGCGGGGTGCGTCGTGCTCGGGTGGGTCGGTCTGGAGT
>JBCEBZ010000475.1:0-2770 GCA_039206675.1 Rhodococcus sp. (in: high G+C Gram-positive bacteria) | reverse complement strand
TGCTGTTGCACGTCCAGGAGTTGCGGCAACTGCCGGGAGTCCACCGTCCCGGCCAGGATGTGCAGTTGGGCCAGCCACCTCTGCGGCGAGACGACGACCGCGTCCACGCGGGGATGGCGGGCGAGCCATCGCTCCGCCGCCGGGTCGGGCGTGAAGTCCAGCAGCAACGTCATCGTCCGATCCGTCGGCGCCCCCTCGATCGCCCGTCGAAACAACGCGGTCGTCGCCTCGTCCGGTACCAGCCGCTGTGCTGCGATCCCGGCCACGAGCGAGGCACACAGGACCGTCTCCAGCGGAGCGGTCACCGCGGCCGCCGATGACGACCGGCGCGGGCGATACGCCATGCCGGCGGCAGCGGGGGAATGCAGACCCAGGATGCGGCGATCGGGTCCGACGTAGACGAAGGCCAGCAAGGCACTCTGGTCGGCCACGATCGGCGAGTCACCGTCCGGAGACCTCGGAAATGCCGTCCGGCGGATGCGGCTGACCGTGGTCTGACTCAATCCGGCGGCGTCCGCGATCGACCGGGTCGTCCACCTGCCCGACGGGGCTTCGAGCAGCGGCCGGGTCAGCACCGTGTGCGCGACCTCGGCATCCAGGGCGGGTCTGCCGGAGCGGCGGCCATCGGCGAGGCCGGCCACTCCGTCCGCCTGGAATCGCCGCTTCCATTTCATCGCGGTGTGAGGGTCGACCCCGGTGCGGCGGGCTACCTCCGCAACGCTCGATTCCGCGCACGCCAGCACGATCTCCGCGCGCACCGCCTGGCTGCGCGTCGATCGCGGCGCGGTCGCCATCCGAGTCAGCGCCGCCCGGTCGGGGTCGGAAATCTCCAGGAGTGGGTCGGCCATAAACCAGGTATAGATTAAAAACTCACCTCGGACAACTTCGGACCGAACTCTCGCGCAATGTGAATTGAGCGACACATACTCGTCGCCACCAACTGCATCGGCGAGCGCCCCGCACAGCCCGGGGAAGCGCCCGTCACCCAGCCCGGAGGTATCGACTTCTCATGAGCGACCCGTTGTTCACCCCCTTCGCGATCAAGAACCTCACCCTGCGCAATCGCATCGTGAGCACCTCCCACGAACCGGCCTACAGCGAGGACGGGCTGCCCAAGGACCGCTACCGCGCCTACCACGTCGAGAAGGCGCGCGGCGGTGTGGGTTTGACGATGATCGGCGGCAGCGCGCTGGTCAGCCCGGACAGCGCACCATCCTTCGGAAACCTGCAACTGTTCAAGGACGAGGCGGTTCCACTGCTGCGAGCATTGTCCGACGACGTCCACGAACACGGGGCGGCCGTCATGACGCAATTGACCCACCTCGGGCACCGCACCAGCAACTACATCCACGACTGGATACCGGCGGTGTCGTCGAGTGCGACCCGCGAATCCGCGCACCGCGCCTTCACCCGGCCGGCCGACGAACGCGACCTGGACCGGATCACCCGGGACTTCGCCGAGACCGCACTGCGATGCAAGGAGGGCGGACTCGACGGCATCGAACTGTCGGCCTACGCCGGACACCTCATCGACAACTTCCTGAGTCCGGCTCGCAATTCCCGACAGGATCAGTACGGGGGATCACTCGAGAACCGCCTCCGCTTCCCACTGCAGGTCATCCGTGCCGTCCGCGAGGCGGTGGGCGACGACTTCGTCGTCGGTATCCGAATGAACTTCGACGAGGAACGAGCCGTCGGCATCCACCCCGACGAGGGACTCGCCATCGCTCACGCGGTCACCGACGCGGGCATCGACTTCATCAGCGTCATCCGAGGCTTCCTCGACACCGACGCCGACCTCACCCGGATCATCCCGCCCATGAACACTCCGGCATCGCCGCATCTCGAGTTCGCCGGGTGGGTGAAGAGGAACGTCGATGTGCCCGTCATGCATGCTGCCCGGATCGCCGATGTCGCGACCGCGCGGTATGCGATCGCCGAAGGCCTTCTCGACCTCGTCGGAATGACACGGGCACTGATGGCGGACCCACAGCTGCCGAACAAGGTTCGGGCCGGCAAGGCCGACCAGGTACGTCCGTGCGTCGGCGCCAACATGTGCATCGACGGGATCTACACCTCGGGGTCGGCCTTCTGCATTCACAACCCGGCCACGGGACGGGAATTGCGTCTGCCGCAGACCATCTCGCCGGCTCCCCACCAGAAACGTGCGGCGGTCGTGGGCGCCGGTCCGGCTGGACTCGAGGCCGCCCGGGTGCTGGCCGAGCGCGGGCACCTGGTCACCCTGTTCGAGGCCAACGTCAGCGCGGGCGGGCAGATCGCACTCGCTGCCCTTTCAACTCGGCGCCGCGACCTCATCGGGATCGTCGACTGGCGTATCGACGAGTGCAAGCGACTCGGCGTCGATCTCCGCTTCAACCACTACGTGGGCGCCGGTGAACTGGAACGCGCAGGCTTCGACGTGATCATCCTCGCCAACGGCGGCATCCCGGACATCAGCGGCGACGAAGCCGGACTCGACGAAGCCGTCGACACCTGGGACATTCTCTCGGGAACCGTCAAACCGGTCGGCGCCGTGCTCGTCTACGACGATCACGGCGGCCACCAGAGCCTCGATGCCATCGAAGCGATGCTCCCGTCGACCTCGACCATCGAATACGTCACCCCCGAGCGCACCGTCGCCCCGGATGTCGGCTCCTCCCCGGCCACCGGCTACTTCGCCATGCTCTCCGATCACGACATCCGGACGACCGTGCTGCACCGTCTCACCGGAATCGACAAGCGCGACGGCCGTCTCCACGTGGACCTGCAG
>JBCEBZ010000474.1:0-11081 GCA_039206675.1 Rhodococcus sp. (in: high G+C Gram-positive bacteria) | reverse complement strand
GGCTGCCCGCGATGCAGGTCTGCCCGGCGGCGGCGAAGATGCCCGCGACGACACCCATCGCGGCGTTGGCCACGTTCGCGTCCTCGAAGACGATGTTCGGCGACTTCCCGCCGAGCTCCAACGTCGATCCGATGAACCGGCCGGCGGTCGCCGCCGCGATGCGCGCGCCGGTTGCGGTGCTGCCGGTGAACGAGATCTTCGCCAGGTCCGGGTGGTCGACCAGGGCCTGACCGGCCTCGGCCCCGAAACCGGTGACGACGTTGACGGCGCCGGCCGGGAATCCCGCCTCCACCGTCAGTTCGGCGAGGCGCAACGCGGACCGGGACGTGTATTCCGACGGCTTGATGACGACGGTGTTCCCGACGCACAGCGCGGGTGCCAGCTTGCTGGTGGTCAGGGTCAGCGGAGAGTTCCACGGCGTGATCGCACCCACCACTCCGAGCGGCTCACGGGAGGTGTAGTTGAGCACCGTGCGGTCGGACGTCGGAACGAAGTCGCCGTGGATCTTGTCGGCCAATCCCGCGTAGTAGTAGTAATACTCGGGCACCCCGGCCAGCTGGCCGCGCATCTCACGCAGGAGTTTGCCGTTGTCGAGGACCTCCATGCGCGCGAGTTCCTCGGCGTTCTCGGCGATGAGGTCGCCGAGGCGGCGAAGCAGATGGCCGCGTTTGGTCTGACTGAGGTCACGCCACCGCGGGTCTTCGAACGCCGACTTCGCGGCGGCGACGGCGCGGTCGACGTCTGCCGCGTTGCCGCGGGCCGCCTGGTACAGCGTCTCTCGGGTGGCCGGGTTGGTGCTGTCGAAGTACTCGCCGGATTTGGGTGCGACGTGCTCTCCGCCGATGTAGTGGTGCAACTGCTCAGACATGTGCGTGCTCTCCGATGAAAGTGGTGATGCTGTCGACGAACGCGTCCGGGCGCTCGATGGGAAGCATGTGCCGCGCGTTCGGGATGATCACCGCCCGGCAGTCGGGCAGCGCCGACGCGAGCCGGTGTGTCATCTCCGGAGTGGACCCGGGATCGTCGCTCCCGGTCACGGCCAGCGCGGGCACGCCGATCCCGCCCAGTGCGGGCGCGAGCTCGGCGTCGGCCGTCGCGAACACCCGATAGCAGTTGACGAACGATGATATATCGTTCGCCGACAACGTGTTCCGTGTCCGCTCGATCCACTGTTCGTCGACATCGGTACCGTCGTACCACCGGGCGATCGATGCCGCGGCGCTCGCCGAGAAATCGGCACCGGCGGTGTTCAGCCGGGCCAGCACCGCGGTGCGCTCGTCGGCGGTCCGCTGACACACCGAACTCACCGACGTCAGGGTCGCCACCAGTTCGGGGTGGTGCAGCGCCAGGAACTGGGCGACGAGCGCGCCGAGCGAGAAGCCCACCAGGTGCGAACCCGGCGGCACCTCCCCGACCACGCCGTCGGCGAGGTCGGCGAGGGTGGTGCCGTCGGCGGCAGGCGGTCGCGAGCCGTGCCCGGGCAGGTCGGGGGTGATCACCGTGAAGTGCTCGGCCAGCAGCGCGGCGGCGGGCTCCCACATCGTGTGATCGAGCCCGACGCCGTGCAGTAGCACCATGGTTGGCTTGCTCATGTGACGGTCCGACTACTGCTCGGTCGTCAGCGGTGCGAGCCGCTGCTGGGGGCGTCCCTGCGACGCGGCCGCCAAGGCGATCACGATCTCGTCCGGGTGCGGGGCGTCCGCGATGCGCACCTCGATCGTCTGGTGGTGCGATCGGATCGTCGCGTCGGTGATGTGCTTGAGCGGGATGTCGAACACGATCCCGGCAGGTCCGCGCTTCTCGACGGCCGGCAGCAGGGTGGTGGCGTTCGCGGCCTTGCGGAAGTGGTCACCGAACTTGAGGGTGTGGATCAGGCCCGAGCCGTGCTCGATCTCCCCGTTCAGGCCCACGATCGCGGCCTTGCCGTAGGCCTCGGCGGGCGCACCGAGGGCCTCGATCACCTTCGGCGCGAGCAGCGCGCCGACGGTGGACGCGTTGTCGTCGATCCCGGGACCCAGGTCTTCGACGAAACCCTGCCCTGCCCACGGGTTCTCGATCACCGCGGCGACGATCGCCACACGGGCGGCGGGCGACACCGGGCGTCCGCCCTCGGTCAGGATTTCTTCGACGATCGTGATGATCTTGCGAACGTTCATGAAAGGACTGCCTCCAATGTGTGAGCGGTGACTGCGGGGTCTGTTGCACGGTCGCCGATGCGCGGGTGCGGCCGGGGGCCGGTCGAGGCCGCTGCAATGATGACGATTTCGTCGGCGCGCGGAGCGTCGGGCACTCGCGCGCTCACGGTCTGGTAGTGACTTCGGGTGGCGGCATGTTCCTTGTGCCACAACGGAACGATGAGTTCGGTGCCGGCGTCGGCCCGGGCGTCCGCGAAGCAGATGATCGATTCGCCCTGCAGGAACTCTCGGACGAGGTTCCCGAAATACGGCGTGTGGATCAGCGCGCCGCCGTGCTCGATCTCGCCGGCGGTTCCGACGATGGCGGCCTTGCCGAACGCCTCGATCTCGTCCACTCCGCCGAGTGCTTCGATGAGCCGATCGGTCAGCAGCTTCGCGAGTGGGGGCGCGATGGCGCCGACCACGGCCGACAGGTCGGTGTCGGCACTCGTGCCCACCCAGGGGTTTGTGACCACGGCTGCGACGCTGGCGCGAGATACCGGACGTGCGGGGGCCTTCCCCGCTTCGGTCACGGTGTCCTCGCGATAGAGCGACAACTTGCGGAGTCCAATGTCCCCGATACGATTCCCAATCCGCTCTTGCATGCAACGTACAGTAGTCGTAGCTCACACCCCGGTCAAGAGCTCCTGCCGTTCCGAGGGCGCACCTCGTCCACACATTGCTCACTGGCCTGCGATTACCGCCTTCCGACCTCGCGATATGCGCGGTCGCCGCATACGGGGCCGCCCGCGACGGGAACTGTCCATTGACAGCCAATGTGACGCGCCCCATAATCTGTTGCATGGTAGAGCAGAGGGGCGGCGGCACGTCCCCGCACATGACCCCCACATCGAGCCACCGACATCAGAAGCCGGGCCCCGACGCGGACGTCGCGACCTCGGAACCGGCGCGCGACGCCGGAATCGACGCAGGCGCTCCCGCCTCCGGGCGCGGCCGATTCCCCGGTAGGACCAGGCTGGGCACCGTCTTCTGGACGTCGGTCGGGGTCTCGGGGCTGTTCGTCGTCTGGGCAGTCGTGTTCACCGACAACCTCAACGAGGTCACCACGGGGTCGCTGAACTGGATGACGTCCACCTTCGGCTGGACGTATCTGGTGGTCACCCTGTGCATCCTGATCTTCCTGGTGTTCCTCGCCTTCAGTCCGGCCGGCGACATGCGCCTCGGCCCCGACGACGAGAGGCCGGAGTTCTCGACGCCGAGTTGGCTGGCGATGATCCTGAGCGCGGTGATGGGGATCGGCCTCATCTCCTACGGTGTCGCCGAACCGATCTCACACTTCGCCTCGCCACCGCACGGCCTGGCGGAACCGGGCACCTCGGCCGCTGCCGTGCGCGCGATGCAGTACTCCTACTTCGACTGGGGAGTGCATGCGTGGGCGATCTTCGCGGTATTCGGCCTGGCCATCGCGTACTCGACGCACCGAAAGGGTCGCCGGACTCTGGTGAGTCAGTTGTTCTATCCCCTGCTCGGCGAGCGGGTGAACGGCCCCATCGGCAAGACGATCGACGTCCTCGCCGTGTTCGCCACGCTGTTCGGCACCACCACCTCGCTCGGCCTCGGCGCGCTGCAGGTGAACAACGGACTCGCCTCACTGTTCGGCACGCCGGTCAACTCGGTGTCGCAGGTGATGATCATCGCGGCCGTCACCGCCATGTTCACACTGTCCGCCGTCACCGGGGTCAACAAGGGCATCAAGTTGCTCAGCCAGTGCAGCACCGCCATGGCGATCGCGCTGTTCGTCTTCATCCTGGTCGTCGGCCCGGCGGTGTTCGTCGCGAACCTGTACATCGAGTCGATGGGCATGTGGGCCAGCGACTTCTTCCGGATGAGCCTGCAGGGCACCGCCTTCGGCGACCTGGAATGGATGCAGTGGTGGACCTACTTCATGCTCGCCTGGTGGGTGTCCTGGGGCGCGTTCGTCGGCGTCTTCCTCGCCCGGATCTCCCGCGGGCGCACCATTCGCGGGTTCATCATGGGAGTTCTGGTCGTCCCCAGCGTCGTCTTCTTCACCTGGTTCACAGTGTTCGGGGGCGCGGCCATCCACATCGACATGTACGAGGGCGGCGACATCGCGAAGCGCACCGCGGTCGACATCAACAGCGCCTTCTTCGCGACCCTCGAGCACTATCCGTTCTCCACGGTGACATCCGTGATCGCCATCCTGCTGGTCATCGTGTTCTTCGTGTCGGGCGCCGACGCGAACACCTATGTGCTGAGCATGATGACGTCGAACGGCTCGCTGACCCCGGCCCGGTGGATGCTCATTCTGTGGGGCATACTCACCGGCGTCACCGCGATCGTGCTGATGCTCGCAGGCGGCCTCAACGCCTTGCAGAACACGGTGATCGTGACCTCACTCCCCTTCCTGGTGATCGTCGCCGGACTGACGGTGTCGTTCTGGACCGAACTCGCTTCCGACCGAAAAGAGCACATGAAATGACCGATTACGATGCCCGCCGCAAGCTGATCACGACCGTGTGGGATGCAGCCTGGGACCGCGGTGAGGTCGACGCGTTCGACACCCTGCTCGCCCCGGGATACCAGCGTCACGGCACCCATGGGCACCCTCAGGATCGCGACACCTTCAAGGCCTCGATCCTCTCCACGCGTGCCGCGTTCCCCGATCTGTTGACCACGATCGACGACATCGTTCTCGAGGGCGACCGGGCGGCGATCCGCTGGCACAGTGCCGGCAACCACACCGGCGCGTTCCTCGGGATCCCCACCACCGGGAAGAGCGTCGAGGTCAGCGGCGCGACGTTCGCCCGCTTCGACGGCGACGCCATCATCGAAGAATTCGTGACGTGGGACCCCCGCGCACTCCTGTCCGCCCTCGGCATCATCACGGTCGGCCAGGACTGACCGACACACCACCCCGGCAAGATCACTACAGCAGAACTACACGGAGTACACATCATGTCGCAGCTTCAGCAGCCCAGGGCCGATATCGACCTGATGAAGCAGGTCAACCGCCAGTTCGTCACCGGCGTCACCGTGATCACCGCCATGGACGGTGACACGCCGAAGGGGTTGGCGGTCAACGCCTTCGCCAGTATCTCGCTCGACCCTCCCACGGTGATGGTGTGTGTGCAGCGCACGTCGAACACCCACGACTGCCTGTTCCGGTCCGACCACCTCGCCATCAACATCCTGTCCACCGCCCAGGTCGACGTCGTGAACCGGTTCGCGTCCAAATCCGAAGACAAGTTCACAGGCCTGAACTGGCAGCCCGGCCCCTTCGGAAGTCCGCTCATCGACCTCAGCAGCGCGCAGATGGAGGTCGAGATCCGCGAACGGCTGCAGGCGAGCACCCACACCGTGTTCATCTGCCGTGTCCTGCACGCGGCGACCACCGAGGAGACGCCGATGATCTACAGCGCAGGCAAGTTCTTCGACGGAGGCTCGCTCACCCCGCTCGGGTGATCGGTCCTCGCCCGGCACGCACGACACTGCGGGCCCACCTGCCGAAACAGGTGGGCCCGCAGGTGTGTGCAACGCCGATCAGTTCGTCGGGCCGGCACCGTCCAGTCCGGCCATCACCGCGTGATGGCTTGCCTGGACGTGCTGGCGCATGAGCCGCTCGGCGCCGGTGCCGTCCTTGGCGATGATGAGGTCGAGCACGCGGTGGTGTTCACGCTCGGAATCGAGTGAACGACCGGGTTGCGCGAGCGATGTTTTCACCAGACGCCCGTATGCCAACTGGTTCATCAGGATTCGGTAATGTGTGGCGAGTTTGCCGTTGTCGGCGCCGATGATGAGAATTTCGTGGAACTCGCGCACCAACTCGGCGTACCGCACCGTGTCACCGGCGAGGACGGCCGCGTCGGCATCGGCGACGTTCGACTTCATCGCCTCCAGTTCGGGGATGTTTCCGCGCGCAGCCATCAACCGCGCGGCCGCTCCCTCGAGTAGCTGCTTCATCTCGAACAACTCGTTGACCTCGCGGCGGGACGGCGCGGCGACGAAGGTGCCGACCCGGGATCGAATCTCCACCAGACCCTCGATCTGCAGCTGTTTGAGGGCTTCGCGCACCGGCGTGCGGCTGATGCCGAACGTCTCGGCCAGGTTCACCTCCGACAACGCGTCACCCGGGCCCAGCTCACCGCTGATGATCATCTGCCGGAGTCCGTCGGCCACCTGCTCCTGGAAATTGGCGGTCACAAGCTTCCGGGTCGACGCGACGACCATCTTCACTCCTCGATGCGGGACATACTGACATCTTGCATGGCAGCTTGACCATTTAATTACTTCTCGGCCTCACCCGTCAAGACTTCGCCCGGAACTGCGCCGATTCGCATTGCAGACAAGTTGCTCAATGTGACGATTGAGTTCTCGGGGTTGACTTCGTCGCAATGGTTCTGCACAGTGATCTGCACAACGTCCTCTGCCATACATCATGGCAATCAGAGAGGTTCTCATGTCTCAGACTCCCTCAGCAGACACCGAAGACCGCAAGTACCGCAGCAAAGTTGCCGCGATCGAGCCGTACGGTGTCGACCACATCCCCGACGCCGAACGCCACGGCACCGCGCGCTCCCAGTTCTCCATCTGGTTTGCCGCCGGCATGAACTTCCCGATCATGGTGCTCGGCTTCTCGGCCGTCAGCTTCGGGCTCTCGTTGACCTCGGCGGTGACCGCGATCGTGCTCGGCTCCCTGGTCGGCGCGGCCGTGATGGGCATCCTGTCGCAGATGGGCGCCCGCCTCGGTGTGCCGCAGCAGATCCAGTCGCGGGGCCCGCTCGGGTTCTTCGGCAACTTCGTCCCGGTGGCGTACATCAACGTCTTCGCCGGCATCGGCTGGGCCGCGGTGACGATCATCCTCGGCGCCCAGGCACTGCACGAACTCGCGCCCAGCATCCCGTTCTGGCTGTCCGCCCTGGTGCTCGTGAGCATCCAGCTGGTGGTGGCCGTCTTCGGGTACAACATGATCCACTTCCTGCAGAAGATCCTGTCGTTCGTGCTGTTCTTCGGATTCGTTCTGATCACCGTCGTCTCGGTGACCAACAGCGACGCCATCGGCTTCGACGCGAACCCCGACGCGCCGTTCTACATCGGCGGCACCGGTGGGTGGATCACCTTCGCGGGCTTCTTCCTGTCGTTCCTCATCGCCTGGTGGCCGTTCGCGTCCGACTATTCGCGCTACCTTCCCGACGACGACGGCACCGCCAAGCGGGCCGGCGCCTACACCCTGGCCGGCAACTTCATCACGCTCACCTGGTTGGGCATCGCCGGCGCACTGCTCGGTGGCTCGGCCGTCTCGGGTGAGGATCCCATCGCGGCCCTCGCCCGCCTGACCGGATCATGGGCTCCGGTTGCGCTGATCGTCGTCCTGCTGTCGTCGTTCTCCCAGAACTTCCTCAACGTCTACGGCGGTGCCATCTCCGTCCAGACGCTGCGGATCCCGGTCAGCCGCCGCACGGCCGTCATCGTGATCTGCGTCGTCGCCTACATCATCAGCCTCTGGGCCGGTGCGGGGTTCGAAGCGAAGTTCAAGAACTTCCTGTTCCTCGGTGCCTACCTGATCGCGCCGTTCGGTGCGGCACTGCTCCTCGACTACTTCGTGGGCGGACGCAAGGACAAGTCGCGCGTCGACGAGCTGTACGACGAGACGCGCGTCCTGAACTGGGGCTTCGTCGCCTGGGTCGCGGGTGTCGTCGCCTCCGTCCCGTTCTGGAACCTGTCCTTCTACCAGGGCTGGGTCACCGTCCACCACCCCGAATGGGGCGACCTGACCTACGTCGTCGGCTTCGCCGTCGCCGCGGTGGTGTACATGCTCACCTACATGCTTCCCGGAGTTCGGCGCCGTCCGAAGGACCAATCGAGCGGCCGCGTGGACCCGGTGGTCGACGTCGTCGCGACACCAGCCGTCTCGGGCGGTGAGCGGCGATGACCGAGCAGTTGTTCGAGACCGTTCCGACCTCGATGCCGGAGTTCGTCGCCGACGTCGAACGTGCCCTCACCGAAATCGCTGCCGGACGCGCCGTGGTCGTCGTCGACGATCACGACCGCGAGAACGAGGGCGACCTGATCTTCGCCGCCGAATGTGCGACACCGGAACTCGTCGCGTTCACCATCCGGCACGGTTCCGGGGTGCTGTGCGTGCCGATGGCGGGTGACCGACTCGACGCGCTGCGGGTGCCCCCGATGTGCACCGACAACGAGGACCCGAAGGGCACCGCCTATGCGATCAGCGTCGACGCCCGGGACGGCGTGAGTACCGGCATCTCGGCGGCCGACCGCGCCCGGACCATCCGGCTCCTCGCGGCGGCGGACACCCGCTCCGAACAGCTGACCCGGCCCGGGCACGTGTTCCCGCTGCGGGCCCGACCGGGCGGCGTGCTCGAACGCCCCGGTCACACCGAAGCGGCGGTCGACCTGACCGCTCTGGCCGGAATGCGTCCGGTCGGCGCCATCTGCGAGATCGTCAACGACGACGGCACCATGGCCCGCGGCGCGGATCTCGACGGGTTCTGTGCCGAGCACGGCCTGCACAAGCTCGCCATCGCCGATCTCGTCCGGTACCGCCGGTGGAAGGCTCCCATCGCGTCCAGCCCCGCCGTTCGCCTTCCCACCCCGAACGGGATCTTCGACGCTGTCGCGGTCGCCGAGGGCGATGGCACGGAACACCTCGTCCTGACCCTCGGCGACGTCGCGGACCAGGACGACGTCCTGGTCCGGGTCCACTCCGAATGCCTGACCGGCGATGTCTTCGGCTCCCAGCGCTGTGACTGCGGCCCCCAACTCGACCAGGCTCTTGCCGAGATAGCCCGCGTCGGCGCCGGCGTGGTCGTCTATCTGCGCGGTCACGAGGGACGCGGGATCGGACTGGTTCAGAAACTGCGAGCCTACGGCCTGCAGGAACGCGGCTACGACACGGTCGACGCCAACACCGCCCTCGGCCTGCCCGTCGACGCCCGTGACTTCGGTACGGCGGCAAAAATTCTGGCGGATCTTCGGATTCGTTCCGTCAACCTGATGTCGAACAACCCGCACAAGGAGTCGGCGCTGGCGGCGTACGGCACCCGCATCCTGCGGACCACTCCCCTGCACATCGAACCGACCTCCGACAACGTGCGCTACCTGCAGACCAAGACCGAACGTCTGGGACACCGCGCACCGGTGTCCCACCCGGCCGGAATCCGGCACGCGTGATCACGCTCATCACCCGGCACCGGGTTCGCGATTTCGACGTCTGGCGGTCCGTGTTCGGCGGACACCAGGACAACCGCCGGGCCCACGGAGCCACCGGCCACCGGATCTACCGCACCGGCAACGACGTGACGGTCCTGACCGACTTCCCCGACCGCACTTCGGCCGAGAAGTTCCTCGCCGATCCCGCTCTTCGCGAGGTCGTCTCACGCGCAGGCTTCGTCGATACGCCCGCCACCAGCATCTGCGAATTCGTCGACACCGAACAGTACTGACTTCGGCCGACAGTTCTGCGACCCGACATCAAACCCAGGAGCACCTCCATGCCCGCACCCATGCACGACAGCGACGAGGAAGATGTCGTCGTTACGCACGAGAAGTCCTATGCGGCAGGTGTTCCTGCGGTGTTGGTGTCGCTCAGGCGTGGGCTCGAGCAGATGGGTGCGGTGCGCACGGCCCGCACCTTCCTGAAGTTGAATCAGCGTGACGGGTTCGACTGCCCGGGCTGTGCGTGGCCGGAGACTCCGGGGCACCGTAAGCAGGCGGAGTTCTGCGAGAACGGGGCGAAGGCGGTCGCGGAGGAGGCCACCACCCGCACGGTGACCCCGGAGTTCTTCGCCGCCCATTCGGTGGCGGAGTTGCTGGGACGCACCGAGTTCTGGCTGGGCCAGCAGGGCCGGTTGACGCATCCGATGGTGCTGCTGCCCGGCGCCACCCATTACGAGCCGATCGGCTGGGACGCGGCGTTCGGGTTGATCGCCGGCGAACTGCGCGGTTTGGGGTCGCCGGACGAGGCGGTGTTCTACACCTCCGGCCGCACCAGCAATGAGGCGGCGTTCGTGTACCAGCTGATGATCCGGGCGTTCGGGACGAACAACCTGCCGGACTGCTCGAACATGTGCCACGAATCCTCCGGGAGTGCGTTGACGGAGACGATCGGCATCGGCAAGGGGTCGGTGTCGGTCCCGGACATCGAGAACGCGGACCTGATCCTGATCGCCGGCCAGAACCCGGGCACCAACCACCCCCGCATGCTCTCCACCCTGGAAAAAGCCAAAGCCAACGGGGCGAGGGTGATCGCGATCAACCCGCTCCCGGAGGCGGGGTTGTTGCGGTTCAAGGACCCGCAGAAGGTGCACGGGGTGGTCGGCGACGGTGTGGCCATTGCGGACGAGTTCCTGCAGATCCGGATCGGCGGCGACCAGGCCCTGTTCCAGGGCCTGGCGAAACTGCTCCTCGACGCCGAAGACCGCGCCCCCGGTTCGGTCCTCGATCATGCGTTCCTGCGCGAGCACTGCGCCGGGTGGGACGCGTGGGCGGCGCACATCCGCGGCACCGTGGACCTGGACACCGTGGTGGCGGCGACGGGGCTGACCCGGGCGCAGATCGAGGACACCGCCGCCGCGTTGATCGCCTCGGACAAGACGATCATCTGCTGGGCGATGGGGCTGACCCAGCAGACCCACGGGGTGGCGACCATCCAGGACGCGGTCGCGTTGTTGTTGATGCGGGGGATGATCGGCAAACCGGGGGCCGGGGTGTGCCCGGTGCGGGGGCATTCGAACGTGCAGGGTGACCGGACGATGGGGATCTGGGAGAAGATGCCCGAATCCTTCCTGCAAGCCCTGGATACGGAGTTCGGGATCCGCTCGCCCCGCACGCACGGGTGGGATGCGGTCGAGTCGATCCGGGCGATGCGGGACGGGACGGCGTCGGTGTTTATCGGGATGGGCGGCA
>JBCEBZ010000473.1:0-2772 GCA_039206675.1 Rhodococcus sp. (in: high G+C Gram-positive bacteria) | reverse complement strand
GACGGCGGCCGCCGTCACGGATGCCGCGCAATCCGGCGATGCCTCGGCTGCACTACAGCATTCGGAGAAACACCGGCTGTTGTGCGCGCATCGGGAAGGTCCGTACGGGGTGCAGCGGTGGGCGCGGCAGGCGATGGAGTGGATCGGGGAGTCGGCGGGACAGCGACTGCACCCGGATCGCTGGTATCCGGGCCAGCCGCTGATGGTGACTGCCAATGATCACGAAACGAAGATCTACAACGGCGACACCGGGGTGATCGTGCGCCGGGACGACGACGAACTTCTCGCCGCGTTCGCGCGGGGGAGCGAACCGTTCCTGTTGCATCCGACGCATCTGTCCGCGGTGCAGACCGTCTATGCGATGACGATTCACCGCAGTCAGGGCAGCCAGTACGACACCGTGTCCGTGGTGCTGCCGGGTGCGGCGTCGTCGCTGCTGACCCGCGAATTGCTGTACACCGCGATCACCCGGGCGCGGAAGCACGTGCGGATCATCGGGACCGAGGATGCGGTGCGGGCGGGAGTGCAACGCCGGGTGTTGCGAGCGAGTGGGCTGCGGAGGGCGATTCCGTAGTACGTCCCCGCACGGACGAGATCACGACGGCGAGGGTCGCCGACAGGAAGACGACCTGCAGGAGTGTGCGGGGGAGCAGCGCTTCGAACGGCCCCGTCGACAGTCCCTCCACGGCGGCGTACACGTTCGCCGGGAACATCAGGATCAGCAGGGCGGTGAGGCACCCGGCGGCCCACGGCGCGGTGGGCCGGATCAGCAGTCCCGCGGCGCCGGCAAGCTCGAGCAGACCGGTCACGGTCACCAGCAGTCCCGGGTTCGGCAGCGACGGCGGAACCATCGCCACGAGTTCCGCACGCAGTCCGAAGAAGTGGGCCATGCCGGTCAGTGTGAACATGGCCGCGAGTCCGCCCCGCAGGGCGACAGGCCACGGCCGGAACCGGCGCACACCGGCCGCGCCCGCGGCGAGCAGTGCGAGAGTGACGGCGACGAGGGCAATCAAGGGTTCCATGTCAGCTCCTGAATTCGATCAGTGTTCGTGGATACCGCTGCGCAACAGTCGGTCGCGTGCGGCGCTGAACTTCCGTGCGACGGGAATACGTGTGGTGGCCCGGGCCAGGCCCATCGCCGGCGTGCCGACGTAGATCGACTCGGCGCGGTCCACCGGATACGTCTCGTGCCAGACGCCGACGGCACCGGGCGCCTTGCGGGCTCGCCGGTTGAACGCGGCCCAGGCCGGGCGATGCTTCGCTCGACTGTCACTGGCGTAGGCGTACAACTTGTCGACGGAGTTCCAATACTGAATCACCGTCGGGCCGCGTCCCTCGAAGGTCAGGCGGTAACCCAGCAGACCCGAATCGGGGTCCTCCGAGAGTTCGCGCAGCATCCGCGGCATCGCGGCAAGGGTGGGCAGCCACAGGTCGGGACGCCACGGCCGGTTGATGGTCATCCCGATCAGGAAGACCACCAGTTCGCCTTCGTGGTCGTGCGTCGAACGGGCGGGTTCGATCGTCGTCATCTGGCGCCTCCCAAGGTTGGATATCGGAACTATCTAATAATGGATAGTGAAAGTATCCAATGTCAAGGGTGGGCACGAAAAACCCGGACCGCGCAAGTGCGCGGCCCGGGTGGAGGGTGGGGAGTGAATTACGGCAACGGGACCTGCGGTGTCACCGGCACGACCGAGGCGAGTGCGCGCTCGTGGGCGTCGGTGGACCATTCGGGCTCGGTCGTGATGTTCATGTCCCCGACGATCGTGCCGAAGATGTCGATGTCCGTGCTGTACAGGATCACCGCGTTGCGCTGCGAGTCCGTGAAGTTCGTGCCGGTGATGTTCGCATCGCTCAGGTCGGCGTACGACAAATTCGCTGCGGCGAAGTTCGTGCCGGTGAGGTTCGCCCGCTTCATGTTCGCGCCCGACAGGTCGGCAAAGCTCAGGTTCAGGCCCGCCAGGTTCGCGGAACTCAGATCCGCGCCCGGGCAGTTCGTGCGATCGTCCGGGCTCGGATTCGCCACAATCCTGCAGCCGTTGATCTCGGTGAGAACGTCCGCCCCGGCCGTACCTGCGCCCGTGGTGAGCGCGGTGAGTGCGGCACCCCCGGTCAGCGCGACCGCGCCCAGCGTCCGAACCCTGAAATGTGTCCTGCCCATGCCGGACCGCCCCCTCGCGTTGAACCTCACACCGTCATCGCCGAACTTAGTGCCGAGCGCCCCACTGCGCATGGAGAACGGCGACACCGGCACGTCGGGCGTGTCCCGCCGGAGATCGGCTATTCGCAGGCGATGCCGTCGTTGTCGCGGTCGAGGTGCGGCGCGTAACCGTCCTGGCCGCGGTAGATCGGCGTGACGCCGGCGTTGCGGGCCTCGGTGCAGTTCTTGTAGCCGGCGCGCGGTGCGGGAGCCGGCGGTGCGGGCGCGGCCTGTGGCGCGGGCGCTGCCTGTGGCGCCGGTGCGACCTGCGGCGCGGGCGCGGGTGCTGCCGGCGCGGCGGGCGCGGGCGGCAGCAGGGGGTTCACTGCGTCGGCCGAACCGCTGGGAATCAGGGACGCGATCTCCGGGGGAAGGAAGTCGAAGATCGTCGCCGCCTGTGCGGAGGGCGCGGACGCCATCGAAAGGGCGGCACAGCCGAGAATGCCGAGAACTAACCGTCGAGCCTTCATGTTTACCTCGTTCAGGGGTGGTGTGGGACTTCCACGGAATGGTCGAGAAAACGCCGCGGCGGACGATCCATTCGGTGTGACGAGAATAGTAGCCAACGGGTA
>JBCEBZ010000472.1:8831-39524 GCA_039206675.1 Rhodococcus sp. (in: high G+C Gram-positive bacteria) | reverse complement strand
CGGGGATCATGAAGTCGGTGATGCCCACCGCGGCTGCCTTGGCGAAGATGTCGACCGGGGTGACGACATCCGCCTCGTCGACCTCCCGTCCGCGGGGCCGGATCTCCTTCTGCGCGAAGTCGCGGCACAGCTCGATGATCTGCTTCTGCTCGTCGGTCAGGGGCCAGGCAGGAATATTGGTGGTGGTCATAGGGGTTCCTTCGCTTCCGATGTAGCTGTGTGGGTTGTGGGGTGCGGTGGTCAGCGCTGCACGGCCGTCAGTTCGGTGAACTCCTCGATGCCGGCCCGGCCGAGTTCCCGGCCGAGACCGGACGACTTCCAGCCGCCGAACGGCGCCTCGGGGTTGAACGCGGCGCCGTTGATGTCGACCTGACCGGTGTCCATCCGGGCCGCGATGCCGAGCGCCCGCTCCGGGTCGGCCGACCACACGGCTCCGCCGAGTCCGTAGTCGCTGTCGTTGGCGAGCCGGACCGCGTCCTCGTCGCCGCCGTGCGGGAGGACGACCAGCACCGGTCCGAAGATCTCTTCGCGCACGATCGGGTCGTGCGGTCCGACATCGGCGACGACGGTCGGTCGCAGGTAGTGGCCACGTCCGAGGCCGTCCGGAAGGCCGGTGCCCCCCGCGGCCAGTCGGGCCCCACCGGCGATCGCGGCGTCGACGGTCTCGACGATCGATCGTCTCTGCGCGGCGGAGATCACCGGGCCGAGTTGCGTCGCGCGGTCCCGCGGATCGCCCACGCGCAGCGCGTCGGCGTGGTCGGCGGCGAGCGCGACGGCCTCCTCGTACCGGGCGCGCGGCACGAGGAGCCGGGTCCACGCACTACACGTCTGACCGGAATTGAGCATCGCGGCGTCGACGGTCGCGGTGACCGCCCCGTGCAGGGGCGCGTCGTCCAGCACCACGCTCGCCGACTTGCCGCCGAGTTCGAGGCACGCGCGCTTCAGCGACTCCGCGGCCGCGTGTGCGACGCCCCGGCCCACGGCGGTGGAGCCGGTGAAGGACACCACGTCGACGCCGGGATGTCCGGCGAGTGCCGCCCCGACCGTTCGACCGCTGCCCGGTACCAGGTTCACGACGCCCGGGGGAAGTCCGGCGGCGAGGGCGGCATCGGCGAACAGGTAGGTGGACAACGGGGTGAGTTCGGCGGGCTTGACCACGGTGGCGCATCCCGCCGCGAGTGCGGCCCCCACCTTGGCCGCGAGCTGGTAGAAGGGGTAGTTCCACGGCGTGATGCAGGCGACGACGCCCGCGGGTCGACGCAGCAGCAGGGAATGACCCAGCTGTTCCCGGAAGGGAAGGTCGCGGGCCAGCCTGGCATACGACTCGAGGATCTCGATGCCGAGGTCGATGTGCGCATCCTCGGCCACGGTGACCGGGGCTCCCACCTCCGCGACCGTGGTGTCGACGAGCAGTTGTCTCCTGGCCCGCAGCTCGGCGCAGAGGTTCTCGAGCTTCTCGGCCCGGTGCTCGGGAGTGCGCGCGCCCCAGAGAGTTACGGCGGAGCGCGCCGCCGCGACGGCCGCATCGACATCGGTGGGACCGGCCGATGCGGATCTGCCGATCACGGCTTCGGTGGCCGGGTCGTGCACGTCCGTGCCGTCCGGGACGCGAATCCAGTCGCCGCCGACGAGGATCGAGTCGCGGTCCCAGGCGGTGTCGATCGTGGTGGTCATCGCGCCGCCGCTCGCGAATCGGTGTATACCGACTTGCCGAGCCACTGGCCGCCGTCCGTGACGAGGACTTCCCCGGTGACGTACCCGGACCGGTCGCTGAGCAGGAAGGCGGCGGATTCCGCGACCTCCTCCGGCGTCGTGAAGCGGGCCGCGGGGACGCTGGACAGTACCCGGGCGCGATCCTGTTCGGTGGGCCACAACGCGGCACCGGCACCTTCGGTCTCGGTCGGTCCGGGTGCGATGCAGTTGATCCGGACACCGCGACCACCCCATTCCACGGCCAGGGTGCGCGTCATCGCGACGACCCCCGCCTTGGCCGCGGCGCTGTGCACGGTGCCGGGATGGCCGTGCCAGGCGTAGCTGGCGATGGTGTTGAGGACGGTGCCGCGGCCGGCGGCGAGCATGTGGCGGCCGGCCGCGCGGGTGCAGTGGAAGGTGCCGTTCAGGACGATGTCCACGACGGCCTTCCACCCGCCCGGAGAGAGATCCTCGCTGGGCACCACGAAGTTGCCGGCGGCGTTGTTGACGAGCGCGTCGAGCCGGCCGTGGCGATCGACCACCCCGTCGATCGCGACGTCGACGGCGTCGGCGTCCCGTACGTCGCACACCACCGCATCTGCCTTCCCGCCGACGCGTTCGGCCAACCGGACGGTGTCCTCCAGCGCATTCTGCCTGCGACCGAGGACGACGACGGTTCCACCGGCCGCCGCCCACCGCACCGCGACAGCGCGTCCGATACCGGAGCCGCCACCCGTCACGACGGCGACACGATCCTGGAATTCGTCGGCCGTGTTCGGGACGAGGCCGGGGGAGTGGGTCTGAGTCATCGCATTCTTCTCCTTGCTGTCGCGGGCTGTGGACTCACGGGGCGGGGGACGGGTCGGCGGCCACGACGAGTGCGTCGACCGTCAGTGCTCCGCCCGGGGCGACGCGGACGGGATTCAATTCGATCTCGGCGATGTCGGTGCGCACCGAAATCAACCGGGACACACCCGTGATCACCTCGACCAGGCTGTCGACCGACACCGCGGGCCGCCCCCGCCACCCCTGGAGAAGCGGCAGGCAGCGCAGGCCTTCGAGCATCGCGTGAGCATCCGCGGGGTCGACGGGCGCGGCTTCGAGGCGGATGTCGTGGAGCACTTCGGTTTCGGTGCCGCCGGCCCCCACCACGATCACGGGACCGAGGTCGGGATCACGGCGTGCGCCGACGAGGATCTCCACGACGTCCTGCCGGGTGTCCTGCTCCTCCACGACGTAGTCGCCGTCGCCGAGCCGTGCGCGCATCGCGTGAAAAGTGCACACCAACTCCTCGGGGCCGTCGATACCGACCACGACGCCGCCCGATTCGCTCTTGTGCTCGAGCCAGCTCGCCTTGAGGACGAAGGGGGCCCGTAGACGACCGGCCAGTTGGCGGGCTTCCTCGGCGGTGTGTACCACTCCGCCGTCGGGAAAGGTGACGCCCAATTCGGTGAGAAGCTCACGCGCAGGCCAGTATCCGGCGCGCAGCGGAACGTGCGGAACAGTCTCGGGGGGAGTCTGTTTCGACGGTCCAGGCGGTCGCAGGCGGGACAGCCCGCCCAGCGCACGGACCGCGGAATCGATCGTGTCGTACACGGGCACGCCGTGCCGCCACAATGCCTGTGCGGTACTCGATTCCGGAGCCATTGTGTGCACCACGACGGGTTTTCCGGTCTCGGCGGACACCCGCCCGATCTGTTCGGCGACGGCCGCTTCACGCTCGGCGAGGCCGGGGGCGTCGCGTGAGTAGCAGCCGAAATATCCGGTCAGCACGACGGCGTCGGACTCGTCGGCACGGAGAAGTTCTTCCACGACGCTCGCATAGCTTCCCAGGTCCTGCTCCCCGGCGCCGGCGAGGTCGACGGGGTTGCCGCTGGCCGCACCCGGTGGCAGTTGCGCGGCAAGGGATTCGGTGAGTGCGGGCGAGAGGTCCGGGACGGTGAGTGGGCTCGCGCTCGTCACGTCCGCGGCGATCGCGCACTGACCGCCGCTGTCGCCGACGATGGCCACACGGTTGCCTGCAGGAACGGTGGTGGTAAGGAAAGCGCGGGCCACGGTGATCAACTCGTCGGGGGTGTTCACCCGGAGCACGCCGGCCGCGCGGCACGCCGCGTCCACGACGTCGGTGGCCGACGTGAGCGACCCGGTGTGGGAACGGGCCAGGCGAGTGCTCGCCGCGCTGGCGCCCACCGTCAGCAGCAGCGTCGGCCGTCCGGTGTCCCGGAGGGCGCGCAGGGTCCGGAACAGTGATTCGCCGTCGCTGAAGCTTTCGAGGTACAGGGCGATCACGCGGGTCGGATCGTGGTTGCCGAGGTCGGCGAGCAGTTCGGCGGCGGTGACGTCGGACTGGTTGCCGATCGACACGAATCGGGAGACCCCCACCCCGTGCCGGGCGCCGAGTGTGGCGAGTTCGGAGCCGAGCTGCCCGCTCTGCGAGACGATGGCGAGCGGACCGGGGGTGAACCGACCCCACGCGAGGGAGAGGTCGGTGGCGCTGTCGTAGATGCCGAGGCTGTTGGTGCCGACGAGCCGCGCTCCGGCGCTCCGGATCCGGTTCGCGAGCTCGGCTTCGGCGGGAACACCGGATGTGATGCCGAGGAAGCCGCGGACGCCGAGTGCGAGTGCTTCGTCCACAACGTCCGAGACGAACGGCGCGGGCACGCAGAGCGCGACGAGATCCGGGATGTCGGGTAGGGCCGACAGATTCGGATGGCATGCGTGGTCGAGGAGGGTGTCAGTTCTCCTGTTGACCAGATGGACCCGGCGGCGATGCGCCCCGGTGAGGGCGCCGCTCGCCAGCCAGTAGCCCCATTTCGCGGGGTCTGCGGAGGCACCGACGACGGCTACCGCGGCAGGGTCGGAGAACACGCTCAGTTGTGTGACGGACTCGGCCACCACAGTGGTCATAGGGACTCTCCTCGATCTCGGTTCGATCGGAAAATAGATAACTGGCGCATCAGTCAATTTAGATTGTGGTGGCACTCACAGTGGCTGTCAACCCGTCTCTCGCCGTCCTGGCTCGTGTCGTCGGTGGGGCGTCGCGCCCTTGACATCGGGTGTGATCGCCCTCACGATGTTTCATAACTGGCCCACCAGCCAACTATTCGACAGACTCTGTCCTGCCATCCGCGAGGAGTGTTCATGAAGACTGTGCACGATGGATCGACCACGGAGGACGCGATGACCTCCTCGGCGGAAATCAGCAACCCCGGGGACGGTCAGCTGCCGCGCGGAATCCTGCCGACCTGGGCGGTGTTCGGTGTGTCGCTCGGCATCCTGGCGCCCGCGTCCACACTGGCACTCGCGATCGGAGTGGTCGTCACGATTGCCGGAAACCTCAGCTGGATCACCTGGGCGGTGACCTCGGTCCTGGTTCTCGGGTTCGCCGGAGGCATCGGCTGGCTGGCGAAACGCTTCACCACCACCGGCGGAACGTACGGGCTCGCCGCCCGCGCGGCCGGGAAGCCTGCCGGATTCTTCGTCATGGTCACCCACCTCGCGTCATCGCTCGTCGCGGGACCCGCCTGTGTGATCGGCTCGGCAATCTACCTCGACGCATTCCTGCAGAAAGTGGGTTTGCCCGCGAGCACGTGGACGCTCGGCATCTGCGCCGGTGCCGTCGCGGTCGCGGTGACCGCGCTGAACCTTCGCGAGGTGAAACTGTCGGCGAAGCTGCTGCTGGTGATCGAATTCTTCACGGTGGCAGTGATCGTCGTGCTCCTGATCGTGGTCCTCGCGAACTCGGACACTGGTCCAATCGACAGTCGGCAGTTCGACTTCCACGGCTTCAGTGCCACCGCGATTCTCGCGACCGCAGGCTTCTCGGTATTCTCCCTCGCCGGATTCGACCACGCCGCCACCCTCGGTCGGGAGGCGCGTCACCCCAAGCGCGCCATCAGCTTCGCCGTCGTCGGCTCGGTGCTGGCCTGCGGTGTTCTCTACATCGTCGCCACCTACATCATCGTGCTCGGCTTCCGCGGGTTGCCGATCGACAACATGAACGCACCGCTCGACACCCTGGCGGAGCACAACGGCGTCGGGTGGCTCGGCTACCTGATCGACATCGGCGTCGCCATCAGCTTCTTCGGTTCCACCCTCGGGGTCATGGCAGGCACCAGCCGGACGGTGTACACCCTGGCCCGCGACGGTCTGCTGCCCGCGCGTCTCGGCAACGTCAGTACCCGGCACGGCACCCCGGCCGGTGCGGTGACGACCCTCGGCGGCATCTACCTGGTGGCGGGATTGCTCGGCGTCCTGGTCACCAGCGCGGAGACGTCCTACGGCCTGCTCGGGACGTACGCCGGCTACATGCTGATCGCCGCCTACGGTCTCACCGCCCTCGCCGCCGGGTACTGCGCGGTGCGCTCTCGCTCGCTGCGCCTGGGCATCGGACTCGCGACCGTCCTCGCCGCACTCGGATCGGTCCTCGTCTACTGGTACAGCTTCAACCCGTTCCCGTCCGGAGCGCGAGGTGTGGTCGCGTGGATCTTCTTCGCGACCGTGCTCGGCTACCTCGCCCTGTACTGCTACTTGCGACTCCGCAAGCCGCTCGTCTTCGCGCGGATCGGCGAATCCGACCGGAAGACGACCCTCGAGGTCGATGCCGACGAGAGGGCCGACGTGGTCCGCTGACGGCCGGTCCCCCCGGACGAACGGGACGCTCGTTGCGTCAGATCGAACGAGCGTCCCGTTCGTCGGCATCGCGTGCGGCCAGTGCGGGGGCGACGAACTGGTCGAGCATCGTGCGTTCGTCGGTGTCGTCGACGCCCGGGACGGTGAGCAGGGAGACGATGATCCGGACGAGCCACCGGGCCTTGCGGGACGTCTCGTCTCCGGAGAACCCCGCCTGCCCCAGGAAGGCGGTGCCCAGCGACTCGATGACATCCGACGAGTGCGCGATCTGCGCGGCGAGGCCCGAGTCGCCGAGCTGAAACCACGCGGCCAGGGCCGGGTCGGCGCGCACCAGCCGGATCGCGGCCAGCATCGCCTCCACGATCACGTCCTTCGGATCACCGGTCCCGGGCACCTCTTTCGCGACCAGCGCGCCGATGCGCCGGGCCTCCCGGTGGACGAACGCCAGCTGCAACGCCTGCCTGCTGTCGAAGTAGCGGTACAGCGTCGCACGCGAGCATCCCGCCGCCCGGGCGACCTCGGCCATACCGACAGCGGTGATGCCGTTCGCGGCGTACAGCTGGGCGGCGACGTCGAGGATGCGCTCGGCGGCGAGGCGGGGGCGCTCGTCGCGCATCCAGTCGGCGTTCATTCGCGCACCCGGAACGGAATGCTCGTCGGGCGGCGCACGTAGTTGCCGTCCGCGTAGACGACGGCGTCGGCGTCGACGGTGAAGTCGGGACAGCGCGCCAGCAGTTCCTCGAGTGCGATGCGGGCCTGCATCCGGGCCGCGGCCGCGCCCAGGCAGTGGTGGGCCCCGTGACTGAACGTGAGGATCTGCTTCGGACTGCGACGCACGTCCAGGACCTCGGAATCCGGTCCGAACCGGCGCGGGTCGCGGTTCGCGGAGCCGTACAGCAGGAGTACCTTCCGGCCCTCGGGAACGACGGTGCCCTCGATCTCCACGTCGCGGGTCGCCGTGCGGGCGAGACCCTGGACGGGGGCCGTGAGCCGCAGCAGTTCCTCGACGGCGTCGCCGATCAGCTCCGGATGGTCGATCAGATCCCGGCGCTGATCGCGGTGGTCGGTGAGCAACTGGACTGCGCCGCCGAGCATCCCGGTGGTGGTGTCGTTGCCGCCGGTGACCATCGTGAACGCGAAACCGAGGATCGAGAGGAGTCCGGTGACGTCGCCGTCGGCTCCCATCCCGCTCGCGACGAGATGCGAGATGGTGTCGTCGTCCGGATCGGTGCGCCGGCGCTCGATCAGGCTGCCGAAGTAGCTCATCAGATCGGTGACGGCGCCCGCCGCCTGCAGCGTGTCGCCCTGCGCGTTCGCCGCGACAATCGCCTCGGTCCAGCCGTCGAACTGCGCTCGGTCCTCCTCGGGGACACCGAGATAGTGGGCGACGACCATGCTCGGTAGCGGCTTGAACAGTTCCTTCACCACGTCGCCCTCACCGGCGTCCCGCAGCCGCTCGATGCGCTCCACGACGAATGCCCGGACCGCCGGTTCGACGGCGGTGACCTGCCGCGGGGTGAATCCCTTCGACACGAGCCGCCGGAACGCGGTGTGGTCGGGCGGGTCGAGCATCACCAGCGGCGGATTGTCCTGCAAGCCGATCTTCTCCAGCTCGCCGTACGTCGTCGTCAGGCCGGCAGCGGAGGAGAACGTCTCGGCGTCCCGGGCCGCCGCGTAGACGTCGGCGTGCCGGGACAACACCCAGTAGTCGTTCTCGGGTGCGCCCTCGGGGACGACGTGATGGACGGGGTCGTGGTCGCGCAGGGCGGCGTACATCTGCCACGGGGCGCGCCAGGTGGGTCCGGACCTCGGCACGAACGAGACGCTCGACACATGTGCGGTCATGTATCGATGGTGAGACACAATGGCGGAAGTGTCAATGGAGCGACGCCGGGAGCGTCACCCGAACAGGGCGAACGCCACCACGGCGAGGACCAGCACGAGTACCGGTGTGAGGATGAGCAGCAACCCGAGCAGCCCGGGATTCTTCACCGGCCGATGGTCGATGGCGCCCTTGCTGAAACTGCTGAACGGCGACGCGTAATACACCGGGGGCGCAGGGTGGTATCGGTTGTCGACGGTGATCTGCGCCTTGCCCTGCTCCCAGATCCACGGGACCGCGATCTCGATGTGATGCACACCGGCGGGCGCCGGAATGACGTTGTGACCCCACCGAAGCGGCACGGGAAAACCGTTGATGCGGGCGTTGGGCGTCACCAGCATCGGGCCCATGGGCGGCTTCTTCGCGTCGATGACGAGCGCGGTGGGTGCGGAGGCGGGCTGCATGAGGGGCGAGGGTATCACCCGGCCGCGGCCCGCACAGTGTGGCCTACTGGCCTGCCGCGATCCGCGCCTTCTCCAGGGCCGCGAGAGTGCGGAGCACCGTGGCACGCTGCTTCTCGAGGTCGCTGATCCGGGCCCGTGCGGCGAGGCCGGCCGGTTCGCCGATGAGGTTCATCTGAGCATCGATGGCCGTGAGCTGATCGAGCAGACCCGTGACCCGGCTTTCCAGCGCGGCGACGTCGACGGCGTCGGTACGCACCGGCGCGACCGGCGGCGTGGCGGACGTGCGGGACGTGCTCGGACGGCTCGAGGTGGTCGCGGTCGACGTTCCCGAATGCGCGGTGCTGCGCGGCTCCGACACCACGCTCGCCGCCCGGGGGCGCAGGGCCTTGCGGACCGCCGCCGGATCGGGGAGTTCCGCGAGCTTCACCTCGTTGAGATCGCGGCGGGCATCGCGGGCGTTGACCCGGTGCTCACGCTCTTCGTCGTCGTCGGACTGCAGCGTGCCGCCGAGCGGACGCAGGCCGTACATGCCGAGGAAGCGGCGGGCCTCGTCGATGACCGATTCCTTCTCGCGGCAAGTGCCACAGCGGGGTTCGTTACGGAACATCTCCACGGCGTTGTCGTCTCCGCACCACACGCACGCTCCCGGCGACCAACGCCGGACGTTTCGAATTGCAGCGATATCGATAGGGCCGGAGAGAGTCTGCGCGTCGATCACGACGAGCCACAGTAGGGGAATTCGGGCGTGCGGGTCACATCGCCGTAAGTACGACCTGCGGTTCTGCGGCCGAGCGTGACGAAGATCATGCCGAGGCGCCCCGAACGGCTCCGCAAACGCTGTGTGCCACACATACTTTCCCGACCGGTAAGTTTCATTCCCCGGCGCCGATGACGGTGGTGAGCCACTCGACGAGCGGTCGCATCGAACGCCACGCGGTGCGCACTTCGTCAGCGGCGCGGGGAGTTTCGATCCAGTCGGGGGACAGGTACGTCCGGCTGGCGGTGAGCGATTTGTGACGCATCAGGTCGAGTCGCGGGTGATCCTCGGCGACGCCGCGCGGCCGGGTCTTGAGAATGTCGCCGCCGATCGCGAAATCCGCCGACCGCACCTTCTTCACCAGCTTGACGAGTTCACGGCCCCTGCGGTCGTCGACGGCGTCCCGGAAGCGGGCGACCTGGACAGGGGTGTGCGAATAGAAGCCGCCCGCGACGAACAGCCCGGCCGCGTCGATCTGCACGTAGTAGCCGACGCCGGGGCGGGTCTCGACGAATCCGCCCTGGTGGGTCTTGTACGGCGTCTTGTCCTTCGAGAACCGCACGTCGCGGTAGGGGCGAAACACCTTGCCCGCGCCGAACTCCGGTTCGAGCTCCGCGAGCAGTGCGGTCATGGGTGCGCGCACCGAGTCGTCGTACACGCTCTTGTGCGCGGTCCAGAAACTCTTGCTGTTGTCTGCCTCGAGGTCCTCGTAGAAGTCGAGGGCAGCGGTGGGGATCCCGGTGAACACACGGGCAAGGCTACGCCTGTGAGTGGTTGACGAGTCTCTGGACTCGTCAACCACTCACAGGCCCGAAGGGCCTAGGCGTTGCCGTTGAACAGCGACGTGACCGAGCCGTTCTCGAAAACTTCCTTGATGGTGCGAGCGAGCAGCGGCGCGATGGACAGCACCGTGAGGGTCGGGAACTTCTTCGACTCGTCGATCGGGAGCGTGTTGGTGACGATGACTTCACGCGCACCACACGCGGCGAGGCGCTCGGCCGCCGGGTCGGACAGGACACCGTGGGTGGCGGCGATGATCACGTCGCCCGCACCGGCCTCCTTGAGGATCTTCACGGCGCCGGCGATGGTTCCACCGGTGTCGATCATGTCGTCGATCAGGATGCAGGTGCGGCCCTCGACGTCACCCACGACGCGGTTCGACTTCACCTGGTTGGGCACCAGCGGATCGCGCGTCTTGTGGATGAACGCCAGCGGCGCGCCGCCGAGGGTGTCGGCCCACTTCTCGGCGACCCGGACACGACCCGAGTCGGGGGAGACGACGGCGATGTTCTCGGTGCCGTAATTGCCGCGGATGTACTCGGCGAGCTGCCCCTGGGCGTGCATGTGATCGACGGGGCCGTCGAAGAAGCCCTGGATCTGGTCGGTGTGCAGATCGACCGTGATGATGCGGTCGGCGCCGGCCGTCTTCAGGAGGTCGGCGATCAGGCGAGCCGAGATGGGCTCGCGACCGCGGTGCTTCTTGTCCTGGCGGGCGTACGGGTAGAACGGCAGGATCGCGGTGATGCGCTTGGCCGATCCGCGCTTGAGCGCGTCGATCATGATCAGCTGTTCCATCACCCACGTGTTCAGCGGGGCCGGGTGGCTCTGCAGCACGAAGGCGTCGGAGCCGCGGACCGATTCCTCGAAACGGACGAAGATCTCGCCGTTCGCGAAGTCACGGGCAGTTTGCGGGGTGACCCGCACGTCGAGTTCCTTCGCCACCTGCTCGGCCAGCTCCGGATGCGCGCGACCAGAAAACAGCATGAGATTCTTCTGGTTGTCGATCCAATTCGCGGTCACTGCTCTATGCCATCCTTTAAATCTTGCTTCTCGGTTTCGTGCAGATTCGAACTGTGGTGCGGTCCCGCGGCGGACGCCGCCTCGGCGGCGGGCGTACCGGGACGATTGCGCTGCACCCAGCCGTCAATATTGCGCTGCTTCCCGCCGGAGACCGCGAGTGCCCCCGGTGGTACATCGAAACGCAGCACCGTGCCGGCGCCGGTGTAAGCACCGTCACCGACCTGTACCGGAGCGACGAACATGGTGTCCGACCCGGTCCGGACGTGCGACCCCACCACCGTACGGCTCTTGGCGACGCCGTCGTAATTGACGAACACGCTCGACGCACCGATGTTGCTGTACTCGCCGATCGTGGCGTCACCCACGTAGGTGAGGTGAGGAACTTTGGAGTGCGCCCCGATGTCGGCGTTCTTCGTCTCGACGAAAGCGCCGAGCTTGCCGGACGCACCGAGGACGGTGCCGGGTCGCAGATAGGAGAACGGTCCGACGGTGGCGCCGGCGCCGATGGTCGATTCCGAGCCGTGGGTCCGCACGACGCTGGCTCCGTCTCCCACCGACACGTCGGTGAGGGTGGTGTCGGGACCGATCACGGCGTCCTCGCCCACGGCGGTGGTGCCGAGCAGTTGCACGCCCGGATGGATCGTGACGTCGCGACCGAGCGTCACACCGACGTCGATCCACGTGGTCGACGGATCGACGACGGTGACGCCGGCCCGCATCCAGTTCTCGACGGTGCGGCGGTTGAGTTCGGCGGCCAGCCTCGACAGCTGGACGCGGTCGTTGGCGCCTGCGACCTTCGCGGAGTCGGCCAGGTGGGCGGCGAAGACGGGGGCGCCGGCCTCGCGGGCGATCTTGACGACGTCGGTCAGGTACAGCTCGCCCTGCGCGTTGTTCGCGGTGAGCTGCCCTAGCGCGGCACGCAGGAACTCGGCGTCGAACGCGTACACACCCGCGTTGACCTCGGTAATCGCCGCCTGTTCCTCGGTGGCATCGGCCTCTTCCACGATTTCGGCGATCTCGCCGTCGTGCGGTAGCCGGACGATGCGTCCATAGCCGGTGGGCTCGGGGGCGGTGAACGTCAGCACCGTCACCGCCGCGGGGGTGGGTTCGCTGCGATGCTCGTCGACGAGAGCGTGCAGGGTGTGGCCGTCGAGGAGCGGGACGTCCGCAGCGGTGACCAGCACGGTCCCGCGGAAATCCGCAGGCAGAGCCGACAGGCCGCATTCGACGGCGTGCCCGGTGCCGTTCTGCTCGTTCTGGACGGCGACCGCGACAGGGCGGCCCAGTTCGGTCTCGAGAGCGCTGACGGCCGCACCGACGCGTTCCTTGTCGTGACCGACGACGGTGACGAGGTGCACCGGATCGACCTCGGCGGCGGCGTGCAGGGAATGCGCCAGCATCGTGCGTCCGCCCAGGGTGTGCAACACCTTGGGGGTCTTCGACCGCATCCGAGTTCCCGCGCCGGCGGCGAGGACGACCACGGCGGTCTGCACTGGCATGAAGCTCCCTCTGGGTCATTCTGCTCTTGCTGTTCTCGACAGCTCCACCTGCAGGAATTCGCTCTGCAGGCTTTGCTCCGCCGCCAGGACTCGAACCTGAACTATCTGAACCAAAATCAGAGGTGCTGCCATTACACTACGGCGGATTGCCACACACACGGGGTGTCACGCCCGTTTGCGCGAGAGAATCCTCGCATGCCGACCCGCCGCCCGTCGAACCGCTGCCGAAATTTGTGTCGGACGCCCCGATAGAGTGGGTGCTACCTGCAGTGTTTCCGCGCTGCCCGCGGCGCTTCGTCGTCGCGAGTGTCAGGAAAGGATGGTGCCCCCGGTGCCCCGACCCACGGACGTGGACGCGACCCCCGAGCGGGCCGTGCGTACCCGGATGACCGGTACGCAACGCCGGGAGCAGTTGATCGAGATCGGTCGGGCCCTGTTCGCCGAGCGCGGCTACGAGGCCACGTCGATCGAGGAGATCGCACAGCGGGCGCACGTCTCCAAGCCCGTCGTCTACGAGCACTTCGGCGGCAAGGAAGGCCTCTACGCCGTGGTCGTGGATCGGGAGATGTCGCGGTTGCTGGAGATGGTGACGTCGTCGCTGAAGCAGAACCGCTCCCGGATCCGGGTCGAGCGGGTGGCGCTGGCGCTGCTGACCTACGTGGAGGAACACACCGACGGATTCCGCATCCTCGTCCGTGACTCGCCGGTGGCGGCGCCGGACGGAACGTATTCGAGCCTGCTGAACGAGGCCATCGGCCAGGTCGGGCACATCCTCGCGGGCGATTTCTCGCGCCGGGGGTTCAACCCGGATCTGGCCCTGCTGTACGCGCAGGCACTGGTCGGGATGGTGTCCACCACCGCGACGTGGTGGCTGGACGCGCGGACGCCGCCGAAGGAGGTCGTCGCCGCGCATCTCGTCAACCTGTGCTGGAACGGGCTGACCAATCTCGAGGCCGACCCGCAGCTGGGTGCCGATCTGCCCCGCTCGACACCTCGATGAACGTGTTCTCGTTTTCCGACTCGCGGTTCAACTTCCGGAGTGCCGACCCTGTCAAGTGCTAGGGTTCGCTGGAGTTTGCGCGCCCCGTCGGGGGGGTTGTTCGGGAGGCAGTCGATGGCGAGACAGGTTCGAGCAGAGGTAACTCGGGCTTCGGTCCTCATGGCGGCGGCCGACGTGTTCTTACGCCTGGGCTATGCGAACGCGGGTCTCAACGAGATCATCGAGCAGTCGGGTGTGACCAAAGGCGCGCTGTACTTCCATTTCAGTTCCAAGGAAGACCTCGCCCGCGGCGTCATCGACGAGGGGCAGATCCGTCTCACGGCCGGGATGACGTCCGTGAGTGACGGGCCGACGCCGGCGCTGGAGGCGCTCATCGCCCTGTCCTACGTGGCGATCGAGGCCGCGAGTTCCGATCCGATCGTCGCGGCCATGATGCGACTGCAGCACGAGATCGGCGACTATCAGGGAACGCACGGCAACGTCGTGGCCTCGTGGCAGCAGGGTTTCGAGCGCCTCGTGGCTCGGGCTGTCGAAGAGGGCGACGTTCTCGCCGAGGAGGACGTCTCCACCGCAACGCTGTCCACCTTCCTGCTCGGGTCCTTGCTGGGGGCCCAGGTCGTCGCGACCGCGACGGGCGCCTTCGACGACCTTCCGCGTCGCATGGAACGGGTGTGGTACTTCATCCTTCCCGGTCTGGTCGAGCCGTCGAAGCTGGTGTATTTCCGGCAGTTCGCCTCGCGGCGCCTCCTGCGCTGAGTGGGTCTCCGGCATTCGTGCCTGCACCGCGGCGACCACAATCAGGGCCGCGGCACAGCGTGTGGAGTGGCGGGAAACGGCCGCGGAACGAACTTCTTCCCTCGGGGGGACCGCCCTGCTCGGGGTGCGTGGGGGAGTCGCGGCCTACCCGCAGCGGAAACTGCATCATGAACCTCTAGCTTCTGGGGGGCAGGCTGGGTAGTCTCGTCTTCACAGTGATCTAGCTCTCATGTCTATGTTGGGGGGCACCACAAGGCTGTGGCGGCCGTGCTCACCCATGTTGATGGAGCCACTATGTTCCACGTGCGTCCCGCGCTTCGTACACTTGCAATCGCTGCGGCAGTTGTCATCTCCGTTTCGGTCACACCACTTGCAATGACGATGGAGGGAAGCGCCCTGCCGATTACTCCCGCGGCGGCGCGGATCTTCACGGGCGACTACAGCACCGGCAATTTCTCACAATGGCCATCGGTGCAGACCAAGGACTATAACGGCCCCGGAACGGGCTACGTCCCCACCTATTCCGCGAGCATCGTCCCGGATGGGACATACGGCGCCGCGGCCCGCTTCGAGGTCCGTAGCGGCGATACCCCGTCGTTCGGGGGAGGCGAGCGTTCCGAAGTGGCCGGCGGGAACGACACCGGCGGCTTCGAGGGCCAGACACGCTGGTATCAGTTCTCCACAAAGTTCGACTCCGCGTTTCCGCAGAATCACGCCAGTCTGGGCTGGGGGCTGACGAACCAGTGGCACCAGGATGTCGGTATCGGAAGCCCGCCGATCGGATGGTATGTGAGCCAGCGGAACGGCTACTGGTCGCTGGTCGTCAACAAGCAGTCCATGCCCGGAGTCGATCTGGAAACACTCTCGATCTTCGAGACCCCGTTGGACGTGGGGCGCTGGCATGACGTGAGGATGCAGATCAACTGGTCGACGTCGGACACGGCGGGGTGGATCAAGCTGTGGCTCAACGGTGTACAGCAGTCCTTCGTCAACGGTGCCGACACCTTTTTCGTCCGCACGCTGATCCCCGGCACATTCACCACGTATTACAAAGAAGGCTACTACCGAGAATCCATGCAACCCACCGGTGTCGTGTTCCATACCGGATTCCGTTGCGCTGCAGAGGAGTCGGCACTGTAGCTCGGTGCGGTAGTCGAACTGCTCGCGGTCATTCGATGACGTCCGGGTGACGAAGGCGATTCTGCCGCTGACGACTAATCCACTACGCCGATCCTGCGCGGTGCGGCGTACCGGCGGAGTGCGGGGGCGACCGGTCTGCCGCGCAGAAATCCCGCCACACTGCCGGATTCGACAGCTCTGCTGTAGACCTGTAGGGCATCTCGGGTCACCTCGAGAGTGTGGGTGATGTCCGCCGCGGTGTGCGCTGCGGAGGTGACGAACGATTGGCCGAGCACCCCGCCCGACAGTAGTTCCTGAAGGAAGAGCGTGCGGAACTCCTGCGATGGTTGACGTTCGGGGTCTCGGGTGACGAAAACGAGGCAGGATGGTCGGCCGATCACCTGGACGTAGTCTGCGATACCCAGCTCTGCCGCGGCCGCGTTGACACCGTCGGCCAAGCATTGTCCCGACTGCATCATGTGAGATATGGGGTCTTCGGTGGCGTAGGCGTGAACGACGGCCCGGAAGGCAGCCAGTGCGCCACGCTCCGGGCCGTGCGTCGTCGACAGGAGAAACACACGCTCTCTGTCCGTATTGAGGCCACCCAGATCCATGTACTCCCGTTTGCCGGCGAGGGCCGATATCGGAAAACCATTGCCCATGGCTTTTCCCCAACACGACAGATCGGGTTCGACCGAGTAGAACGATTGAGCTCCGCCGGCCGACCAGCGGAATCCGGTAATCATCTCATCGAAGATCAGCAGCGCGCCGTGTCGGTCACAGAGGGCACGCACACCCTGGAGGAATCCCGGTTCCGGCTCTGCCGTTGCGGTGGCCGCTTCGAGGATGACGCAGGCGATCTGACCGGGGTTCCGGTCGAAGAGTGCGGCGAGCGAAGCGAGATCGTTGAATGCGAAACCGGCGGACTTGGCGACGACATCGGCCGGGACGCCATTGTTCATCGCTGTCGTACCGATGAACCAGTCGTCGACCGAGAAGAACGGTTGATTACAGATGGCCACCACCTCTCGACCCGTCACTGCCCGGGCAAGGCGGACCGCGGCGGTGGTGACGTCCGACCCGTTCTTGGCGAACTTCACCATCTCTGCCGCGGGAACCAGTTCGAGGAAGTCTTCCGCGGCGTGCAGTTCGAGCTCGGTCGGCCGGCTGAAGTTGGTCCCATCGGTGATCGCCGCGCACACGGCATCCGTGACGGGACGGTAGCCGTGCCCCAGCGTCACCGATCTCAGACCCATGCCGTACTCGATGAAACTGTTGCCGTCCGCATCCCACACACGGGCGCCTGCACCGCGGACGAGGACGGGCGCCATGAAGTCCGGATACTGGTCGGGGCCGCGCGCGTAGGTGTGCGCGCCGCCCGGGACGACGCTGTTCAGCCGGGACTGCAGTTCGTTGGAGCGTGTGAACGACCGGGGGGCTGAGTGGTCGTCGGGTGCATTCGACATGGCCGAACTCCGGTGTGTGGAGGGGTGCAGCGCCTTCAGGTGTGCGGTACTCTCGACAGAGTCTCTCTCCGTCCGGGTGCACTCGCAAGCAGCGTCGATCGGAAATCTGTTCCCCCGGCTGCATCTGATGAGACTGTTGTCGGCCCGGCGTTGTCGCGCGAGACTGGAGCCGTACTCGATTTCTCCGGATTCTTCAAGGACAGCAATGGCGAACCATGAGGCCGAATCGACAGGCATCGACAGTTCGACTGTGCGCGTTCTGATCGAAAACGGGGAGTACTGGCTCACCAATAGAGGTGATCTCGCGATCCTGGACGTCACCGTCAGAAGGCTGAGTGAGCGATGGCCCGGTGCGCGGCTCGGTGTCCTGACCTACGCGCCGTCGTTGCTGCGAGCGTTCGCTCCGGATGCCGAGCCGGTCACCTATCGCCGTGGGAGCAAATGGTCGCGGTCCGGTCCATGGTGGCAACTACCCGCGTATGCCGGGCCCCGGCTGGTCGGCCCTGTGTCGGCGGGCTGGTGGGCTGCCTCGGATCGTCCACGGCGCTTCGCGCGCAGGGTCCGGGACTCCATGCGCGGATCGGTCGCCGTGCCCGACGAAACCGGGCGCATTCCGCGCATTCCGATGGCCGTTGGCGATGCCTCACTCGTGCTCGCCATGGGCGGTGGCTACATGACCGACGTGGACCCTTATCAGGCCCATCGGACCCTCGATCTCCTCGAGCGCGCGGCTGACCTGCACATCCCGACCGCGATGTGTGGTCAGGGCATCGGGCCGATCACGGGTGAACACATACTCGCTCATGCCGCCCGGGTCCTGCCCAAAGTCGACCTCATCGCGGTCCGGGAAGGAGCGCGAGGTCCGGCACTCCTGCGGTCGCTCGGCGTGTCTTCGGACAGAGTCGTGGTCACCGGTGACGATGCGGTGGAGCTGGCCTATGACATGCAATCCGACCCGATCGGGGCAGATATCGGGGTATGTCTGCGCGTTGCCGGATACTCCCCGGTCTCGGGCAGGGCGCAAGACGTCGTCGGCCGTGTGATCAGGGAGTTCGCCGGTTCGGTCGACGCCGGCCTCGTCCCGCTGATCGTCTCCGAATACGAGGCGGAGGATCGCCGCTCGACGATGCCGTTGGTCGACGGGTTCCCGGTGGTGAGACCCATGGTGGGCCGTTTCGCCAGTGCCCGAGATCTGGTATCCGAGGTGGCGCGGTGTCGTGTGCTCGTCACCGGCGCATACCATGTTGCCGTTTTCGCTCTCGCCCAAGGAATTCCGGTTGTGGGTTTGTCGACTTCGCGCTATTACGACGACAAACTCGGGGGTCTGAGCGGGATGTTCCCCGGCGGCGTCGAGTTGGTGCATCTTGCCGAGGACGGTCTCGACGAACGACTCACTCGTGCGATTCACCACATGTGGCGGGCGGCTCCGGAACTGCGTTCCGGCCTGCGTACGGCGGCGCGCGCTCAGGTGTGTGCGAGTAAGCGGGCGTTCGAGCGCGTGTTCGCACTCGTCGAGTCGGAACCGCGCCGGGCAACGGAACAGTAAAGCGCCGTTCGTGTTCCGATCAAGTCTCCCGCTGCCCGAAGGCGGTGGCTTGGTGCTGTCAAGGTTGGATGTCGTCGGGATGTGGGTTCCTCGTGGTCGAGGCGAGCGCCCACATATCCGATGTGATCGCCCACATGTCGTGATCTCTACGGTGGCCGCCGACGTCGAGGAAGCCGGCGATTGTGCCCTCGCGTCTCATCCCCATGCGCTCGGCCCGCTTCGCGGCCGCAGCGTTGTCCACACAGATGGGCGCGGTGACTCGGCGTAGTCCCAATGTGTCGATCGCGTAGTCCGCGAGAAGCGCGCCCACGCCTGAGCACACGCCTTTGCCGGTCACCTGTGAGTCGAGCCAGATGCCCAACTCCGCGGTCTTGGTGCGCATGTCGATGCGCTCGAGATTGCATTGTCCCGCGAATCGCCCGTCGACCTCGACTACGAGGGCCAGCGCCTGCCCGGTGCGGGCGGCTTTTCGTGACTGCAGGCATTCGTCGACCCATACCGTCTCGGTGTGGCGCTCCGGCCAGCTCAGTGCAGAACTGATCCAGTACGGTTCGATCAGACTCTGATCCCGCAGCCGGATTTCGCGCCAGGCGGTTGCGTCGGACAGCCGCGGAGACCGGAGTGCCACCTCGTGCCCGGTGACGACGACCGGGCCGAGGCGTAAGGCGGGGGACCGGCGAGGAGCGTGAATCCGGCGAAGCGGCCGGAGGTAGAACCTGGCGGCCGCGACGACTGCAACTCTTGTTCTCGGAAGATCCAACGATCTCACCTCTGGCGATCGATGATACTCGGGCGCGTGCGCCAATCACCACATATGAAAAATCCGCCCAAAACCATACCGCAAGTCCTCTTCTGTGGAGTAAATTAATCTCCAGGTCGGGAATCGCTTGGTCGACATTTCGGGTCGGCGCCGTAGGTTGAACGATGGTGTACCGAGCCGCCCGACATCTCGGCGGGGACGCGCGATTCCCGCAATCTGATGGTGGAGGGGCGCATGACCAGCACATTGAACGTTCAGCTCGAGCGCATTTGGCGCCGTCGTATGTTGGTCGTTCTCATCGCCGCGCTGTCGGTCCTCGGTGCGGTCGCGGCAGCGAAGGAAGCCGGGACAAGCTACACGGGCAGGGCGGCGCTCATCGTCTCCTCGCCCGGCCGGGCTCCCGAACAGGACGCAATCCTGGTGGTGGGTTATGTCGACTACTTCAACAATGGGCCCTACCAGGAGCAGATCCGGGCCCGAGCGAACGTTCCCGAAGACGTGAGCTTCGCGGCCAGCATGGCGGCCGCGAGCCCGATCCTCTACATCGACGCCACCGCGAACGACCCCGAGGTGGCGGCATCCTCGGCTACCGCGATGGCCGGGGCTTTTCGCGACGATGTCAACGCCGTCAGGTTTGCCGGCAGGGCCGGCACCCTCGAGGAGCTGAAGCAACAGCTGGACGAGCAGCGTGCGTCCCCCGAAGCGGACCCCGTCGCGATGGCGCAACTTCAGGACCGGATCACTGCGATCGAGTTGGACACGACCAACGAGCTGCAGGACCAGCAGCTCGCCGCAGGCGTCTCGGAGGACAGCCCGTCTTTGGTGCGGAACGCGGTGCTCGGATTGTTCGGCGGCCTGATACTCGGGTGCGTTGCAGCTCTCGCGCTGGATGCAGTGTCTAAACGCCTCACGACTGCCGCCGACGTTCGTGCGAAGGTCGGCGTGGATACGTTGGTAGAGGTTCCGCGTGGTGGGAAACCTCGGGCGGAAGAGCGTCGCGAGGCGCAATTCCGGCGCTTGGCGAACATCGTCGGTTTGGCCGATCTTCCCCGTCCGGCAACGCTTGTGGTGACCGCGCCGCGGCGTACGGAGGGAGTGGCGCAGGTTGTGCAGGCGATCGCTGAGCACCGGGCGATTCAGAGTCAACGCTCCGTGATCTTACGAACCGATCTGCACGGTTCCGAGCACGCGACGAACGTCGATGAACCTCCGGGCGTCGCCGACTTCCTCACCGCTGTCACCCCACCCGCGATTGCTGGATTCATACAGGAGGCGGCACCCGGCGCGGTGCCGGAAATGCCGACCGGGAGGGTGTACGGCGATCCTTACGCGCTGTTCACCCGTGAGCGGTTCGGTAACCTGCTCCGCCATGCCCGCGGTGTTGCCGGCATGGTCGTCATCGAGGCCCCGCCGATCACGGAAGCGGCTGAGGCGCAGGTGATCTGCGCGGCAGCAGATGCGGTACTCCTCGTCGTCGAACGCGGCACCACGCGCGTCCCCGAAACAGCAGAGGCATGCCGGCTGCTGGGACAGGTGGAGTCCAGACTGCTCGGCGCCGTCATCATCGATCCTCGATGCACACGACGCGGTGGGCCGATCCCGCCATCGGACGAGCCGGACGAGCCGGACAAGCCGGACGAGCCGGCCGAATCGGACGAGCCTGCGGACTCGGACGAGTTGGAAACGGTCGACCTCGTACAGGCCCGCGAGTCCGCTCCGGATCGAACCGCGCGTCCGTGACCTGATGACATGAGACGGACACCGAGCCTCGCCGACACCACCAGTGTCTCGTCCACGGGTGGATCGCCCCCCCGATGGATGGCGGGCGCGGTGTTCCCTCTGGCTGTGCTCGTCGTGCTTGCGGCCGCCGTGAAGGTGCCGAATCATTTCGGTGTGCTTCTCCTGCTCGGCGCCGTCGGCAGTGCTCTCGTCTTCGCCGGGTTGCGCGACCCGGTGGTCGCTGTGCTCCTGCTGCTGGTCACCACGTTTCTCCGGGTCGCCCTACCCAGCATCCTGCCGGTGGATCCCTTCGTCCTGGCGTACCTCGGCGTGGTGGGCGCGTGGGCGATCTGGATTGCCCGGGGAATCGACCGCGCTCCGCGTCTGGGCGCCATCGAGTGTGCAATGGTTCTCTACGTCACCTGGAACGTGATGTCGATGTTCTCCTCGCACGCCTACGGCTCCGTAATCCCGCTGTCCGGCGCAGAACTCTCCGTACCGCGATTCGTACTGACCGGCACCATCATTCCGTTCACGGTGTTTCTCGTGGGGCGGTCCACATTCGACCGGGCGTCCGCAGTCCGGCTACTTCTGTGGACGATCCTGTCGCTCGGGGCGTACTCGGCAGCGATGTGCATTCTGCAGTTTCATGGTCCGACCGCACTCGTCTGGCCACGCTACATAGTCGCGTCTCCGAGCTGGGAGGGGCGAGCCGTCGGCATCTTCGACCAGCCCGTGGTCAACGGCGTGGTGTTGACCCTCGGTTTCATCGTGGCACTTCTCCTGGCCGCAACGCGCAGTGAAGCCCGGTGGAGCAGGATTCTGGCCATCGCTATCGCGGTAGCGTGCGCATACGGCGTCTATCTCACCCACACGCGAGTCGTCTGGCTGGCATTCGCTGTGGTGGTGTTGATCGGTGCGACGTCTGCCAGGGGGTTTCGAACCGGGTTCGTCATGACCGGTGCGGTGATGACGGCCGCCGTGGTCCTCAAATGGTCGACCTTCACCAGCAGCGATCGTTCCGCGGGTGGCGTCGGATCACCCGACGAACTGCAGGATCGGCTCAACACCGCGAAGACGGCGATCTGGGCAGTGCAGGAGAAACCGTTGGCGGGGTGGGGGATCGGGCGCTTCACCGCGATGAACACGTACCATCACCAGCAGTGGGCGACGGATGTGCCATGGATTCGCGGCTTCGGAATCGCGTCCCACTTCAATGAGCTCGGAATCGCGGCGGAACTGGGACTACTCGGGTTGGCTCTATGGCTCGCGGTCCTCTTCCTCTTGGCCCGCGGTCTCCTCCACGCATACCGGGTGCTGCCGGCCGACGGCCTGTGCGGGAAGCGTCTCGCGCTGGTGGCGATCATGGCCTTCGTTGTGCTCGTGATCGCGGGCCTCACAGTAGACCTACGGTTCTTCGACTTTCCGAACGCGGTCGTGATGCTGCTCGTCGGAATCGTCATCGGCTGGGCTGATCGACTTCCCGCGGACCGGATGACACCGGATCCGCCTCGACGGGCGACCGACTCGGTCCCAGTGCAGGAACGCGCATGAACCGGCAGCGGGCCCTGTGGGCATCGACGAGTACGTCCACCCGGGGCGGAGTAGCGAGTTTCGTCCGAACGATGCAGGCCACTCCGCTGTGGGAGCTGTGGAACGTTCGCCATGTCAGTACCCACCGGAACGGCACGGTCGCCACGAAGGTGGTGGCGTTCGCGACGGGGCTGGGCGCGTTCGTGACCGCTCTGGTCGTGGACCGGCCGGATGTGGTTCACCTGCACACCTCCGTCGCCGGCAGCTTCATCCGAAAGGCCATCCTCGCCTGGATTTGTCGGATCTTCCGGGTGCCGGTCGTGATGCATGTCCACGGTTCCGATTTCCATCTCTTCTACGATCGGTCGCCGCGCCCAGTGAAGGCGATCATCCGCGCCACCCTCACCAGTGCAGACGTGGTCGTGGCACTCGGCGACCGGTGGGCGGAGCGCCTCGGCCGGATCGCGCCGCGAGCGAAGATCGTCTCCGTTCCCAATGCCGTACGGCCGAGCCGTCCGGTACGGCAGCCGTCCGGAGGTGAACCGGTGCACGTTCTGTTCCTCGGCTGCGTCGGCGATCGGAAGGGGACCTTCACGCTGCTCGACGCGTGGGCGAAGATGATCGGCGACGGAAACGGGCGTGCGCGACTGACGATCGCCGGCGACGGTGAAGTGCAGCGCGCGCGGGACAGGGTCGATGAGCTGTCGGTGGGTAGCACCGTCACGGTGCTCGGATGGCTCGCTCCGGAACGGGTGCCCGAATTGTTGGCAAGCTCCCAGGTACTCGCCCTGCCGTCGCGCAATGAGGGCCAGCCGATGGCGATACTCGAGGCGATGGCCCACGGCGTATGCGTCGTCGCCAGCGCCGTGGGAGGAATTCCCGAGCTGATCGACGACCGTTGTGGGGTGCTGGTACCGGTTGACGACGTCGACGCGCTCGCGTGCGCATTGCGTCATGTGGTCTACGACGACGATGCCCGCATCAGGCTCGGATCCCATGCGTTGCAACGCATCCGATCCGAGTTCGACGTCGACGTCGTCTGGCGCCGTTTCGACGCCCTCTACCGCGAGGTGCGGCGATGACACCCGATCGGACACTGCGAGTGTTGTATGTGGTGCCCGACCTCCGCGTCGGCGGGGCGGAGCGGCACGTTGCCACGTTGTTCCCCCGGCTGGACCGGGAGAGGTTCGAGCCCAGCGTCATCTGTATCGGGAACGAGGGCGAGCTGTTTCCGGCCCTGGCGGCCGGCAATGTTCCCGCCCTGGCCTTGCGACGAACGAAGTGGCAGGTGGTGGGTGCAGTGCGCGACCTCGTGCGGGAGATGCGCAGGATTGCCCCGGACATCGTGATCGTGCGCGGCTTCAACGCCGAGACTTTCGGCCGTGTCGCCGCTGTGCTGGCGCGAGTTCCCCGCACGGTCGTGTGGGTTCACAACTGTGGTGAGACCACGACGAGGAGTGCCCTTCGGCGGATCGTCGACCGCGCGCTCGCCTCGGTCACGAGCGCGTACTTCGGGGTGGCGCAGTTGCAAGTTCCCTATCTGGTGGACGATTTGCACATCCCGCCGGGCAAGATCCGCATTATCCACAACGGTGTGGATCCCGCGGCGTTCGATCCGAACGGAGATCGGGCAGCGGCCGCGCAGTTCGGGATCACGCGGCGCGATCGCGTGGTGGGCATTCTTGCCGCGCTGCGACCCGAGAAGGACCATGCCACGTTGTTGCGCGCGGCACGGCTGGTCGTCGACGAGCTGCCGGCCGCGAAGTTCCTCATAGTCGGCGATGGGCCGATGCGAGGCGATCTGGAACGGCTGGCAGGTGAGCTGGGCATCGCCGACCGTGTGGTGTTCGCCGGCTCTCGTCCGGATGTGAGGGATCTCCTCACAGTGATGGACGTCTTCGTCCTGAGCTCGTACAGCGTGGAGTGCTTTCCGATGGCATTGCTCGAGGCAATGGCCGCGGGGCGACCGGCGGTCTGTACCGCGGTCGGCGGCGTTCCGGAGATGATTGCGGAGGGGCTGACCGGATATCTCGTGCCCCCGCGCTCGCCGCAGGCGCTCGCCGAGAAGCTGCTGCGAGTGCTGTCAGAACCCGAGAAGTCCCGGGAAATGGGCCTGGCCGCACGGACACGCGTCGAGTCCGAGTTCAGCCTGCGCGCCAGCGTCGCCGACAGCGAACGCGCACTCGAGGAGGTGGCGGGGCGGTTCCCACGTCGTTCGACGGGGCCCGTCCGGCTCAGCCTGGTGCTGGATCTGACGTTCGTCGGGGGTGTCGAACTGCTGATGCTGGAACTGTTCCGGAATTTCGATCCGCGGGTGGTGCGACCGCGTCTGATCTGTCTGCGCGAGGCCGGGCCGCTCGGCGAGGAGTTTCGGCGAGCAGGATTCGACGTCGAAGTGCTCGAGCGTACCGGCCGCTACGACGTTCGAACCCTGCCACGGTTGGTCCGCAGCCTCCGACGCGATCGCACGGACGTCGTGCTGGTCACTCATCATCATCGAGCGGCACTGGCGCTGGGTCGAATTGCGGCAAGGCTGGCGGGAGTGCGTGCCAACATCGTCGCGGCCCATGACATGGACCTGACGTCCGTAGGGAAGCGCTGTCTGCCGCGCTCCACCGTGGAAACGCTGTGGTTGTCCGACGCGCTCGTCCTGCTCGCCCCGCGTCAGGGCGAGTACCTGCGCCGGGAAGAGGGGGTGGGACGCTTCGCGTGGCGGCGCACGCGCGAGGTGGTGATCTCGAACGGGATCGTGCTGCCCCCGATGCCGGGAAACACGGACTGTGAGCGTGCCAGGGCCGCGTTCGGTGCCGGCCCGCGGGATTTCGTCGTCGGTATCGTCGGTCGTCTCAGCGATCAGAAGGCGCATCAGGTGCTCTTCGAAGCGGTCTCCTCCGTGGCGGAGACCGGTGTCCGGGTGCGGCTGGTGGTGATCGGCGGCGGCGAGCGTGAGGCCGAGCTACGCACCCTCGCGACTGAACTCGGGATATCCGATCGCACGCGGTTCATGGGGGTGCGTCGGGACGTGCGACAACTCCTGCCGGGACTCGACGTGTCCTGTCTGTCGTCGGTGCACGAGGGAGTGCCGATCATCGCGATCGAGTCGATGGCCGCGGGCGTGCCGCTCGTGGTCACCGATTGTGGTTGCCTGCGAGACATGGTCACCGACGGTGAACAGGGCTATGTGGTGCCGGTCGGCGATGCGCATGCGATGGCGCAGCGGCTCCTCACCCTGGCCGCAGACCCGGGACTGCGGTCGCGGCAGGGACGGTCGGGGCGTACACGGGTGGAACAGCAGTACCGGATCGCAGACACGGCGCGAGGGTTCGAGCGCCTGCTCACCGAGGTGGTGGAGGTGTGATGAGTCGGCACATTCTGATTCTGGTGGAGAATCTCTCGGTTCCGTTCGACCGACGGGTGTGGCAGGAGAGTCGCGCGTTGGTGGACGCCGGCTACCGCGTCACCGTGATCTGCCCGATGGGGGCCACCCAGGACGGCGAGCCGGACGTCACGATCGACGGGGTCCGCATTCTTCGCTACCCCCTCCGGGCCGCGGAAGGGGGGCCGGCGGGGTATGTGCGGGAGTACGGACTGGCGTTGTGGCACACCGCGCGACTCGCTCTTCGGGTGCAGCGTGACGATCCGGTCGATGCCGTCCACGCCTGCAATCCTCCCGACCTGTTGTTCCTCGTCGCTCTGCTGCTGCGTCCGTTCGGTGCCAAGTTCGTGTTCGACCACCACGATCTGGTGCCCGAACTCTTCCTGTCGCGGTTTCCCGGAGGTGGCCCGATTCTCTACTGGGCAACCAGGCTGTTGGAGCGGCTCACCTTCGCCGCCTCCGACGCCGTCATCTCGACGAACGAGAGCTATCGACGGGTAGCCCTCGAACGTGGTCGTCTGGCGCCGGAGCGGGTCGCCGTCGTTCGGAGCGCGCCCGATCTGAATCGCTTCGTCCGCCGGGACCCCGATCCGACACTGAAGCGCGGCAAGCAGTATCTCGCGGCATATCTGGGGGTGATGGGCCCGCAGGACGGCGTCGACTATGCGTTGCGGGCCCTCGCTCACCTGCGGGACGGCATCGGGCGGAGCGACCTCCACTGCATATTCATGGGAGCGGGGGACTCCTTCGACGACATGGTGGCCCTCAGCGAGAAGCTCGGACTCGCGGACATGGTCGAATTCACCGGCCGGGTTCCCGACGAGTTCGTGCAGCGATGTCTGTCGACCGCGGATGTCTGTCTCGCACCGGATCCCCGCAACCCGTTGAACGATGTGTCGACGATGAACAAGGTCGTCGAATACATGGCGATGGGTCGGCCACTCGTCTCGTTCGAGCTCGTCGAGTCGAGAGTGTCGGCGGGGGAATCCGCTGTCTACGCCCCGGCCAACGACGAGGCAGCCTTTGCGACGGGGATCGACGAACTGTTACGGGACCGGCAGAAACGTCACAGAATGGGCCAACTGGGCCGGGCGCGCGTCGAGCAGCAGTTGTCGTGGGAGACGTCGCGCCGGGCACTCACGGACTTCTACGCGCGACTCTTCGCGGCCGAGCGCGTGAGGCGATGAACGACCGAATGCGGTCAGGTGTTCTCGCTGGAGAGCACGAGGCCATCGCTCGGTTGGAGGGTCACCGACATGACGGTGTCCCCGTTGTTGGTGCTCGGATCCCGGACACCCTGAAGTCGCCGAAAGGGCTTCTCGAGTTGCACTTCTCGCGGTTTGTCGTCGGTGTTCAGCAGGACGGTTCCGTGCTCGAAGTCGCGACGGAAGAGGCCGTGTCCCAGCGACCCGACCCCGTCCTCGTACGGATCGTTGAGGGCGGCCGGCGACGGGTCGGCCACCAGGGGATGCCCGAGGTAGCCCGGGCCGAGTCCGCCACCGTCCATCTCGTCGAAGTAGGCCGGCTCGTCGTAGTCGGCGCCCATCGGCGCCCAGAATCCGTTCTGGAGCAACGTCGCCGCCAGGAAGAACCGGGCACGCTGGAAATCCTGTGCCGAATGCGGTGCGGCACCGAGTTTGTCGATCGTCATCGCGAGGCCGGGTTGGCGGTGGTCCCCCTCCGCGGTCAGGCTGACGTACTGTTCGATGTCGAACATGGGATTCCGGTCGGCGCGTGGGTCTGCGAACTTCTCCCAGGCCCGGCCGTCCAGTTGTTTCTTCAGAAGTGTCCGGTCGCCGTTCGCGATCAGGATGGCATCCGGAATTCGTTGCCGGATGATCTGTTCGGCCAGGTTCACGCCGCGCTCCCAGGGGTTTCCGAACCCGTAGATCGAATCGTCCGGCTCGTCCGTTCCATCGGAATCGATGTCCCAGTGATCTCGGTCCGCACTGTAGATCCGGTCGCCCCAGACGTCGAGGAAGATGCCGTCCCACACCCCCGCGGCCCAGACATTGTCGACCACCCAGTCCGCGGCGTACTCGGCGAAGATCTGGCCGTCGATTCGTGGCGCCTGGTCCGTGAGGTTGGTCATCGTCGACTTCGGCCACTCGCTGACCGGCGTGCCGTCCATGGTGTGCGCAAGCCATGTTTCCGGGAACGCACTTTCGCCGTTCTGGTCGAACTGCCACAGCGCGTATCGGTTGGCCCAGTACGACTCCGCGCCGAGTTGATCAGGATGGTCGACCACGTTCACGTAGGCGAGCAACCGGAGCCGCGGGTTCGCATGACGGAGCTCGTCGAAGTATTCGCGCGGCTTTCGGTTGGCCCATTCGTTGTCGATGACCACGATGTCGTATCGAGAGAGCTCCTCGACGGGCGGGAGATCCTGTTGATTGAGGAAATAGGTTGCAGTCCTGGGGAACGTCAGCGAGTGTGGCTCGCCGGTAGCGGGCGCGGGCGCGGCATGCTCGTCCACGGGCGTAGCGCACGCGGCGATCAGCCCAACGGCCGTAACGACCGTCGTCAGGGCGAACCGGAGCCGGCCGAAACGCCGCGAGCCGAGAGTGCGGGACACCGAGTCAGCTTGACACGCTCGACGGCACCTTGTCACCTGCCGCATGAGGTTCCCGTATCCGCATGGAGGGCACTATGAGTCAACTTCTCTGGCGCGTGCGCAGATTGCAGTCGATGAGTGCTCGCGAGGTGGCGTGGCGTGCGGGTCGGGCAGGCCGAAATCTGTTTCCGCGTGGCGGGCGCGGCGAGACGGATGACGCAGACGTGTTCGGCGCATCCGAAGCGGACTGGGACGCCGCACTGGCGAGATTCCGGGCCTGCGCCGGCCGGCCGGTACTCCTGGACCGCGACCGCGCGGCCGTCATCGCCCGGACTCATCCGGCCGGGGTGAGGCAGGTGATCGCGGCCGCCGAGCGCGCGGCCGACCGGCGATTTGCTTACTTCGGCTACCCGGAAGTGACGCTGTCGGGGCCGATCGACTGGCACTACGACCCGCATTCGAAAATCGGCTGGCCGGTCGTGCCCGCCGCCAAGATCGACCACCGCACTGCGGACGGTGACCCGAAATGGATCTGGGAGCTCAATCGACTCCAACATCTGCCCTGGCTCGCCGAGGCGTGGTTGTTCACCGGTGAGGAGCGATTCTGTGACGAGGCTTTTCGCCAGCTCGACTCGTGGATCGAGCAGAATCCACCGGGCATCGGCATCGGATGGCGCGGTGCCTTCGAGGCGGGGATCCGCTCGATCTCGATCGCGGTCGCTCTCCAGGGTCTGCGGGATTCGCCGGCGTTGACCACCGCGCGGTTCCGGGCCGTCGTCCGGATTCTCGCCGAGTCCGCCCGCCGCTGCTGGGCCGAGCGTTCGCGGTTCAGCTCGGCCAACAACCACCTCGTCGGAGAAATGGCCGGCGTGGCCACGGTGGCCATCCTCTTTCCGGACCTGGCCTGTGCCGCGTCCTGGGAGAAGGACGCGATCCGCGTCTTGTCTGCCGAAGCCGAGCGGCAGATCCTGCCCGACGGCGCGGGCGCCGAGCAGGCGCTGGGATACCAGATCTTCACGTCGGAACTGCTTCTCACGGTGGCCGCACTGCTCACCCTTCGCGACGGTCGACCACCACCGGAGTTGATCGCTGCCGTCGATCGGAGCGCCGACTTCATCGCCGCACTCGTCGGTGAACGTGACCCGGCGCCCCGCTACGGCGACGACGACGAGGGCTTCGCCCTCCGACTCGACGCCGGGCCGGTGCGCACGGTCCGAGATCATCTCGGCACCGTCCACGCAGTGACCGGCAATACGGCGGCAGGCCGGGCGGGCCGCACGACGCTGTCCGCGGCCTGGATGAACTACGCTCGCACAGAACCTCTTTCCGGGTCGGAAGCCGCCCCGCAGACCGGTCCCCGTGGTTTCTTCGCCCCGCACGGCGGGCTCGTCGTGCTACGCGCGGGAGCGCGTCGGTTGACTGTGGACGTCGGCCCGCTCGGATACCTCTCGCTCGCGGCACACGGGCACGCCGACGCCCTCGCCGTGACGATGAGCGTCGACGGCGAGGAGGTGATCGGCGATCCCGGTACGGGCAGCTACTACGGGCACCCCGACTGGCGCGCTGCACATCGGGGCACTCGCGCTCACGCGACCGTGTGCGTCGACGGACTGGACCAGTCGGTCGTCGGCGGGCCGTTTCTGTGGACCGAGCACGCCCGGGTGCGGGTGCGGTCGGTCGACCTCGAACGCGGTGTCGTCGATGCCGAACACAGTGGCTACGGTCGGCTCGCGAAGCCGGTGGTACACCGGAGGTGGCTGATCGCGCCGCCGGATCGGAACAGCGTCGTGGTGGTCGATCTGATCGCAGGCCGCGGTCGCCACGAGGTGCGCACGGCGTGGCCGCTGGCCCCGTCGCTGGACGTCACCGCGGTCGGGTCGGGCCACCTGGCCTGCCGCAACGGGGAACCGATCTTCCAACTGGTCCACGCCGCCAGCAGTGCGCTGACCCCGTACGGGATACGAGGCGACGCCCAACTCGGTCTCGGATGGTGGTCGCGCCGGCTGGAATCGAGAGAGCCGTCGTGGTTGGTCGGTGGGTACTGCACGGGCGACGTCCCGGTCGTGCTCGCCACCGTGCTCAACCCGCTCGATGAGCGCCTGGTGTGGGCTGAAGACCTCACTGTTGCGGTTCGCGACGGGTGTCTCGTCGCGCGTTGGCGGGACGAGGGAGGCGATCGATGACACGACGAGGAACGT
>JBCEBZ010000472.1:0-8821 GCA_039206675.1 Rhodococcus sp. (in: high G+C Gram-positive bacteria) | reverse complement strand
GGACAGGGCAGCCGAGAATCGGATAACAATCAACTGCCCGTTCGGAACCAAGGCTAAAAACGGGGACGTAGTATGGAAGATGTATCACTAGCAAACCTCAAGAACCCTACTGGTTTGGCGGTTGTCATGAGCGCGACCGAAGTATTTGTACGTCCATCTGCGCGGCGGATGACCCTGAGTGTCTTCGGGCTGGGTTATGTCGGATGTGTGTCGGCGGCATGCCTGGCGTCGCGGGGTTTCCCCGTGGTCGGGGTCGACGTCAATCCCGCGAAGATCGAGTTCCTGCGCCGGGGTCAGACTCCTGTCTTCGAAGAGCGGATCGGCCAGCTGATCGCCGAGGTCGTCGAATCCGGCATGCTCACCGTCAGTGACGACCCCGCCCGCGCCGTTCGCGAGAGCGACGTCACGATCGTGTGCGTCGGCACCCCGTCCGCACCGGGCGGAGGACTGGCCACGCGGTATCTCGAGCGGGCGACCGACGAGATCGGCGCCGCCCTGGCAACGAAGGACGCCTTCCACGTCGTCGTCTATCGCAGCACGATGGTTCCGGGTACCTGCGCGGAGATACTCATTCCGCGGCTGGAGAGAGCATCGGGCAAGCGTGTGGGAGTCGACTTCGGCGTCTGCGTCAACCCGGAGTTCCTGCGCGAAGGCAGCAGTGTGCGCGACTTCCTCAATCCGCCCAAGACGGTGGTCGGGGAAAGTGACGAGCGCAGCGGCCGAGTGGTCGTAGGTCTGTACGAGGGGCTCGGCGGACCGCGGTTCCGCGTTCCGATCCCTGTCGCCGAGATGGTCAAGTACGTCGACAACAGTTTCCACGCCCTGAAAGTGGGGTTCGGCAACGAAATCGGGGCCATCTGCGCGTCTCTGGGGCTCGACTCGCACGCCGTGATGGATATCTTCCTGGCCGACACGAAGCTGAATCTCAGTGCCGCCTATCTGCGTCCGGGATTCGCGTTCGGCGGCTCGTGTCTGCCGAAGGATGTGCGCGCGCTGATGCACACCGCGCGAATCCACGACGTCGAAGTGCCGGTACTGGCGAACGTGCTGGTGTCGAACGAGATGCACCTGCGGCGGGCTGTCGACCAGGTGATCGCGTTGGGTAAGCGCAGGATCGGCATCTTCGGTTTGTCGTTCAAGCCCGGCACGGACGATCTCCGTGAGAGCCCGATGGTCGAGCTGGCCGAAAGACTCATCGGCAAGGGTTACGACGTCAAGATCTGCGATGCGAATGTCGCACTGTCCAGGCTGCTGGGCGCGAACCGCGACTTCATCGAGGAACTGTTGCCGCACATCGGTGAGGTCCTCACCGATGACGTCGACGCCGTTCTCGACCACGCGGAGGTGATCGTCGCAGGGTCCAGGGAACCCTCCGTGGTGGCGGCGGTCAACCGGGCGGGCGAGCAGCACACCGTCGTCGATCTCGTCCGGCTGCCGGGCGCCGAGGAGCGCCGGGGGCACGAAGGTTACGTGGGTTTGGGGTGGTAGCGGTGAGCGAGTCGCGACCCCTCCCCGTCTTCAGCTTTCTGACCACCGCCTACCGGACCGAGCAGTATCTGGCGCAGACGATCGAATCGGTGCGCGGCCAGACCCGTACCGACTGGGAGCTGATCGTCGTCGACAACGGACACTCCGACGAGATCGCGGAAATAGTCCGTTCGTATGCATCCGACAGGCGAATCAGGCTGGTACGACAGGAGAATCGCGGATACGTGGGGGGTGTGACGGCCGCGGTCGCTCTGGCGCGCGGACAGTACTTCTGTGTGCTGGACAGCGACGATCTGCTGATGCCGGACTTCTGCGCGCGGACGGGGGCGGTGTTCGCCGCCGATCGGGGCGTGGACGCAGTCGGCTGCGACGCCTTCCTGTTCGACGATCACGGTGGCGCACCGAAGGGATACCTCCGCTCGATCGGCTTCAGGGCGCGACCGGATCCACGGCGCCCCCTCACTCTGACCGAGATGCTCAGGGGATACATCCCGTACTACACGGGTGCGGTTCGGCGCGAGGCGTGGGGCGCTGTGGGTGGGTACGAGCACGCGGCACAGGAAGAGGAGGCGGACGTGGTCATGTGGCTGAGACTCGTCGATTCCGGATTCGATGTGCGAATGCTCCCCGAACGCCTCGCGCGCTGCCGCGTCCGGAAGGACTCGATATCGCGCGACCCGACGGGGGTCGAGGCGTTCGAGTCGCGCATTCAACGGTCGTTCCAGACGGTCGCGGACTCCACGAGCCGGGCCGAGGATCTGGACGCCCTGCGGAGCAACCTGCGGCGGTTGCGGTACCACCAGGCGATGCGGCGGGCCCGGCGGTCGCTACTCGAAGGGAACCCGGCTGCGGCGCGTGTCGAGGCGAAATCGGCGTTCACGCAGCGGCACACGGTGCGCGCCGCCTTGGTCACCTGCTCGTTGTCGCTCTTCCCCGACACGATGCGCAGACTGCATCCGGTCAAGCAACGCATCACCCTTGCCGTCGAGCATGTGATCGGTCGGCGCAGCGAGTCCGTGAGTCGGCCGTGAAGGAAGGCGGCGCAGTGGATTCGTCGACACCCGAGACCACCTCGGTCGGCGCACTGAGCGGCATCCTGCGCCGCGGAGCAGCGATGGCCGCGGCGGGTCTGCTGATCGTGCAGAGTGTGACGTTCGTGCAGACGCTGGTGCTGGCGCGGTTGCTGAGCCCCGAGATCGTCGGCGTGTTCGCGGCGGGCACGGTGATGACCACCTTCCTCGTGGTCGTCACCCATGGCACGTTGGCCCAGGCGCTCGTGCAGCGTGAGCGCGACGTCGAGAATGCCGCGACCACGGTGTTCTGGGTGACCCTGGGCACCGGGTTCCTCATGAGCCTGGTCATGTTGGCGGCGGCGCCATTGATCGGACGCATATTCGGCAGCCAGATGGTCGGGACGGTGGCAGCTGCCATGTCGGGCTCGATGTTCCTGATCGCGACCACGTGCGTCCCGGATGCCCTGATGCAGCGCCGTTTCCAGTTCAAGCGCCGGGTCATCGTCGATCCCGCCGTGGGCATCACTTTCGCCGTGAGTTCCATAGTGTTCGCCGCCCTGGGGTACGGCGTCTGGTCTCTGGTCATCGGCTCGTACGCGTCGATACTCGTCTGGATCGTCGCGAGTTGGTGGTTGTCCCGATGTCATCCGTTCGGTGGGCGGTTCTCGTTCCGGATCTGGCGCGAGATGGCGGTCTTCTCCTTTCCGCTGCTGCTGGACGGCGCGGCTGCCCGCGCGCAGGAGGTCGTCGAGTTGACGATCATCGGCCGCGGGCTGAGCGAGGCTGCGCTCGGCAACTATCGGTACGGCCGCAGGATCGCGTTGCTCCCCGGCATGGCGATCGTCCAGGTCTGTTCGTATGTGCTGTTTCCCGCGTTCGCCCGTATCTCGTCCGACACACGGCGGTTCAAGGATGCGTTCCTGCGTGCTCTGAGCTGGATCTGGCGGGTGGCGATGCCGGCTGGGGCAATAACGGTCGCTGTCGGTGAGCCCGCCGTCGTGGTGCTGCTCGGCGAGCCCTGGCGCGGCGCCGGAGTGGCGGTGGCGTCGATGGCGGGCATCGGACTCGGCGTGGCGATGAACTCGGTGAGTTCGGAGGCGATGAAGGGCGCCGGCCGATCCAGCCGCATGAATTGGATGACTGCAGCGGGCCTGCTGACCGGGGTCCCCCTGCTGCTGCTGTTGCTCCCCCTCGGGCTCGCCGGGGTCGGGCTCGCGGTGTCGGGCGCCGCGATCGTCGTGGGGATCACGGGGCTCGGACTGGCGCGCTCGGTGGTCGGGGTATCGGGCGGTGAGATAGTCCGGGTCATGGTCCCGCCGGTGATCGCCTCACTGGCGGCGTTCGTGGTGATCGCGCCGCTCGAAAGGTATGTGGTGCACTCGGACCAGCGTTCGATCGCGGTGGGACTCGCGGCGATAGCGCTGGAGAGTGTGGCGTTCCTCGTCGCCTATCTCCTGTCCCTGCGGGTGGTCGCACCGTCTGCCTTCGCCGAGATACGAGACGCCGCCCACAAGGTCGGTGGCCGAATCGGGCGCGCCGTGAGAGGGGAACGCTAGGTGCGCAGCATGGCTCGATGGCTGCGCTGGACGTTTGTTTGCGTGATCGCGGGCGGACTCGGGGTGACGGCAGCGGGTGTCCCGGCATATGTCGAGCCGCAACTCGACGAGCTTCACCGGGCCGATGCGATCCTCGTCCTCGGTGGTCCCGGCCACGAGCGATACGACTACGGACTCGACCTCGCCCGCAAGGGGCTTGCCGGGCGGGTGCTGCTGTCCGATCCCAGCGGTGGATCCGACGAGTGGCTCGATCGACTGTGCGGAGCGCGGTTCGCATTTGCCGTCGTCTGCTTCGACCCCGACCCCGCGACCACCGCGGGGGAAGCGAGGGAACTCCGGGAGCTCGCGACCGCGGGCGGGTGGAACAGCGTCATCGTCGTCACGTTCACACCGCACGTGTCACGGGCGCGGTACATCATTCAGCGCTGCTTCGACGGGGACGTCATGATGGCGGCCAGCCCAACGGAGATCTCGGCCGCCGACTGGGTGTGGCAGAGCGGCTATCAGACGGCGGGGTACGTGCGGAGCCTGTTTCAGCCGGATTGCTGACCTCCGTGGGCGAGCGCGTGAGCGGGGTCCGGGCGATTTCCGTCAGCGCGGTCCACCACCCACCTGCCCTCGAGTTCCGGGAGTTCCTGCCGCACCTCGGCGTACAACTCCGGGAGCGTCAGGAGTACGAGGTCGGGGTCGGCCGCGACCAATTCGGCGGGGGAGATGATGGGCACGTCCGTACCCGGCATGCGCCGGCCCTGCTTGGTGGGGGATGCGTCGCCCACCGCACCCACCAGCCGCCGGTCGATACCGGCCCGGCTGAACAGCGCGACGGCACGCGATGCGGCGCCGTACGCGTAGACGCGCCGACCGTGACCGGCCATCGTGTCGAGCCAGTCGTGCAGCATCCGGCCGTGGTCGTCCGCTTCACGCTGCAGCCGGCCGAGGGACTGGGGCGTGCACACGCCGAGTTCGTCCTCGGCCGACAGTATTTTCCACACGGCGGCGGAGGTGACGGACCGGACGCCGTGCCGGGCCGCGACCAGGACGGTTCCGCCGTACAGATCGAACTCCCATGCGGACGACAGGCTCATCCCGACGTCGCCGAGCATGTGCTGCAGGGCCGTCAGCGAGTAGTACGCGTAATGGCCGTGCCGCAGAGCGTTCCACTGACCGTGTGTGACTATTGCGGCGAGAGAGTGGAACTGGAGCAGAAGGATGCCGTCACTCGCCGTGGCGTTCGCCCGTTCCCGTAGTGCCGTCCTCTGGTGAGCTTCGTGCATGAGGCCGAAGCAATCGAGGACCACCGATGCCGGTCGTCCCGGGGCAGGGGGGCAGAATCCGCGCTCGGCGAGCAGCCCGAGCCAGCTCCCGCCGTGCGGGCTGCCGAACTCGAGTACGGTGTCGCCATCGAGGTGACCCGACACCGCGACCGTACGAACGGCGTCGGCGGCCTGGTTCCGCAACGCCAGCGGTTCGACACCGTGCGGCTCCTCGGGCGTCGTGTCGTCGTCCGCGAGTTGCGCGAGGCCGCACCGCAGGCACAGCTCCATCGCCAGCGGATGAGCCGATTCGCACGGGTCGATCGGCGACCACTGCGGCGGGAAGTGGTCCGCGGCAGGCATACACCCGAGGTCGAGCACCCGGACCGTGTCGGAACCGGCACATCCACGGCAGATCATTGTGGCCCTCCGTACTTCCGAAAATGCCGGACCCACTCACCGTGATGGGGCACGATGGTGGTGTGCGCGTGGAACTCACGGAACTCGACGACGTCCTGCTCTTCACTCCCGAACCGTTTCGGGACGAGCGGGGACTTTTCACACGGACGTTCGACGCACAGATCTTCGACGACGCCGTCGCGCGTGGAGGGACGTCGGGCCGACCGGTCCGTGCCGCGGACTTCGTGCAGGACTCCCAATCCCGATCGGTGCGCGGGGTGATCCGCGGCATGCACGGCAGATCGGGGGACGGCGAGGCCAAGCTCGTGCGCTGCGCGCACGGAGCGATCTTCGACGTTCTCGTGGACGTGCGGCGCACGTCCGCGACGTTCGGCCGGAAACAGGCATTTACGCTCGACGACGACAGTTTCACGCATCTGTTCGTGCCACCGGGGTTCCTCCACGGTTTCCAGGCACTCACCGACTGTGCCGACGTCTGCTACCGGATCGATCGCGGCCACGATCCTGCCGAGGACCTCGCTGTGGCGTACGACGATCCCAGCCTCGGGATCGGCTGGCCGATCCCGGTGTCCGCGGTGAGCCGGCGCGACGCCTCGGCAGGGAGCTGGGACGCTCTGCTGCGGCTTCTGTGACGACCGCGGGCGGCCGATGTCAGCCATGGCCGGCCCCGACACGGAGGAATCTGAGTGACGGGTCGAGTACGCCGGCGGCCTGCAGCGTCTGCAGGCGAGCCAGCCGCGTGAACCTGGTGGTGAACAACTCTTCGGTGAGTCCCCACTGCACGTAGTTCTCGTACAGTTCGACCGCGCCGTCGGCGACGGTCCACTGCGGTGCGTATCCCTCGAATGCGGTTCTGATCGCGCTGAAGTCGACGCGGTAGGACCGTGGATCCGGCCCGGTCTCGCCGGTGAGGGCGACCGTCGACCCCGGCACCGCGGCGGCGGCTGCGTCCGCGATCTGCGCCACCGTGACATTGTTGGCTTCGGTGCCGACGTTGTAGGCGCGGCAATGGATTGCGTCCGCCGGAGCCGCCAGTGCGGCGCAGAACGCGGCGGCGATGTCGCGTGCATGCACGAGTGGGCGCCACGGCGTGCCGTCCGACAGCACCCGCACCGTGCCGGTGAGTGTGGCGACCCCGACGAGATTGTTGAGCACGATGTCCGCGCGCAGGCGGGGCGAGAACCCGAACGCGGTCGCGTTCCGCAGAAAGACCGGTGAGAATCCCGAGTCGGCGATGGCGGCCACGTCGTCCTCTACGCGGACCTTGCTTTCCGCGTACGGGGTGAGCGGGCGGAGGGGCGCCGATTCGGCCACCAGGTCCTCGCCCGCCGAGCCGTACACGGAACAGGTCGATGCGTACAGGAAGCGTTGCACTCCAGCGTTTTTCGCTATATTTGCCAGGCGGACCGACGCATGATGGTTGATGGCGTAGGTGACGTCGGGGGCGAGTGAACCCAGCGGGTCGTTCGACAGAGCGGCAAGGTGAATCACCGCGTCGAACCCGGCCAGGTGGGCCTGCGTCACGTCACGCAGATCCACATCGACGGACGGGGGATCGGCAGGTGCGGGACCGAGGAGGCAGTCGGCGAACAGCCCGGAATCGAGACCGACGACGTCGTGGCCCTCGGCTCGCAGCGCCGGGGCCATGACCGAACCCAGATAGCCCTGGTGTCCGGTGAGGAGCACTCTCATGTCAGGTCCTTCCGAATCGGATGGTCGTCTTCTCGAGAACGAACGCTTCGGCGTACAGCCGCCGGCACTGCACACCCCGAAGCCGGGTCACGCCGAGAAACGCTTCTTCGTCGAACCAGTCGCGGTCGACCTGGGACGGGTAGTGCTTGAGCAGAACCCGGCACTTTTCCTCCGCGACCGCCCGTATCAGCGGGTGGAAGACGGTGGGATGGGGGGTGTCGGCCTCCCACTTGAGGATTTCGTAGCCCAGCACGAGGTGATCCCGGAACACGGTGGGCACGAGTTCCGCCAATAGCCGGTGGTCCTGGTGGGCGTCCCCACGGTGAGGGGCGAACACGATGTCGGGCTCACACCGTCGCCGGAATCCCTCGAGTGCGGTCTTGATCGGTTCCCAATACGCGGGTGCATGCCCGTCCGGAACGTCGAGGACGTCGAGTTCGATGTCCGCGCCGGGGCACAGTGCGGCGAGCGCGTGCCGTTCCTCGATCTCTCTCCGGGAGTCGTTGCCCGACAGCACGAGCGCACGTACCCGAAGTCGCGGAGACGCGGACGACAGAGTCAGCAGCGTCCCGCCCATCCCGATCGCGATGTCGTCGCAGTGCGCGCCGAGAACCGCGATCTCGGCGACATGCGGGGCGAGGAGGTCGATCATGAGTTATGACACCGCCTGCTGCTCCCACACCATCCACGGATGGATGCCCTTCGAGTAATTGGCGTCGAGTTCGGCACGCTCCTTGAAGGTGTCCGCCGGCTTCCAGAAGCCGTCGTGCCGGTATCCGAACAAGCGCCCCTCGCCCGCCAGGGTCTCGCAGACGTCCGCCACCAGGTCGCCGCCCGGTGGGAGGAGGTCGAAGATTTCATCGCTGAGAACGAAGTACCCGCCGTTTTCCCAGACGGGTAGCTGGCTGACCGGAATGATCTCCTTCACCTCCCCGTTCTCGGCCACGTTCACACAGTGGAACGAGGACTGCGGCGGGACGACGAGCATCGAGGCCGCGGCACCGGATTCGTGGAACTTCGCGACCACGTCGTCGAGGGGAGCGTCGGTCAGGACGTCGGCGTAGTTCGCGAGGAAGTACTCGTCGCCGTCGAGATGCCGTCGTACGCGGCGCAGTCGCTCACCGATTGCCGACTCCAGGCCCGTGTCGACGAACGTGATCGACCAGTCGCTGATGTCGGAACTGAGAAGCTCGATCTTGTTGGCGTGGAGCACGAAGTCGTTGGATTCCGCTTCGCGGTAGTCGAGGAAGAAGTCCTTGATGGCCTCGGCGCCGTACCCCAGGCAGAGGATGAACTCCTTGTGCCCGAAGTGGGCGTAGTAGCGCATCACGTGCCACAGCAGGGGCCGGGGTCCGACCCTCTGCATCGGCTTGGGGATGGCGTCGTTGCGGTCGTTGCG
>JBCEBZ010000471.1:0-11201 GCA_039206675.1 Rhodococcus sp. (in: high G+C Gram-positive bacteria) | reverse complement strand
GCGGCCTCGACCTTCATCGCCATGTCGGCGAGCATGAACTGCACGGCCTGGAAGTCGCTGATCGACTTGCCGAACTGCTTGCGGTCCTTGGTGTAGGCCAGGGCGGCATCGAGGGCGCCCTGCGCGAGGCCGACGGCCTGCGCGCCGATGGTGGGACGGGTGTGGTCGAGGGTCTGCAGCGCCGTCTTGAAACCGGTGCCGGGCTCGCCGATGATGCGGTCGCCGGGGATCTTGCAGTTCTCGAAGTACAGCTCGGCGGTGGGCGAACCCTTGATGCCGAGCTTCTTCTCCTTCGGTCCGACGACGAATCCTTCGTCGTCCTTGTGGACCATGAACGCGGAGATGCCGTTGGCGCCCTTGTCGGCGTCGGTGACGGCCATGACGGTGTACCAGCTGGACTTGCCACCGTTGGTGATCCAGCACTTGGACCCGTTGAGGATCCAGTCGTCGCCGTCGGCCTTGGCGCGGGTGCGCATGCTCGCGGCGTCCGAACCGGCTTCGCGCTCGGACAGCGCGTACGACGCCATCGCCTCACCGGACGCGAGCTGCGGCAGGACCTGCTGCTTGAGTTCCTCGGAGCCGTTGAGAATGAGGCCCATGGTGCCGAGCTTGTTGACGGCGGGGATCAGCGAGGAGGAGCCGCAGACGCGGGCGACCTCTTCGATGACGATGCAGGTGGCGACGGAGTCGGCGCCCTGGCCGTCGTACTGCTCGGGGACGTGGATGGCGTTGAAGCCGGAGTTGACGAGGGCCTGCAGCGCCTCTTCGGGGAAGCGCGAATCCTCGTCGACCTGCTTCGCGTAGGGTGCGATCTCCTTCTCGGAGAGCGCGCGGATCGCGGACCGCAGTTCGTCGTGCTCGTCACCGAGCTTGAACAGATCGAAGTCCGGATTTCCGGCCATGGGGCGCTCCTTGCTGAGTCTCGACGGCACCGAGTCTGAGCGGCACTCCGTGCCAGGTTCATTTCCGTTCAGGTGGGCCGCATACGTTCGTGGTCGGCAAACTACTGCCACTAGAGAGCAGTCAACCACGGCACTGAGTGCCAGTCAAGGGTGGGTGTCGTCACTGGGGCCGCCTCAGCTCCGGCGCCGGGACAACTGCGTCCGGATGCGTCCGGTGATCTCCTCCACGGGAGTCCCCGGCGGGTACGAGACCACCAGCACGGCGTCTTCTTCCTGCGTGGACGTCCCCGGGGCGACGCCGAACGTCCGGCGCACGTCGAGCAGGGCCCGGCCCAGTTCCTCGGCGGTGGCATCCGGGTCGCCCTTGATCATGTTCCGGAGCAGGAAGTTGTGGCACGCGGTGACAGCGGCCGCGAATCCGATCACCTTCAGCACCGGTTGCGTGGGCACGACGCCGCGCAGGTAGTCGACGAACAACCGCTCGTAGCGGAAGCCGGTGACGATCTCCCGGTCTCGGAGCGCGGGCACCCGCTGCACCACCTGGTAGCGGCGCATCGACAGCTCGCGGTTCTCCCGGAACCTGTCGAAGACCAGGCCCGCCGTCTTGCAGACCGCCGCCCACGGGTCGTCGGTTTCGATGGACAGATAGTCCTCTGCCTGCTGCAACAGTGATTCGTGATCGGCGAAGATCACGTCCTCCTTGGAGCGGAACTGGCGGAAGAACGTCCGCCGGGACACCCCGGCGGCCGACGCGATCTGCTCGACGGTCGTCGCCTCGTACCCGTTTTCGGAGAACAGCCGGATGGCCTGCGCCACCACGTGGACGCGGAAGTCCGCAGGATCGATGCCGGGGGTGTCGACGCGCTCGGTCATGGGGCCCAGTATCCATCGGCGGCATTCGACCCGCAGTGCCCTGGACCCGGAACGCCGCGCGGGCGGATACTCGAAAGAGTGCGTCCGTCCTGGTAGGGCGGGGTGAGGTCGAGTTCGAGTGTGCCCTGGGCAAGATGAAGGACCCGTTCCGGGGGCGGGGGATACGCGCCGCCCCGGGGACCTGCGCGTCCCGGGGCAGCAATCGGACGGTACCGCCCCGGGCGGCGGCGAACCGATTCCGCTCTCGGCGGCGCAGCGGGCCACGTGGTTCGCGCAGCAACTGGAACCGCGGGTGCCGATCTTCATCGCCCAGTACGTCGAGTTCTCCGGCGCGCTGGACATGGACCTGTTGCGGCAGGAGACGGTGGAGGCGGCCCGTGAATTCGAATCGCCCTTCCTCAAGGTGTACGACGTCGACGGACGCCCGCTGCAGTACGTGGACCATCGGACGGACACGTCGATCGCATACGTCGACTTCCGCACCGAAGCGGATCCGGTGGCGGCGGCGCACGAATGGATGGAGCGTGACTACGTCACGCCGATCGACCTGAGCGTCGACCGGCTGGTGGAGACGTCGATCCTGCAGACCGGTGACGCGCACTTCCTGTGGTACAGCAGGATTCACCACGTCGCCCTCGACGGCTACGGTGCGATGACGATGCTGCGCCGCATCGCGCACCGGTACTCCGCGAAAGTCGCAGGCCGCGAACCGGATCCGAACAGGGCCGTCGGCCTGCGACAGCTGTACGACATCGACAGCAGGTACCGCGCCTCGGACCGTTTCCTGACCGACCGGGAGTACTGGGCGGGGCGGGTCGCCGGGGTCGAGGGCACCACACTGGCGCGGACGGCGGGACACGTGTCCGCCGCCAGCACGGTCGAGAGCGCCGTTCTCTCCGACGACGTCATGGCCGTTCTCGATTCCCGCGACCGCCCGTCGGCGGCGACCATCATCGCGGCCGCGGCGTGCTACCTGGCGCGGCGCACCGGCAGAACCGAAGTGCTGGTGACCATCCCGGTATCGGCCCGCACCACGGCGGTGCTGCGCAATTCCGGCGGCATGCTCGTCAACGTCGCCCCGATGCCCGTCCGTGTCCGGGCCGAGGACACCGTCGCGGACCTGATCGAGCAGGTCCAGCGTGAACTCGTCGCGGCACTGCGGCACCAGCGGTGCAGCCTCGACGACATCCGCCGCGACGCCGGCGACACCGCGTCGACGGCGTTGTACGGGCCGATGGTGAACGTCATGTTGTTCCGGCAGGAGGTCGCGCTGGGTTCGCTCCTCGGCGACTTCCACATCGTCACCTCGGGTCCGGTGGAGGACCTGCTGATCAACGTGTACCAGAGCGGCACGCCCACCAGGATCTTCGTCGACTTCCGCGCGAACCCCAGCCGCTACGAGCGCGACGAACTGCGCGAACATCATCGGCAGTTCGTCGAATTGCTCGAAGAACTGACCACCGCGGACCCGGCGACCCGGGTGGGCGACGTCCACGAGGACAGCGCCCGCATCGGGGAACGGCTGCTGAGCCGGGCCCGGGAAGTCGAGTACTGGCGCCGGCGACTGGACGGGTTGCCCGAACTCCTGCCGTTGCCCACCGACCGGCGGCGGCCTGCGACGCTGTCGCCGGAGAGCGACCGGGTCACCGTGGTGGTGCCGGCGCAGTTGCACCGCCGGGTGGCCGCACTCGCCGAAGACGCAGGCACCGCCGGCCGGACGGTGTTCCTCACCGCCCTGTCGATCCTGCTCGGCCGGGTCACCGGAAGCGGCGACATCGCCGTCGGAACGGCCGTGGGCGTGGGCGACCGCACGGACATCGTGGTGGTGCGTTCGCGGTACGCGGGCGACGTGTCGTGCCGCGACTACCTGGTCCACGTCCGGGACGTCGCCGCGGAGGCGGTGTCGCACACCGAGGTTCCGTTCGACCGCCTGGTGCAGGAGCTCGGCGTGTCGGTGTCGGAGGCGTACGCCCCGATCGTCCAGGTGCTGCTCGACACCCGGGCGCCCGGCTCCCCGGGTGCGGAGTTCCCCGGGCTCGACCTGTGCGTGTCCGTGACGGAAGCGTCGGACGAGTCGGGACAACCGGCCGGGGCGACGGTCGAATTCGGCTTCGCGGCAGACCTGTTCGACGCCCGCACCATCCGGGTGGCCGCCGACCGGTACCTGCGCATCCTCGATGCGATGACGGCCGGTCCGGACGTTCCGGTCGGCGACATCGAGATCCTGTCCGCGGACGAACACGCCGCGCTGACACCGGTCCGGGGCCTGCCTGCCCGGTCGGAGCGCACCCTGCCCGACCTGTTCGCCGATGCCGCGGCACTCGACCCGGCCGCGACGGCGCTGACCCGGCAGGGCGAGGAATTGTCGTACCGGGAGCTGGACCGGTGGTCGACGCAGGTCGCGCGGATCCTGATCGAGAAGGGTGTGGGGCCGGAATCGTTCGTCGCGCTGGCGTTGCCGCGGTCGTTCCGATCGGTGGCATCGGTCTGGGCGGTCGCGAAGACGGGGGCGGCGTTCGTTCCGGTGGATCCGAACTACCCGGCCGACCGGGTCGACTACATGCTGGCCGATTCGGGTGTGGTGCTCGGTCTGACGGAGCAGTCGGTGCGCGGCCGCCTGCACGATTCTATTCCGTGGTGCGTGCTGGACGATCCGGACTTCCGAGCCGAGTGCGCCGCCCGCCCGGACGATCCGCCGACCGACTCCGACCGCACCCGGCCGCTGCACCTCGACAACGCCGCCTACCTGATCTACACGTCCGGTTCGACGGGGCAGCCGAAGGGCGTCACCGTCACCCACCGCGGGCTGGACAACTTCGCCGCCGATCAGCAGGAGCGGTTCGGCGCCACCAGATCGTCACGGACGCTGCACTTCTCGACACCGAGCTTCGACGCGTCCGTGTTCGAGTACCTGCAGGCCTTCGGGGTGGGCGCCACCATGGTGGTGGTGCCGCCGACCGCGTACGGCGGCGCCGAACTCGCCGACCTGCTGCGCGCGGAACGCGTCACGCACGGATTCGTCACCACCGCGGCGCTGGGAACGATCCCTCCCGATTCGCTGGGCGACTTCCTCGACGTGGCCGTCGGCGGCGAGGCCTGCCCGCCGGACCTGGTGGACCGGTGGGCGCCGGACCGTCGGCTGTACGACGCGTACGGGCCCACCGAGACCACGATCATGGCGAACATCAGCGCTCCGATGACCGCGGGTGATCCCATCACGCTGGGCGGGCCGATCCGGGGCGCGGAGGAAGTGGTGCTGGACGCCCGGCTGCACCCGGTTCCCGTCGGGGTGCCGGGTGAGCTGTACATCGCCGGGTGCGGGTTGGCCCGCGGCTATCACCGGCGTCCCGGTCTCACCGCGGCGCGGTTCGTCGCCGACCCGTACGGCCGGGGCCGCTTGTACCGCACCGGTGACGTGGTGCGGTGGCGGCCCGACCACACGCTCGAATACCTGCGGCGCAGCGACGTCCAGGTGAAAGTGCGCGGATTCCGCATCGAACTCGGCGAGATCGATGCGGTCCTGCAGACACACCCGGACGTGCGACTGGCCGTCACCATCGGCAGGCCCGGCCCGTCCGGGGACACGGTTCTGGTCTCGTACGTCGTCCCCGCCGCGGGCAGGCCGATCGAGACGTCGGAACTGTTGCGGCAGGTGCGGAACCGGTTGCCGGCGTACATGGTTCCCTCGGTGGTCGTGGTGCTGGACGAGATCCCGCTGAACCCGGTGGGGAAGCTGGACCGCGCGGCGCTGCCCGAACCGCGGTTCCTGTCCGCGGCAGCCGAATTCAAGGCCCCCGCCGACCCGGTCGAGGAGTCGATCGCGGAGGTGTTCACCGAGGTCCTCGGCGTCGAGCGGATCAGTGTCGACGACAGCTTCTTCGACCTCGGCGGCAACTCGCTCGTCGCGACGCGGGTGATCGCCCGGGTCAACGCGGCCCTCGGATCGGACGTGGGGGTGCGGGCACTGTTCGAGGCGCCCACCGTCGAACTGCTGGCGGCGCACGTGCGCCGGGCGGGCACCGAACTCGTGGACCGGCCGCCCCTGACCGTCGGGGAGCGGCCCGAGCGGATCCCGCTGTCGCTGGCGCAGCAGCGGATGTGGTTCATCAACCAGTTCGACACGTCGTCGGTGGCGTACAACATCCCGATGGCCGTGCGGCTTCTCGGTCCCCTGGACGCGGACACGCTGCGGGCCGCGGTGGGGGACGTCATCGAGCGGCACGAGTCGCTGCGCACCCGGTACCCGGCGTCGGTGGACGGGCCGTACCAGGTGGTCGTCGACGCCGCGGACGTCGTTCCCGACCTCACCCCGCAGGTCGACGGCGACGAGTCGCTGCACGACCGGATCGCAAGCCTCCTCGTCGGCGGGTTCGACGTGAGCGCGACGGTGCCGCTGCGCGCGGCCCTGCTGTGGACCGGCCCGGACGAACACGTGCTCGTGATCGTGGTGCACCACATCGCCGCCGACGGGGCGTCGCTCGCGCCGCTGGCCCGCGACCTGATCGTCGCCTACTCGGCGCGCCGGTCCGGGAGCCTGCCGAGCTGGGAGCCGCTGCCCGTGCAGTACGCCGACTTCAGCGTGTGGCAGCGTCGCCTGCTCGGCAGCGCCGAGGATCCGGACAGTCTCATGTCCCGGCAACTGCAGTACTGGCGGGGTGTGCTGGCCGAACTCCCGGAGGTCAGCGACCTCCCGCTCGACCGGAACCGGCCGGCCACCCGCTCCCTCGCGGGTGCGACCGCGGCGTTCCCGATCGATGCGGGCCTGCACCGGCAGCTGCTCCTCCTCGCGCGCGAACACAACGCGACGCTGTTCATGGTGATGCACGCGGCGCTCGCCGTGCTGCTGTCGAGGATGACCGGATCGGGGGACGTCGCCATCGGCACCCCGATCGCGGGGCGCGGCGAGGCGGCGCTCGACGACCTGGTGGGGATGTTCGTCAACACGCTGGTGCTGCGGACTCCGGTGGGGTCGGGCGACGTGTTCACCGATGTGCTGGCCCGGGCCCGCGACACGGATCTGGGTGCGTTCGGGCACACCGACGTCCCCTTCGAGAGCGTCGTCGACGAGCTGGCCCCCGGCCGGTCGACGTCCCATTCGCCGCTGTTCCAGGTGCTGCTCGAATTCCAGAACACGGTGCGCGCCCACCTCGAGCTGCCGGGCCTGACCGTCGAAGCGGTCGACGTCGACCCGGGCGTGGCCAAATTCGACCTGCAGTTGTCGCTCGCCGAGCACCACGACGAGAACGGCGGCGCCGCGGGAATGTCCGCGGCCTTCCTGTACGCGACGGACGTGTTCGACCGGACGACGGTGGACGGGTTCGGGGAACGCTTCGTCCGGGTGCTGCGGGCGGTGGTGGACGATCCGGTCGCGGTGGTGGGGGACATCCCGGTTCTCGGTGCTGCCGAGCGCGACCTGGTGCTGGACCGGTGGAACCGGGCGGGCGTCACCGCCGGGGCGCGGACGGTGGTCGAGTTGGTCGCGCGGGTGGCCGCGGGCACCCCCGACGCCGTCGCGGTGGTGTGCGGCGAGGAGACGCTGACCTACGGGCAACTGGACGAGCAGGCGAACCGGCTGGCGCGGTTGCTGATCGCCGAGGGGGTGGGCACCGAGTCGCTGGTCGCGGTGATGGTGGATCGGACCCCCGCGCTCGTGGTGACGCTGCTGGCGGTGCTCGCGGCCGGCGGCGGGTACGTGCCGGTCGACACCAGCTATCCCGCCGAGCGGGTGGCGGCGATGTTCGAGGACGCCCGGCCCGTCTGCGCCGTGGTGAGCGCCGAATTCGCGTCGTCGGCTCCGGCCGGACTTCCGGTGGTGGTGATCGACGACCCGGCGACGCACCGCGTGGTGGCGGGACTGTCCGGGCTGCCGGTCACCGACGCGGACCGGCTGCGGCCGCTGCGGGCCGACGCCGTCGCGTACGTCATCTTCACGTCGGGATCGACCGGGCGGCCGAAGGGCGTCCAGGTGTCGCATCGGTGTGTCGTCACGCTGCTGGCCAACACCCGGGACCTGTTCGGGTTCGACTCGTCCGACGTGTGGACGCTGTTCCACTCGTACGCCTTCGACTTCTCCGTCTGGGAGCTGTGGGGTGCGCTCGTCTCCGGCGGCCGGCTGGTGCTGGTCGACTATTTCACCGCACGGTCCCCGGACACGTTCCTCGAACTGCTCCGCCGGGAACGGGTGACCGTCCTGAACCAGACCCCGACGGCGTTCTCTCAGCTGACGGAGGCGGATCGCGCGGCGAGCACCGTCGAGGACGGCGACGGAACGCCACTGTCGTTGCGGCACGTGATCTTCGGTGGTGAAGCCCTCGACGTCGGGCAATTGGAACGGTGGTACACCCGGCACGACGACCGCGACCCCGTGCTGGTGAACATGTACGGCATCACCGAGACCACGGTGCACGTCAGCTTCCTCGCCCTCGACCGGGCGCTCGCCGCGTCCGCGCCCGGCTCGGTCATCGGCGGCGGACTCCCCGGACTGCGCGTCTACGTCCTCGACGGCCGGCTGCATCCGGTCCCGCCCGGGGTGGTGGGCGAGCTGTACGTGTCCGGCGACCAGGTGACCCGCGGCTACATCGGACGGCAGGGCCTGACCGCGACGCGGTTCGTCGCCGACCCGTTCGACCACCGCCGGGCCGGGGCGCGCATGTACCGGTCGGGCGACGTCGTCAAGTGGGGTGCGGACGGTCGGCTCGAGTACGTGGGGCGCAGCGATTTCCAGGTGCAGTTGCGCGGATTCCGGGTGGAACTGGGCGAGGTGGAGGCCGCTCTCGCCGCGTGCGCCGGGGTGGCGCAGTCGGTGGTCGTGGTGCGCGGCGACGACCGGGACGGCGACCGGCTGGTGGGCTACGTGGTTCCGGAGGCCGGCGCCGACGTCGACAGAGCGGCGGTGCTCGACGCCGTCGGGGCGAGAGTGCCGTCGTACATGGTGCCCGCCGCGGTGGTGGTGATCGACGCCCTGCCCCTCACCGTCAACGGCAAGCTCGACCGGAAATCGCTGCCGGACGCCGACTTCGGCACGGCGACGGTGGGGTTCGTGGCCCCGCGCAACCCGGTGGAGGAGATCGTCGCCGCCGTGTTCGCCGACCTGCTCGGCATCGTCCGGGTGGGGGCGAACGACAGCTTCTTCGCGCTCGGCGGCAACTCGCTGACCGCGACCCGGCTCGTCGCCCGCGTCAACGCGGCGGTCGGCGACTGCCTGGGCGTGCGGGACGTGTTCGACGCCCCGACCGTCGCCGGGCTCGCCGCCCGCGCCGAGGCCGGGGAGTCCCGGGCGGAATCGCGGCCGGCGCCCGCCCCGCGGGATCCGTCCCGGGAGGTTCCCGTCTCGCTCGCACAACAGCGGATGTGGTTCATCAACCAATTCGACACGGCCAGCGCGGCATACAACGTGGCGATCGCACTCCGCCTCACCGGGACGCTCGACGTGGCTGCGTTGCAGGCGGCCGTCACCGACGTCGTCGAACGCCACGAATCCCTGCGCACCGTCTTCCCTCTCACCGACCGCGGACCGCGCCAGGTGATCCTCCCGCCGGAGACCGTGGCGCCCGATCTCACCCCGCACACCGTTGCGCAGGCGGAGGTCGACGCGGAACTCGACCGCCTGCTCTCCGCGGGATTCGACGTGACGACGGAGGCGCCGCTGCGGGCCCGGCTGTTCGCGGCAGGCGAGCACGAGCACGTGCTCGCCGTCGTGGTGCATCACATCGCGGCGGACGGCTTCTCGATGGTTCCGCTCGCCCGCGACGTCCTGTCGGCGTACACGGCCCGGCTCCACGGCGCCGCACCCGACTGGACCCCGCTGCCCGTGCAGTACGCCGACTACACACTCTGGCAACGGGACCGGCTCGGCGACGAGGACGACGAGAATTCGCCGCTCGCCCGCCAATTGGACTACTGGACCGCGACGCTGGCCGACATCCCCGACGTGCTGGAACTGCCGACGGACCGGCCGCGCCCGGCCGCCCGCACCCTCGGCGCGGGCCGCGTCGAGTTCGGGATCGGCGCGGACCTCCACCAGGGTGTCGTGCAGGTCGCGCGCAGGCACGGGTCGACCGTGTTCATGGCGCTGCACGCCGCGCTGGCGGTCCTGCTGTCGCGGCTGAGCGCGTCGGACGACGTCGCCGTGGGCACACCGATCGCGGGCCGCGGCGAGGCCGCGCTCGACGACCTGGTCGGGATGTTCGTGAACACTCTCGTGCTCCGCACCCACGTCGACGGCTCGAGTACGTTCGCCGACCTGCTCGCGCAGGTCCGCGACACCGACCTCGGCGCGTTCACGCACGCGGACGTGCCGTTCGAACGCGTCGTGGAGAGCCTGCGCCTCTCCCGTTCGACGGAGTATTCACCGCTGTTCCAGGTGATGCTCGAATTCCAGAACACCGAGCGCCCCGAACTGGAGTTGCCCGGCCTCCACGTCGAACCCCTCGACCTCGCGTTCGACACGATCAATTTCGACCTGCAGCTCACCCTGCGGGAGAACGTCGACGCCGACGGTCGTCCCGCGGGGATCAGCGCGGCGCTGGGGTACGCCACCGACATCTTCGACGAGGGCACGGTGGCCGCGTTCGCCGAGCGCCTGGTCAAGATCTTGGGCGCCGTCACCGACTCGCCGGACGCCCCGGTCGGCGACATCGACGTCCTCGGCACCGCCGAGCGGGCCGCACTGACGCCGGTGCGCGGGGGTCCGGGCGTGCCGGCGCGGACGCTGCCGCAGTTGCTGTCGGCCGCCGCAGCCGTGGACCCGGATGCGGCGGCGCTGGTCTTCGACGGACGGCGGATCTCCTACCGGGACCTCGACGAGCGCTCGGACCGGCTCGCCCGGCTCCTGATCGGGCGCGGCATCGGCCCGGAACAGGTGGTGGCGCTGGCATTGCCGCGCTCGATCGAATCCGTGCTGGCCGTGTGGTCGGTGGCCAAGGCCGGGGCCGCGTTCCTGCCGGTGGACCCGAACCATCCCGCCGAACGCATCGAGTACATGCTCGGCGATTCGGGAGCCGTCGCCGGCCTCACCACGGCCGCGGTGCGGTCCGACCTGCCCGCGACGATCCCGTGGCTGGTGCTCGGTGATCCCCGCACCGACGCCGAGCTGTCGCGGTTCCCGGCCGCGGCGGTGACCGACACCGACCGCGCGTCGGCCCTGCACGTCGACCACGCCGCGTACGTGATCTACACGTCGGGATCGACCGGCAGGCCCAAGGGCGTGGTGACCACGCACCGTGGGCTGGCGAATTTCGCTGCGGCGGAACAGGACACGTTCGGCACGACGGCGGCGTCCCGGACCCTGCACTTCGCGTCGCCGAGCTTCGACGCCTCGGTGCTCGAGCTGATGCTGGCTGCCGGGCCGGGCGCGACGATGGTTATCGCGTCCCCGTCCGTCTACGGCGGAGGCGACCTGTCGGACCTGCTGCGGCGAGCGAGGCT
>JBCEBZ010000470.1:0-2805 GCA_039206675.1 Rhodococcus sp. (in: high G+C Gram-positive bacteria) | reverse complement strand
TCGGTCTGGCCGATCACCAGGGGCGCCGGTCAGCTCGTGGCGGTGATCGACACCGGCGTCTCGCGGCACCCCCGTCTGCCCGGCCTCGAGGACGGCGGTGACCTCGTGGGGACGGAGACCGGCACGGTCGACTGCGACGCGCACGGCACGCTGGTCGCCGGGTTGATCGGCGCCGCGCAGGTGCCCGGCTCCGGTTTCTCCGGTGGTGCACCGGATTCGCGGATCCTGTCCATCCGGCAGTCGAGCACTGCGTACAGTCCCGTCGGCCAGGCCGACGAGATCGACAACGCGGGCAACACGGTCGGCGGATACGGAAACGTCGAGACGATGGCGACGGCGATCCGGCGTGCGGCCGACCAGGGTGCGACCGTCATCAACATCTCCGAGGTCGCGTGCAAGACCGCTGCCGAGGGAATCGGCAGTAGCGACCGGTTCGTGGGGGCTGCCGTGAAGTACGCCGTCACAGTGCACAACGCCGTGGTGGTCGCTGCGGCAGGCAACTTCGGTTCCGGGAACTGCAAGATTCAGAATCCACCGGTCGACCCCCTCCGGCCCGGCGCCGATCTGTCGGACTCCGTGAGTACCATCGCCAGTCCTGCCTGGTACGACGACTACGTGCTCACCGTCGGCTCCGTCGACGCGAACGGGTCACCGAGCAACTTCAGCCTGGCCGGTCCGTGGGTCGACGTGGCAGCTCCCGGAACCGGTCTCACTTCGCTGCACCCGACCACCGGCGACCTGACGAACACGACGTACGGCCCAGAGGGCAACGCGGAGCCGGTGCAGGGAACGAGTTTCGCCGCCCCGTACGTCTCGGCGACCGTCGCCCTGGTACGTTCCCGGTTCCCGCAACTGACCGCGAGGCAGGTCATGGCCCGTATCGAGGCCACGGCGCATGCCCCGGCAGAGGGGTGGAATCCGTCGGTCGGGCACGGGATCATCGATCCTCTGGCGGCAGTCACCGCCGACGTTCCCCTCGACGGTGTCACCGTCGATCAGTCGAATTCGGTCGCGATCGACGCGCTTCCGGCCGCTGCTCCCCCGGACCGTCGGCCGCGCGACGTCGCCGTGGCGGCCACCGGAACGCTGGGTGCACTGCTCGTGCTCGGCGTTCTGGCGTCGTTCCCGCTCCGACGCCGGTTCCGCTCGGCGACCGACCGGCACTGACCGAACCAGCTCAGTTGGATCCGGACGTGACGGCGCCCGGGTCGAGGTCCGGTGCGACTCCGTCGTGTGCGACGAGCGCCGACGACTTGCCGAGCGAGGGCCCCTGCGCCAAGAGGCCGAGAATCTGCCAGGGCGCAAGAGGCCGGGCGCCGTCGAGCCCCAATGCCGCTGCAGAGTCCTTGTCCGCGTCCGTGTCCGGGATGCCGAACCGAACTCCCGTGTCCGCGACGAAGAACCTGCTGTCGCGTCGCGTGCTCGTGGGCTCGATGCCGGTGGACTGCACGAATCCGCTGGTTCCCGGCTGAACATAGACCGTGTCGGCGTTGTCGCCCGTGCCGTCCGACTGGGCCAGTTCGACCTCGCGCGCGCCGCCGGGGATCGGGAGGGCGCGCCCGGCGACCAGCGACAGTTCGGCCGCCGGACCACTCGCGCCGGTCTCGTCCGGTGCACGGAGAGGCGTCCATGTCAGACAGCTCACGGGACTGCCGGAGGCATCGACGATCGTGGGCGCCGACTCGGGAAAGCTGTCCACCGCAAGCTGTTCCACGGAGGGGATTCGCTTGGTGGCGTCCGGCGGGACGCTCGACATCTCGGTGTCGCCGTGCGAGTCGGACAGGAAGATCAGATTCGCGACGGCCGAGCTGATCTTCTGAATTCCGTCGCGAAGGACCACGTAGTGGGTCGTCTCCGAGCCGATCAGGGCCGTGAACACCGATCCCACGACCTTGTCCTGCAACGGGTACCGAGGGCTGCTCCCGGCCCCCGGAATGACGGGAGCCGCGAGAGGCGGCACCTCGGGGATCGCGTTGACGAGGCCCTTGCTCACCGGGCGCGGCCGAGCGCCTTCGAGTCCCAGCGCGCGAGTGACCGCCGGGTCGTCCAGATCGACCCTGGCCCGCGTGCCCCCGTAGATCAGGTACGACGCGTCGGACGTCGACGCGAGCAGCGCCTGACCTCCGGTGAGGGTTCCGCCGCCGTCGGAATCCTCCGTCTCGCCGACGATGACCGATGTTGTGACGGAATGATTTCCGTCGGCTGCGATCGAATCGCACACCGTCCACGGTGTCTTCGCCGCGGGATCTCCGGCCGGCAGCGCCGACGGTGCGCCGGGGATCCCCACGAGGGCACCGCGCGGGCGGGTGTCGAGTTCGGATTCCTTGACGATCACCGGATTCTCGGGTTTTCCGACGATGAGCCGGGCGGACGCCAGATTCAGCACGGGACGGAGCGTGTCACCCATGACGACGAACATTGCGCCCGAATCCTTGCCGACGACGATCGACGCGTCGCCGATCTTGTCCTGCGGACGGAACAGCGCGAGCGCGGCGCACCCGGCGAGGCCGAGCGACGCGATCACGACCCCCACCGCGAGTGCGCGCGACTGCGACCGCATGGGATCGTGCAACATTCGGACGTCGCGACGCACCAGGGCGTGCTCCATCCTCCGGACCAGAAAACGATACCCGTTGACCTGCCACCGGGTAGTGGGTGTTACAGCCATTGTTCCTCCCCCGTGCTGCACAGCGCTCGGGGTGACACAGTACAGTTCCATCGACAATCTTCACGGCGGACGGGTACGGGTCTGCCGGGTTCAGGTATTCGGGGGAGGAACCATGAACCGTTCACGCGTCACACGTC
>JBCEBZ010000469.1:0-11257 GCA_039206675.1 Rhodococcus sp. (in: high G+C Gram-positive bacteria) | reverse complement strand
GAGACTCGTCAACCACTCACGGGCGCGAAGCGCTCGTCCGCCTCGTCCAGCACCTTCTTCAGCTTCTCGCCCTCGATGTCGACGTTGGGCAGGATCTTGTCCAGCCACTTCGGCAGCCACCAGGCCTTGTCGCCGAGCAGTGCCATCACGGACGGGATGATCACCATGCGCACGACGAAGGCGTCGAAGAACACGGCCGCCGCGAGGGCGAAGCCGATCGACTTGATGAACGAGTTCGGCTCGGCGATGAAGGCCGCGAACACCGAGATCATGATGACCGCGGCGGCGCTGACCACCCGGGCACCGTGGTTGAAGCCGACGGTGACGGCCTGCTTCGCGGTGGCGCCGTGCACGTATTCCTCCCGCATCCGGGTCACCAGGAACACCTGGTAGTCCATCGCGAGTCCGAACACGACACCGATCAGGAAGATCGGCATGAAGCTGACGATCGGCTGCGGGTTGGAGATGATGCCGCCCCAGCCTTCCTGGAACACCGCGACCGTGGCGCCGAACGTGGCCGCGACGCTAAGAAGGAAGCCGAGCGTGGCCGTCAGCGGCACGAGCAGCGAGCGGAACACCAGCAGCAGCAGGAGGAAGGCCAGCCCCACGACCACCGCGAGGTACGGGATCAGCGCGTCCTGCAGCGTCTCGGACACGTCGCCTTCGAGCGCGGTCTGCCCGGTGACGCCGTAGTTGACGCCGATCGAGTCGTGCAGATCCGCCTCCGCCCCGCGGATGTTGTTCACCAGATCCATCGTGGCGGGATCGCTGGGGGCGCTGCTCGGCGTCACCAGGATCTGCGCGGTGTCGCCGGCCTTGTTCATGCCGACGACCTGGGCGTTGGCCACGTCGTCCTGCGCCCTGATGGTCTTCACGACCTCACCGAACGCCTCCGACGGTGTGCCGGTGGTGATGTCCTTGGCGTCGACGACGACGAGCAGCGGGCCGTTCTTGCCGGGGCCGAAGCCGTCGCTGACCAGGTCGTACGCCTGCCGGGAGCTGGTGGCGGGGTCTCCGGTGCCCTCGCTGGGCAGGGCCAGGCTGAGGCCGCTCGCGGGGATGGCGAGCGCGCCGAGCACGACCACTCCGGCGATCAGCGGGATCGCGGGCCTGCGGACCACGGCGCTGATGTAGCGCAGGGCGAGGCTCGGCTTGCCCTCGTCGTTCTCGGGGTCGCGGCTGCTGAGGAACGGGATCTTGCCGGCGAAGGCCTTCTTCCCGAACAGCCCGAGGATCGCGGGCAGCAGGGTCAGCGCGATGGAGACGGCGATGAACACCGTGAACGCGGCGGCCGCACCCATGTCGGAGAGGAACGGGATCCCGACGACGCGCAGGGCAATGAGCGCGATGATGACGGTGAGACCGGCGAACACCACGGCGGAACCGGCGGTGCCGACGGCACGTCCGGCCGCTTCGGAACGGTCGTCCGTGAGCGTGAGTTCGTGCCGGAACCGGGACACGATGAACAGCGAGTAGTCGATGGCGACGGCGAGGCCGATCATGATGGCCAGCGTGGGCGTCATCGAGCTGAGATCGGTGAATCCGGTGGCGACGGTGATGCCGAGGCTGCCGATCATGATGCCGATGATCGCGGTGATCAGGGGCAGTCCCGCGGCGACGAGCGAACCGAACGTCAGCGCGAGCACGACGGCGGCGACGCCGATGCCGACGAGTTCGGTGGCGCCGCCCGGCGGTGCGGCTTCGTTGACGACGGAACCGCTGATCTCGACGGTGAGACCGGCATTGCGTCCGGCGTCGGCCGCGGAGGAGATCTGGTCGCGGAGGGCCTGGTCGACGTCGGCCACGGTGCCCGTGAACGGCACCTCGACGTAGCCGACGGTCTTGTCCGCGTTGAGCGGGGACAGCGCCTGGGCGTTCGCGACGGCGTCCGCTTCGCTGATGCCCTTGTCGGCCGCGGTGGACTTCGCCATCTCGACGAGCTGGTCGTTCGCGGTGACGGGGTTGACCAGCGCCTTCGCGGCGTCGGCACCCGATGCGGTGGCGGGATCCACCTTGGCGGCGTCCTGGACCTGTTCGATGCCGCGGACCTTGGCGAGGACGGCGTCCATCGCCTGCCGACTCTGTTCGCTCTCGAGCGTCTGCCCCTCGGGTGCGGCGAACACGTAGCGCGCGCTGACCGCGTTCATCGGATCGCTGCCCGCGGCCTCGGGGAAGCGTTCGGCCATGAGGTCCTGCGCCTGCTGCGCGGGGGTTCCCGGGATGGAGAACGAGTCCTTGGTGGGTCCGGACAGCGTGGCCGCGCCGACGCCCATGAGGACCAGGATCACCAACCAGACGCTGAGGACCGCGCCTTTTCGCCGGTAGGCGAATCTGCCGATCCGATAGAGATAGGTGGCCACGAGAGGCTCCTTGTGAGTCGGTGTAAACGAGGGGTGGTTCGGGGTAGCCGGCTACGGCTGCGGGATTCCTTGCCGGAGTTGGCGCATGGCGTCGCGGACCAGTTCTTCGGGTCCGCTCGCGCCGGTCTTGCCGCTGCGCCACAGGTCGATCGACGCCTTGCACGCCGATCCGACCGCCATGTGCAGCAGGTTGGGGTAGAGGTCGGTGTCGATGTTCGTGCCGGTGCGTTCGGCGATCACTTCGCCGATGAGGCGCGTGACCCGGAGATGCACTTCCAGTTTCTTCGCGAGCAGCGCGGGGCTGGACTCGACGAGTTCCATCATCACGGCGGTCTCTTCGAGCGGCTTCGCGGGATCGGTGACGATCTGGACCACCACGTGTTCGAGGGAATCCCAGATCGGCTCGTTCTCGGGGCGCGCGCGGAGGAGGTTCACCCAGTCGTGGACGGACGCCTCGAAGTGGGCCAGTACCGCCTCCTCCTTACTGGAGAAGTAGTTGTGAAACGTCCGAGTCGAGACCCCTGCCTCGGACGCGATGGCGTCGGCGGTGACGCATTCGATGCCCAGCGCCCGGGCCAGGCGTGCGGCGGCACCGCTGAGGGCCGCGCGCGTGGCGGCCTTCTTGCGGTCCCGCAGTCCGATTTCAATCACTACTCCGACGGTACAGAAATTGCGCAGCTCTGCAAATTTGCGTGAGTGTGCAATTTTTATGTCCTTGCCCACAGTCCTCGCGACACTGTGGCGGACGTCACCGGGAAGCTACGGTGGAACCATGTCCGATCCGACGGCGCCGCTGTCGTTCCGGGCGGACGAGATCGACCGCGCCGCCCTGGACCAACTCGCCTCCGTTCTCGACCTACAGGCCGCGCGCCCGGGGATTCGGCGACTGCGGGACTGGTCGTTCGCCGCCCTGCAGGTGCAGCCGGGCGAGAGCGCGCTCGACATCGGTTCCGGCACCGGATCGGAGACCCGCACACTCGCCGCGGCGGTCACCGCGTCGGGTCGCGCGATCGGACTCGATCCCAATCCCGGCATGGCCCTGCTCGCCCGGGAGCGGACCGCGGCGGAAGGCTCGACCGCACAGTTCGTGATCGGCGACGCGTACTCGCTGCCGTTCCCCGGCAATCGCCTCGACGTCGTGCGCAGCGAGCGGGTCTTCCAGCACCTGAGCGAACCGGACCGCGCGGTGGCGGAAGTGGTCCGCGTTCTGCGGCCCGGCGGGCGTGGCGTCATCGTCGACAGCGACTGGGGCACGGCGATCATGCACCCCGGCGACCCCCTGGTCCTGCAGAAGATCATGGACGTGATGCTGGCGCACACTGCCAACCCGCACTCCGGACGACTGCTTCCCGGGCAGCTCACCGCCGCCGGACTCGTCGTCGAGGACATCGGCACGGAGGCGCTGATCCAGGATCCCGACGACGCGACGGGCCCGCTCGTCCAGATGATGGCCGTCGCCGCCGTCGCGGAGGGGGCGATCACCGAGACGGAGCGCGTCGCCCTGCTCGAGCAGCTGAACGCCGCCGCCCGCAGCGGCGACTTCCACATGTCGGTGACGATGTTCGCCTATCTCGTGCGCAAACCCTGACAAATCCTTCCGACATTCGGAAACCGAGTGTGGTGGATCACCTCCGGTGACGCACAGTGGTGGGGACGACGCTGCCGCCTCGACGAGTCCGGCGTCACGAATTCCGCAGCAGCCCAGCATATTCCGGAGGCACTCATGTCCACGATCGCCCGCAACCAGTGGTACGTCGCAGCCTACGGCCGTGAGGTCGGACGCGAACTGTTCTCCCGCACCATCTGCGAGGAACCGATCCTGTTCTGGCGCACCGAGGCCGGCGAGGCCGTCGCGATGAGCGACCGCTGCGTGCACCGCCGCTACCCGCTGTCCGAGGCGCCGAGCCGGCTCGACGGCGACACCGTGGTGTGCGGCTATCACGGATTCACCTACGGCAGCGACGGCGGCTGCGTGTTCGTCCCCGGCCAGAAGCGCGTCCCCCGCACCGCCCGGCTGCGGCAGTACCAGGTGGTCGAGCAGGACTCGTTCGTGTGGGTGTGGATCGCCGACCCGGACGACCCCGAGCAGGGCGACCCCACCCGCATCCCCCGCGCACCGTGGATGGACTCCCCCGACTACACCGTCGTGTCCGGCATGGAACCGATCGACTGCAACTACGGCCTGCTCGTCGACAACCTGATGGACCTCTCCCACGAGACGTACCTGCACGGCGGCTACATCGGCACCCCCGAGGTGGCCGAAACCCCGATCACCACCGAGGTCGACGAGGACCGGAACGTCATCTACGTGTCCCGGCACATGGACGACGCCGAGTGCCCGCCGTTCTACTCCACGTCCACCGGCATCGAGGGACGCATCACCCGCTGGCAGGACATCGAATACACGCCGCCGTGCCTGTATCTGCTGCACAGCCGCATCGCCCCGGTCGGCGCACCCCTGCCCGGCGAGGACGGCTCCGACCCGCACGCGTTCCACAGCGAGATCGTCTACGCGATCACCCCGTCGACGGAGAACTCCACCCTCGACTTCTGGGCCGTGGCCCGCGACTTCGCGCTCGGCGACGACGCCGTGACGACGTTCCTGGCCGAGAACAACCGGACCGTCGTCATGCAGGACGTCGTGGCGCTGAACATCCTGCAGCAGGCCCTCGACACCGAGCAGGACGGCTACCAGGAGTTGTCGATCAATATCGACGCCGGCGGACTCGGCGCCCGCCGCCTACTGAAGAAGCTGGTCGACAACGCCCGCACCGCGGTGCCCGCATCATGACCATCGAACCGACCCGGATGCTCCGCGGGGAGAACGTGCTGCGGATCGTCTGGCTGCCGGGCACCGACCGGCTGCGCGGGGTCTGCCACTGCGGAGCGGCACACGAGGCCGACGACCCCGCCGCCCTGTGGGAGTGGCTCCTCGCGCACCCGGTCGGACACCGTGCCGTCGACTCACCCGCACCCGACGATGCCGCACCGCCCCTCGTCGCCGTTCCCGCCTGATCCGGAAGAGACCGTCATGCCACCCGAACCCGTACTCGACCTGCAGCTCACCGCCAGGACCACCGGCGCCGACGGCGTCGTCGTCCTCGAATTCCGCGATCCGTCCGGCGCGGCGCTGCCTGCCTGGACGCCCGGCGCGCACATCGATCTGCTGCTCACCCCCGAGCTCACCCGCCAGTACTCACTGTGCGGCGACCCGGCCGACACCGGCACGTGGCGGGTTGCGGTGCTGCGGGAGGCGATGGGCCGCGGCGGTTCCCAGTTCGTGCACGACAAGCTGAGCGAGGGCGACCTCGTCACGATCCGCGGGCCGCGCAACCATTTCGCGCTCGAGCCGTCGCCGCGGTACGTGTTCGTCGCCGGTGGCATCGGGATCACCCCGATCCTCACCATGGCGCGGGCGGCGGAGGACGCGGGCGCCGACTGGACCCTCGTCTACGGCGGACGCAGTCGCAGTTCGATGGCGTTCGCCGACGTGCTCGCCGAGCGGTTCGGTGACCGGGTCGTGATCCACCCCCAGGACGAGCACGGGCTCCTCGACCTTCCGGGGCTGCTCGGCGACGTCCGGGAGAACACCCTCGTCTACTGCTGCGGGCCCGCGCCGCTGCTCGACGCCGTCACCGCTCACTGCGACCGGTGGCCGTCCGGCGCGCTGCACCTCGAGCGGTTCGCCGCCAAGGACCTCGACGAGCCGGTCCGGGCCGAGGCGTTCGAGGTCGAGCTGACGCTGAGCGGCAAGACCGTCACCGTGCCGCCCGAGCAGTCGATCCTGCAGGCCGTCACGGCCGCAGGCGTCCAGGTGCTGTCGTCCTGCGAGGAGGGGACGTGCGGAACCTGCGAGACGCCCGTGCTCGGCGGTACTGTCGATCACCGGGATTCCCTGCTCACAGCGGACGAGCAGGCCGAGGGCGACACCATGATGATCTGCGTTTCGCGTGCGAGCTGTCCACGCCTGACGCTGGAACTGTGAGACGGAGACCGAGCAATGGCGATCACCGGTTCGGTGACCATTCGCTCGTTGCGGCTCCTCGAACTGTTCACGCCCGCGTCGCCGCGGCTGACCCTCAGCGACCTGTCGCGGAAGTCCGGGTACCCGCTGAGCACCGTGCACCGGCTGACCAGCGACCTCATCGAATGGGGCGCGCTCGAGCGTGACAGCAGCGGTCGCTTCACGGTGGGGCTGAAGCTGTGGGAGATCGCGTCGCTCGCACCCCGCGGCACGATGCTCCGCGAACTGGCGATGCCGGTGATGGAAGACCTGTCGCAGATCACGCGGGAGAACGTTCAGCTCGGCATCGCGGAGGGCACCGAGGTCGTGTTCGTCGAACGCATCGCCGGACAGAAGGCGGTGCCCGTCCAGACCCGCGTCGGCGGCAGGTTCCCGCTGACGGCGTCCGGCATCGGGCTGGCGCTGCTCGCGTACATGCCCACCGACGTGCAGGAGCAGGTACTGGCCGGACCGATCGAGAAGTTCACCGAACGGACCGTCACCGACCCCGTCGTGCTGCGGCGGACCCTCGCCGAAATCCGCCGGTCCGAGGTCGCGATCAGCGATCGTCAGGTGACCATGGACGCCGTCTCCGTCGCTGCGCCGATCTTCGAACGCCCCGGAACGGCGGTCGCGGCCGTGTCGCTGGTGGTGTCGGCGGAGAACGCGTCGGTGAACGCACTGGTCCCGCTGGTGCGCGCGGCAGGCCGGACGATCAGCCGCGCGCTGCGCCCTCGTCAACCGACGTAGCCGGGCGGGTGCGACGCTCCCAGGCCCCCGGATCGGACGTCAACGCGCCGAGGAAGCCGGGGAGCTGCCCCGTCGCCACGTCCGCCAGGCTCACGTTCTCGAGCACGGCGCGCAGGTTGACCCGCACCGCGATCCACACGTCCTGCAACTTGGCGGCCGGCCCGCCGTAGTCGACGTCCTCGGGGCGTTCACCGCGCACGGACGCCAGCGGACCCTCGACGGTCCGGATCACGTCGGCGATCGTGATGTCCTCGGCGGGCCGCGCCAGCCAGTAGCCGCCGTCCGGTCCGCGCCTGCTGTTGACCAGTCCGCCGCGCCGGAGGTCGGCGAGCACGGCCTCGAGGAACTTGTGCGGGATGGTCTGCGACTGTGCCAGGAACTCGGCCTTCGACGGGGACGGCCCGGCCGCGGCGAGTTCGATCAGCGTCCGCACGGCGTAGTCCACCTTTGCGGTGATGTGCACACCGAATTCCTACCACTCGAGTATGAAAACGGGCAACTCAGTGATACCCGTCACGTCGAGGTACATTGACCTGGACGCTCGTCTTGTCGTGGAGGACGCAATGTGGGACACCGTGACGTCGGCCTGGAACTCGGCGCTGCTGACGCCTCTGCACGAACCGGTGACGCTGGCCATCCCCGCGTTCGTCCTGTTCCTGGTCATCGAATGGTGCGCGGCGCGGCACCTCGAGGATGCGGCCACCGACCCCGACGGCCGGTCCCGGCCGGTTCGCGGCGGCTACGAACGTCGTGACGCGCGAGCCAGCGTCGCGATGGGCGCCGTGTCGATCCTGACGACCACGTTCTGGAAACTCCTCGCCCTGATCGGATACTCCGCGATCTGGGTGTACCTCGCGCCGTGGCACCTGCCCGCGGACGCCTGGTACACGTGGGTGATCCTCATCGTCGGCGTCGACGTGCTGTTCTACACCTACCACCGGATGTCGCACCGCATCCGCCTGATCTGGGCCACCCACCAGGCGCACCATTCGAGCGAGTACTTCAACTTCTCCACCGCGCTCCGCCAGAAGTGGAACAACAGCGGCGAGATCCTCATGTGGATTCCCCTGCCGCTGATCGGCATTCCCCCGTGGATGGTGTTCATCGGGTTTTCCGTGAACCTCGTCTACCAGTTCTTCGTCCACACCGAGCGCATCGACAAACTGCCCCGGCCCGTCGAGTTCGTGTTCAACACGCCCTCACACCACCGCGTCCACCACGGCTGCGACCCCGAATACCTCGACCGCAACTACGCCGGCATCCTCATCGTCTGGGACCGGATGTTCGGCACGTTCCAACCCGAAACCCACCGCCCCACCTACGGGCTCACCAAACCGGTGGGCACCTACAACATCTGGACACTGCAGACCCACGAATACGCCGCCATCGGCCGGGACTGGCGGCGGGCGTCGTCGTGGCGCGACAGGCTCGGCTACGTGTTCGGCCCGCCCGGCTGGACGCCGTCAGGAACGCGCGAAGCTGACCAGGAAGTCGACCGTGCCGTTGCCGTCCACGGTCACGAAGCCCAGTGACGGGGGCGTCACACCGAAGTCCGTCCAGGTGACGGGGATGCTGCCCGACGCGATGAGGTCGTCGCCGGAGCGCAGCACGTCGACGTCGACGGTCACCGGACGCGACTGACCCTTCAGCGTCAGCGTGCCCTGTGCGGACACCGTTCCCACCGAACCGTCCGCGGGCAGCCCGGACAGATCGACCGGCGAATCCAGCGTGAACGTGGCCGTGGGGAACGTCGCGGTGTCCATCACGTTGCCGCGGAACTGGTTGTCGCGGCGGGCCTGATCGGTCGCGACGGTCGCCACCTGCACGGTCACCTCGCCGGCGGCGAGCTTCCCGTCCTCGACGGTCGCGTTGCCGGTCACGTCGCCGGTCGACCCGACGACGGTGACGCTGGCGCCGTTGAGGATTTCGTGGACGGTGTACCCGGCCGCCGTCTGGTTGGAGCCCTGCCCGGGCGTGACGGTCCACTGCCCGTCGACCGATCCGGTGGCCGCCTCCGCGCCCTCGGTCGACACCGACGCCGCCGGTGCGTCGTCCTCTGCGATGAATTGGCCGTAGAACCACGGTCCCACCAGAACCGCGAGTACGACAACGACTACTGCGCCGACCAACCACCACAGCTTTTTCATGAGCTCAGGCTAGTTGCAGCTTCAAACGCTGTCACCCGATACGAGCTGGGAGAGTCCTGTGAACGAAAAAGCTCCCCACCTGCGTGAGCAGGTGGGGAGCTTTGGCGGTGGCGGAGGGATTTGAACCCTCGGACGGGGGTTACCCGTCACACGCTTTCGAGGCGTGCTCCTTAGGCCGCTCGGACACGCCACCGCCGGTGACTTTACCGGATGTGGCGCCCGAGCCCGAAATCGCCAGGTGAAGCCGGTTACGTGAGCTTGTCCTTGAGGTTCTTCGCGGCGTCCTTGACCTTCTCGCCGGCATCCTTCACCGCCGAGGACGCCTGGTCGGCTTTACCCTCGTCGCGCAGGTCCGGGTCGCCCGTCGCCTTACCGGTGGCCTCCTTGGCCTGGCCCTTGAGGTCTTCCGCCTTGTTCGAAGCTTTGTCTGCGATTCCCACGAGATACCTCCGTGAATCCGATTTCGAACCCGGTGACGGGTCCGGCGGCGCCTCGTCGGCGCCTGTATCCAGAGAAGCACGGGTCATGGCGACCCGGCCACAATGTGTCGAGTACCCCACGAAAGGGTTTGAAACCGGTCAGCGCCGCTCACGGAAGAAGTCCTCGAGGATGCCTGCGCACTCGTCCTCGAGAACACCGCCCCTGACCTGCGGGCGGTGCGTGAGACGGCGGTCGCGGACCACATCCCACAACGAGCCGACGGCACCGGTCTTCGGCTCCCACGCCCCGAATACGACCCGGGAGATCCGGGCCAGCACGAGCGCGCCCGCGCACATCGTGCACGGCTCCAGCGTCACCGCGAGCGTCGCCCCCTCGAGGCGCCACCCGTCTCCGTACACCCGCGCCGCGGCTCGCAGCGCGATGATCTCCGCGTGGGCCGTCGGATCCGACATCGCCTCCCGCGAGTTCACGGCGCGCGACACCTCGACGCCGTCGGCGTCGAACACCACCGCACCCACGGGCACGTCGGCGTCGGTGGCGGCGCGGGCCGCCTCGATCGCCGCGCGGATCATCCGCTCGTCGTCCTGAAGAGTCACGGGGTGCGGGACTACCGGGGAAGCTTGTCGAGGACCCCGGTCAGCTCCGTGCCGAACCCGAGCCGCTGCGCGATCATCCCGAGCTGCTCGTCCGGGTAGAGATCCGTCTCGGACGTGATGACCGCCAGGACGGGTTCGGGCAGACCGAGGTCGGCGAGCAGCGACAGGTCGCCCTCCTCCCACGGCTCGACGTCGTCGAGGTCGTCCGGATCGATGTCCGGGACCTCGACGTTGAGCGCCTCGAGGACGTCGGCGGCGATGTCGTAGTCGATGGCGGCGGTGGCGTCGGACAGCAGCAGACGCGTTCCGGACGGCGCCGGCCGGAGCACGATGAAGAACTCGTCGTCCACGTCCAGCAGACCGAAGAACGCGCCCGCGCTCCGGAGGGCCCGAAGCTCCTCCTCCGCGACGCTCAAACTGGTCAGAGCAGCCGACGTGAGGGCCTTCACCTTCCAGCGGCCGTCCTCGTGTACTACTGCGACACCGAAGCCCTCCAGATCCTCTGCCCGATCCGTGGAGGCGCTGTTGTTTTCCGCGCGCTGTGCACCCATGAGCGCAACGGTAGCCCGCTGGGTGCCGGTAAATGAAGTCCACCGTCGAATGTGCCAACCTGTTCGGGTGTCTGATACCCCTTCCACACCTCCGGTGTGCGTGCTCGGCCTGGGATTGATCGGCGGTTCGCTGCTGCGTGCGGCAGTGCGCGCGGGCCGCGAAGCGTGGGGTCACAACCGGTCCGCGCCGTCCGTCGACGCCGCCCGCGCGGACGGATTCGACGCCGACACCGATCTGGTCGCGGTGCTGCAGCGTGCGTCCGCCGACTCCGCGCTGATCGTGATCGCGGTCCCGGTGCCCGCCGTCGCCGCCACCCTCACCGCGATCGCCCTGTACGCACCGAACTGCCCGATCACCGACGTCGTCAGCGTCAAGGCCGAGGTCGCGGCGGCCGCGGCCCGCCAGGGA
>JBCEBZ010000468.1:0-11266 GCA_039206675.1 Rhodococcus sp. (in: high G+C Gram-positive bacteria) | reverse complement strand
ACATCGTCCTGGGATCCTCGGGGGGCCGCCGCCTCGCCTACCTGACCCGCACCGGGCGGCACCGCAACATCCCGCCGCACCGCATCAATGCCCGCGCGAACATCTGGGCGCTGCACAGCCTGGGCGTGCGAACGATTCTCGCTCCCACCCCGTCCGGTTCGCTGCGACCGGCGATCGGCGTCGGATCGGTCGTCGTCCCCGATCAGCTGGTCGACCGCACGGGCCGCACCGACGACACGTTCCACGACGACGACGTCCACATCTCGTTCGCGGACCCGTTCTGCGCCCACGGCCGCCGGGCGGTGGTCTCGACGCTCCGCCGGAACGGCTGGGTGGTCAACGACGGCGGCGTGATGGTCGCGATCCGCGGACCCCGATTCTCGACCCGCGCCGAATCCCGCTGGTACGCGGCCCAGGGCTGGGACCTGATCAGCATGACCCCGTATCCCGAAGCTGCGCTGGCCCGGGAACTCGGCATGTCCTACACCTGCATCGCCCTGGTCACCGATCACGACGTCATCAGCGACACCCCGTGGCCGGTCACCCAGGACCTGGTGCGCGAAGGGCTCGACGCCAACACCAAGCGACTACGCGAAGCGCTGCTTCAGGTCGCGATCGAACTGGCAGGAACGCCCGAAACGGCGACCACTGCCCACGGAAGAAGGAGCTGACAAGATGGCCGAATTGTTCTGCAACGGTGGAGCGATGCGTGGCGGAAACCTGCACCACAACGTGTCTGCGCACACATTTCTGGGTACGGTACGGACCGCGCCGAACTACCGATTCTTCTCCGTACGCGACGAATTTCCGGCCCTCCTCCTGACGGAGAGCGGCGGCGCCTCGATCGAGGGTGAACTCTACGACGTGCCGATCGGCGACATCCGCACCGACTTCCTCCCCGAAGAGCCCGAGGAGCTCGAGCTCACCGTCATCGAATTATCCGACGGCCGTTCGGTTCTGGCGGTAGGGCTGCGACCGGGCCTGCTCGAGAGCAAGGCCGATGAGCTCACCGAGATCACCGATCACGGCGGCTGGCGACGCTACCGCGGCCTGCCCGAGCCCGACACCACCACCGTCTCCTGAACACCCCGAAAGCGAAAGAACAGCCGATGGACAACTTTGCCTACACCCTGAACTGCTCGATCCTGCTCACCGACGTGCCGCTCCTGCAGCGTCCGCAGGCCGCCCGAGACGCCGGATTCGACGCCGTCGAATTCTGGTGGCCGTTCGACACCGCCGTACCGAAGGACGGCGACGTCGACGCGTTCGTGGCCGCGATCGAGAACGCCGGAGTGCAGCTCACCGGATTGAACTTCGCGGCGGGCAACATGCCGGCGGGGGATCGCGGACTGCTGTCCGACCCGGCGCAGGTGTCGGCGTTCCGCGACAACATCGACGTCACCGTCGGAATCGGAGAACGGCTGGGCACCAAAGCTTTCAATGCCCTGTATGGTAATCGTATCGACGGCACGGATCCGAAGATCCAGGACGACACGGCCACCGAGAACCTCGCCCAGGCGGGTAAGGCGGCAGATCGAATCGGTGCGGTCGTGCTCGTCGAACCGGTCAGCGGCACCCCGGCGTACCCGCTGAAGACCGCCGCCGAGGCGATCGCCGTGATCGACCGGGTGAAGGCCGAGCACGGTGTCGACTCGCTCCGGCTCCTCGCGGACCTCTATCACCTCGAGGTCAACGGCGACGACGTCGGTGCCGCGATCGACACCTACGCCGACCGCATCGGGCACGTGCAGATCGCGGACGCGCCGGGACGCGGCGAACCCGGCACCGGAACCCTCGACATCGACGGCTACCTGACGCGACTGGCCGGACACGGTTACCGCGGCTACATCGGCCTCGAATACAAGGCGACGCGGCCGGACACCTTCGACTGGCTGCCCCTCGAGCAGCGCGCGACCCGCGCCGGCCGCTGACACCCACCACCACACTTCGACGGAATCGAGGACACTCGTGAGCACTATCGCATTCATCGGACTCGGAATCATGGGCAGCCCCATGGCCGTTCATCTCACCAAGGCCGGCCACCAGGTGGTCGGATACAACCGCTCGCCCGAGCGCACCGCGGCACTCGTCGACGCCGGGGGCACCGCGGCCGACTCCATCGCCAAGGCCGTCGCCGGTGCCGACGTCGTGGCCGTGATGGTCCCCGACTCGCCGGACGTCGAAGCGGTACTCGCCGGTGAGGACGGTGTGTTCGCGCACGCCCCGGCCGGTGCCCTGATCATCGACTTCTCCAGCATCCGGCCCGACGTCACCACCGCACTCGCCGCGCAGGCGGCCGAGCGTGGTTTCCGGCTGGTCGACGCCCCGGTCTCGGGCGGTGAGGCCGGCGCGAAGAACGCGGCCCTGTCGATCATGGTCGGTGGCACCGACGAGGACTTCGCCGCCGCGAAGCCGATCCTCGACGTCGTCGGGAAGACCGTGGTCCACGTGGGCCCGAACGGCTCGGGGCAGACGGTGAAGGCCGCGAACCAGTTGATCGTCGCCGGCAACATCCAACTCCTCGCCGAGGCGATCATCTTCCTCGAGGCCTACGGTGTCGACACCGCGGCCGCGGTAGAGGTGCTCGGCGGCGGGCTGGCCGGGTCGGCCGTCCTCAACCAGAAGGCGCAGAAGATGCTGGACCGGTCGTTCGAACCCGGATTCCGGATCGATCTGCACCACAAGGACCTCGGCATCGTGACCAGCGCCGCCCGTGAGGCCGGTGTCGTGACACCCCTCGGCGCCGTCGTCGCCCAGCTGATGGCCTCCGCCCGTGCGAACGGTGATGGCGGCCTGGACCATTCGGGACTGCTGCGTGGAGTGGAGCGGCTGTCCGGCCGCCCCTCCCAGTAACCCGTTTCAACTCGTAATCCTCGATGGAGAAGTGATATGCCTCGTATGCGCGCCGCTGACGCAGCGGTCAAGATTCTGGAACTCGAAGGCGCCACCCAGGCGTTCGGCCTCCCCGGTGCGGCGATCAACCCGTTCTACTCCGCCATGCGGAACCACGGCGGGATCAAGCACGTCCTCGCCCGCCACGTCGAGGGCGCCTCGCACATGGCCGAGGGATTCACCCGTGCCAAGGCCGGGAACATCGGGGTCTGCATCGGCACGTCCGGGCCCGCCGGCACCGACATGATCACCGGCCTGTACTCGGCGATGGCGGACTCGATCCCGATCCTCGCGATCACCGGGCAGGCCCCGGTCGCGCGCCTGCACAAGGAAGACTTCCAGGCCGTCGACATCGCGTCGATCGCAGGCCCGGTCACGAAGATGGCGATGACGGTGCTCGAGCCGGCGCAGGTTCCGGGAGCGTTCGCGCAGGCATTTCACCTGATGCGGTCCGGTCGGCCCGGACCGGTGCTCATCGACCTGCCGATCGACGTGCAGCTGGCGGAGATCGACTTCGACCCCGACACGTATCAGCCTCTGCCCGTGTACAAGCCGGCCGCGTCCCGTGCGCAGGCGGAGAAGGCGCTCGACATGCTGGGCGCCGCGGAACGCCCGCTGATCGTCGCGGGCGGCGGCATCATCAACGCCGACGCCGCGGACCTGCTCGTCGAACTGGCCGAACTGCTGGACGTTCCGGTGGTCCCGACGCTGATGGGCTGGGGCACGATCCCGGACGATCACCGTCTCGCGGCCGGGATGGTCGGGCTGCAGACCGCGCACCGGTACGGCAACGCCACCATGCTGGCGTCCGACTTCGTGCTCGGCATCGGCAACCGCTGGGCCAACCGGCACACGGGCGGCCTCGACACCTACCGCAAGGGCCGCAAGTTCGTCCACGTCGACATCGAGCCCACCCAGATCGGCCGCGTGTTCGCGCCCGACTACGGCATCGTCTCCGATGCCAAGGCGGCGCTGGAACTGTTCGTCGCCGTCGCGAAGGAGCGCAAGGCCGCCGGAACGCTGGCGGACCGCAGCACCTGGGTGGAGGACTGCGCCACCCGGAAGCGGACCATGCAGCGCAAGACCCACTTCGACGACGTGCCCGTCAAACCGCAGCGGGTGTACGAGGAGATGAACCGCGTCTTCGGGCGTGACACCCGGTACGTCAGCACGATCGGGCTCTCGCAGATCGCCGGCGGCCAGTTCCTGCACGTGTACAAGGCCCGGAACTGGATCAACTGCGGGCAGGCGGGTCCGCTCGGCTGGACGATCCCCGCCGCGCTGGGAGTGGTTGCCGCGGAACCGGAGACACCGGTCGTGGCGCTGTCGGGCGACTACGACTTCCAGTTCATGATCGAAGAACTGGCGGTGGGCGCGCAGTTCAACCTGCCGTACATCCACGTCGTGGTGAACAACTCCTACCTCGGCCTGATCCGTCAGGCGCAGCGCGCGTTCGACATGGACTTCTGCGTGCAGCTGGGCTTCGACAACATCAACACCCAGGAGCGCAGCGAGCACGAGACGCTGCCCGCGGTGCCGAAGGGGTACGGCGTCGACCACGTCAAGGTCGCCGAAGGGCTGGGCTGCAAGGCGCTGCGGGTCACCGAGCCGGGCGAGATCGCCGGTGCCCTCGAGAAGGCCCGGGAACTCGCCGGCGAGCACAAGGTGCCGGTGGTGGTCGAGGTCTTCCTCGAGCGTGTCACCAACATCGCGATGGGCACCGAACTCGACAACGTCGCCGAATTCGAGGATCTGGCGGAGAGCTGGGAGCACGCCCCCACAGCCCTCATGCTGCTGGACTAGGCCACCGCGACACGTGCACCGGCCCGGTCCTGCTCCGGGCCGGTTGCGCGATCACCGCATCGTCCGACGAACTCGCAACACTCAGCACACGAGGAGAATTCATGACTTCCGATTTCACCGCCCTGCCCGACCTCGCCTCGCGAGCCCTCGGCGGGAGCGTATCCGCCGCCAACGACGAACTGTTCGCCCAGCGGGAGAACCTCATCAAGGCCGAGGCCCCGTTCTTCGACCCCTCCGACTTCGGGCACAAGGGCAAGGTCTACGACGGCTGGGAGACCCGCCGCCGCCGCGACGACGGCCACGACTACGCGATCGTCCGCCTCGGTTCCGCCGGTGTCATCCATGGCGTCGTCGTGGACACCGCGCACTTCAAGGGCAACTACCCGCCCTTCGTCTCCATCGAGGCGGCGTCGATCGAGGGCTACCCGTCCATCGAGGACGTCATGAAGGCGGACTGGCAGACCATCGTCGAGAAGTCCCCGGCCGAGGGACACAAGGAGAACACCTACACGGTCGCCGATCGGCACCGCTGGACGCACGTGCGACTCTCGATCTACCCCGACGGCGGCGTCGCGCGCCTGCGGGTGCACGGTGAGGTCGTGCCCGACCCCCGGTTCCTGGACGGGACCGTGGACCTGCTGGCCGCGGAGAACGGTGGCCGCCTCGTCGGCTGCTCCGACGCGTTCTACGCGTCGCCCGCGAACATCATCCTGCCCGGCCGGGCCCGGAACATGGGGGAGGGCTGGGAGAACTCCCGGCGCCGCGGGGGCGGCAACGACTTCGCCGTGTTCTCGCTCGCCGCGGCAGGCAACCCCCGGCACGTCGAGATCGACACCAGCTACTACGTGGGGAACGCGCCGGGCTGGGTGCGGCTGAGCACCGCCGACGCACGCACCGCCGACATCGCGGACGAGGGCGCGTGGACGGAACTGCTGCCGCGCACTGCCGTGCAACCCGACACGCGGCACCGGTTCGTCCTGGACGGCGCCGCCGCGGCCACCCACCTGCGGCTCGACGTCTACCCGGACGGCGGCCTGTCCCGGCTGCGGCTGTTCGGCGACCTCGACGAGACGGCGCTGGCGGAGACGCGCCGCACCTGGTGGGACGCCCTGCCGCAGACCCATCAGGCGCTCGTCGCCGACCAGGCACCCCGCTAGCCCCCCACCCCTTCGACGACCCCGAGGAAACACGTCATGCCCAATCCCAGTCCCGGTTATTCCATCACCGTTCGCGTCACGGCCCCGGTCGGCGCGGGCACCACCTCGACTCTCGCGGGGGCGGTGGCCTCCGTGAAGGGCGCCATGACCGCGCTGGACGTGGTCGAGAGCCACCCCGACCACATGGTCATCGACGTGACCTGCGACGCCTCCGACGTCGAGCACGCCGAGCAGATCGCGTCCGCGATCGCGGACGTGCCGGGCGTCGTGGTGGGCAAGGTCAGCGACCGCACGTTCCTGCTTCACCTCGGCGGGAAACTCGAAGTGGTGCCGAAGGTTCCGCTCAAGCACCGCGACGATCTGTCCCGCGCGTACACCCCGGGTGTCGCCCGGGTCTGCACCGCGATCGCCGAGAACCCGGAGGACGTACGACGGCTGACGATCAAACGCAACACCGTCGCGGTCGTCTCCGACGGCTCGGCGGTGCTGGGGCTGGGCAACATCGGTGCCGCCGCGTCGATTCCCGTGATGGAGGGCAAGGCGGCGCTGTTCAAGCAGTTCGCGGACGTCGACGCGTGGCCGGTCTGCCTGGACACCCAGGACACGGACGCGATCGTCGAAATCGTCCGGGCTCTCGCCCCCGTGTACGGGGGAATCAACCTGGAGGACATCTCCGCCCCACGCTGCTTCGAGATCGAGGCCCGGCTCCGCGACATGCTGGACATCCCGGTGTTCCACGACGACCAGCACGGCACGGCCATCGTGGTTCTCGCCGCGCTGACCAATGCCCTGCGGGTGGTCGAGAAGAGCCTGGACACGGTGAAGATCGTGGTCTCCGGTGTCGGTGCCGCCGGGCACGCGATCATCCGCCTGCTGGTCGCGCAGGGTGCGACGAACATCGTGGCGTGCGGGCGGAACGGAATCCTCTCGCCCGACGACACATCCGACTCGTTCCGTTCCTGGATCGCGAACAACACCAACCCCGAGGCCCGGTCCGGGTCGCTGCGGGACGCCGTGGCCGGCGCCGACGTGTTCATCGGTGTCTCGGCGCCGGACATCCTGACCGGCGACGACATCGCGACGATGGCGGAGCGGTCGGTCGTCTTCGCACTGGCCAACCCGGTGCCCGAGGTCGATCCCGTCGCGGCAGGCAAACACGCCGCCGTCGTCGCGACCGGCCGGTCCGACTTCCCGAACCAGATCAACAACGTGCTCGCGTTCCCGGGCGTGTTCCGGGGTCTGCTCGACGCCCACGCCGTCGAGATCACCGACGACATGCTCATCGCCGCCGCCCGGGCGATCTCCGATTCGGTGTCCCCGTCGGAGCTCAACCCGACGTACATCGTGCCGAGCGTGTTCGACGCGGCGGTCGCCCCGGCCGTGGCGGCAGCGGTGCGCGGCGTCGCGGGTGCTGGTCGTGATGACGATGTCTGATCCGCTCGACCTGCTGTTCCGTGCCCCGCGGGTGATCACCGCGGCGGGGGAGGTCTCCCGCTGCGTGGGGGTGCGCGACGGCCGGATCGTCGTCATCGAACCGTTCGGTGCCCAGCTCGACGCGGAGGTCGTCGTGGAACTGGGCGACGACGAGGTACTGATCCCCGGTCTCGTCGACACTCACGTGCACGTCAACGAGCCGGGCCGCACCGAATGGGAGGGGTTCGCGAGCGCCACCCGGGCGGCCGCCGCCGGCGGCGTGACCACGATCGTCGACATGCCGCTCAACAGCATCCCGCCGACCGTCGACGCCGCGGCCCTGGACGTCAAACGCCGGGTCGCGTCCGATCAGGCGTACGTCGACGTCGGGTTCTGGGGCGGCGCCGTACCCGGCAACGTCCCGGACCTGCGGGCCCTGCACGACGCGGGCGTGTTCGGGTTCAAGTGCTTCCTGCTGCACTCCGGTGTCGACGAGTTCCCGCCGCTGGATCCGTCGGAGCTCGAACTGGCGCTGAAGGAGATCGCGAGTTTCGGCGCGATGATGATCGTGCACGCGGAGGACGCACACGCGATCGACCGCGCGACGTCACCGGGTGGCGAGAACTATTCCGACTTCCTCGACTCGCGGCCGCGGGGCGCCGAGAATCTCGCCATCGCCGAGGTCATCGAGCTGGCCCGGTGGACCGGGTGCCGGGTGCACATCCTGCACCTGTCGAGCTCCGACGCGCTGCCGATGATCGCGTCCGCCCGCAAGGACGGCGTGAAGCTCACGGTGGAGACGTGCCCGCACTACCTGTCGTTCGTCTCCGAAGAAATACCCTCGGGAGCAACGCAATTCAAGTGCTGTCCGCCGATCCGTGAGGCCGGGAACCGCGAGCTGTTGTGGCAGGGCCTGGCCGACGGCGTGATCGACTGCGTCGTCACCGACCACTCCCCGTGCACGGTCGACCTCAAGCGGTTCGACATCGGCGACTTCGGGGTCGCCTGGGGCGGCATCGCCTCGCTGCAGGTGTCGCTGTCCGCGGTGTGGTCGGAGGCCAAACGCCGGGGACACAGCCTCAACGACGTGGTCCGGTGGATGGCGGAGAACCCCGCCGAACAGGTCGGGCTGAACACGAAGGGGCACATCGCGCTGGGGTACGCGGCGGACTTCGCCGTGTTCGCGCCGGAGGAGGCATTCGTCGTCGACGTGGCCGCCCTGCAGCACAAGAATCCCGTCTCCGCGTACGATCGGCGTGCCCTCGCCGGCGTCGTGCGCAGTACCTGGCTGGCCGGCAAACGGATCGACCTCGACGAGGCGCCTCGCGGACGGCTCCTCAGGCGCGGGCTGGCCTGACCCGGCCCCGACCCTGACCGCTGCCGCACTGGACCCGAAATATCCAGTGCAGCAGCGGTTTTGCCGTGTTTCGGGCAGTGCGCCACCAAGATATATCCTGCGGAAATCATTGACCGGCCACTGTTGCCTGGCTCACACTTGGAGGGACCAATGGAACAAGCTTTCCGTGATACGGAAGTTAGTTCGCCGCCACGCAAGGACAGGCACATGCTCATAGACGACACAGTCTCGCGGCACACCACCACCGTCGACCACACTGCCGCCGCCGGCCGTCACACGGCGACGAGTCCGAAACTCTACAACGCGGACCTGGCACCGACGAAGGCCGCAGGCCGTCGCTGGGGTTCCTACAGCATCTTCACGCTGTGGACCAACGACGTCCACAACATCGCCAACTACTCGTTCGCCATCGGCCTGTTCGCGCTCGGTCTCGGCGGCGGCCACATGATCCTGTCGCTCATGATCGGCGCGGTCATCGTCTGCGTCGCCATGACCTACGCCGGATTCATGGGGCAGAAGACGGGCGTGCCCTTTCCCGTGATGAGCCGGATCAGCTTCGGCATCCGCGGTGCCCAGATACCCGCGGTCATCCGCGCGATCATCGCGATCGTCTGGTTCGGAATCCAGACCTACCTCGCGTCGATCGTCTTCCGGATCTTCCTCGTCGCCGTGGCGCCGTCCCTCGGCCGCTTCGACCAGAACTCGATCCTCGGACTGTCCAGCCTCGGATGGATCTGCTTCATCGGGATCTGGGCGATCCAGATCGTCGTCCTCGTCTACGGGATGGAGGCCGTGCGCAAATTCGAAAGCCTGGCCGGCCCGCTGATCCTGGTCACCGTCGGCTCCCTGGCGTTGTGGATGCTGTTCCGTACCGACTTCTCCGTCGCCTGGACGTCCGATCAGCCCGCGTCGGGCGGGGAGATGTGGCGGCAGGTCTTCGCAGGCGCAGCCCTGTGGATGTCGATCTACGGCACCCTGATCCTCAACTTCTGCGACTTCTCACGGCGTTCCCCGTCGAAGACCGCCGTCGTGCGCGGCAACTTCTGGGGCCTGTTCGTCAACGTGCTCGCGTTCGCCGTCATCGCGTTCATCCTGTGCGGCGCCCAGTTCCGGATCGACGGGACGATCATCGACAGCCCCACCGACATCGTCGCCGCGATCCCGAACACCCTGTTCCTGTCGCTGGCCTGCCTCGCCCTCGTGATCGTCACGATGGCCGTCAACGTCATGGCGAACTTCGTCGCGCCGTCCTACGTACTGTCGAACCTCGCCCCGGAGAAGATCAGCTTCCGCAAGGCCGGCATCATCAGCGCCTGCATCGGTGTGGTCCTGCTGCCCTGGAATCTCTACGACAGCCCGGTCGTGATCAACTACTTCCTCGGTGGCCTCGGCGCCGTCCTCGGCCCGCTGTTCGGCATCATCTTCGTCGACTACTGGTTCATCCGCCGCACGAAGGTCGACGTACCCGCCCTCTACTCGGACAGCCCGACCGGAACCTACTACTACCGCAAGGGATTCAACCTGCGGGCGATCTATGCTCTCGTCCCCGCCGCGGTTGTCAGTACCCTGTTCGCGATCGTCCCCGCCTTCCATCTCGTCGCCCCCTTCTCCTGGTTCATCGGAGCGGGCCTGGCGGCCGCCATCTACGCCGTCGTCGGCGACCGCACCCGGCAGTACGTGGACGTGTCCGGCGAGTCGATCGCCGTGGACAGCGGCCACGGCGACCACTGACAGGAGATTTCGATGCGCATTCTCGTCGTCAACGTCAACACCACCACGTCCATCACGGACGCCATCGCCAAGCAGGCCGAGGCCGCGGCAGCACCCGGAACCGAGATCGTCGGGCTCACACCGGAGATCGGAGCCGAATCCGTCGAAGGGAACTTCGAGAGCTACCTCGCCGCGATCGCAGTGATGGACCGGGTGCGGTCGTATCCCGAACCCTACGACGCGGTGATCCAGGCCGGATACGGCGAACACGGCCGGGAGGGGCTGCAGGAACTGCTCGACGTGCCCGTCGTCGACATCACCGAGGCGTCCGCGAGCATCGCGATGATGCTGGGGCACAAGTACTCCGTCGTCACCACCCTCGACCGGACCGTCCCGCTCATCGAAGACCGGCTCCGCCTCGCCGGCCTCGACGCGAAGTGTGCGAGCGTGCGCGCCAGCGGGCTGCCCGTTCTCGCGCTGGAAACCGACCCCGAGGCCACGATCGAGGCGATCGTCGACGAGGCCGAAGCGGCCGTGCGCGAAGACAAGGCCGAGGTGATCTGCCTCGGCTGCGGCGGAATGGCCGGCCTCGACGACCGAATCCGCGAACGCACCGGCGTGCCGGTGGTCGACGGCGTCAGTGCCGCTGTGAAATTGGCGGAATCTCTTGTAGGGTTGGGGCTCTCGACCTCGAAGGTGCGCACGTACGCGCCCCCGCGGCCCAAGCGGATCACGGGATGGCCGCTCGCGAAACCCTAGTCAATTCCACCGCCCAAACCCCGGGCGGACACACAGGCGCCCGACCCCGCGCCCGCAACGATGGAGTATCCCTTGCTCGAACAGACCACCACCTCCGCCGACCGTCCCCGCGCGGGCTCCCGCGTCATCCGTGAGGGTGTTGCGTCGTATCTGCCGGATATCGATCCGGATGAGA
>JBCEBZ010000467.1:0-11295 GCA_039206675.1 Rhodococcus sp. (in: high G+C Gram-positive bacteria) | reverse complement strand
ACAAGTACGGAGCGCACCTGTTCCACACCTCGAACAAGAGGGTGTGGGACTACGTCACCCAGTTCACCGAATTCACGAACTACCAGCACCGGGTGTTCGCGTTGCACAAGGGCCAGGCGTACCAGTTCCCGATGGGCCTGGGTCTGGTGTCGCAGTTCTTCGGGCGCTACTTCACCCCGGACGAGGCGCGGAAGCTGATCGCCGAACAATCCTCCGAGATCGACTCCAAGGAGGCGTCGAACCTGGAGGAGAAGGCGATCTCCCTGATCGGCCGCCCGCTGTACGAGGCGTTCGTGCGCGACTACACCGCCAAGCAGTGGCAGACGGACCCGAAGAACCTGCCCGCGGGCAACATCACCCGCCTGCCGGTGCGGTACACGTTCGACAACCGCTACTTCAACGACACGTACGAGGGCCTGCCCGTCGACGGCTACACCGCGTGGCTCGAGAACATGGCGAAGGACCCGAAGATCGAGGTCCGGCTCGAGACCGACTGGTTCGACGTCCGCGACGACCTGCGCGCGGAGAGCCCCGACGCCCCCGTCGTCTACACGGGCCCCCTCGACCGCTACTTCGACTACTCCGAGGGCGAGCTGGGCTGGCGCACGCTCGACTTCGAGACCGAGGTGCTGGAGACCGGTGACTTCCAGGGAACGCCCGTCATGAACTACAACGACGCCGACGTGCCCTTCACCCGGATCCACGAGTTCCGCCACTTCCACCCGGAGCGGGACTACCCGAAGGACAAGACGGTCATCATGCGGGAGTTCTCCCGGTTCGCGGAGAGCAAGGACGAGCCGTACTACCCGATCAACACCCCGGACGACCGCGCGATGCTCGCCGCCTACCGCGACCGCGCGAAGGACGAGATGTCCGCGAACAAGGTCCTGTTCGGCGGCCGGCTCGGCACCTACCAGTACCTGGACATGCACATGGCGATCGCCAGCGCGCTGTCGATGTTCGACAACTCCCTGCGTCCGCACTTCGAATCCGGTGCGGACCTCGTGGGGGAGGCCGAATGAGCGCCCGGCATCTGCTCGAATCGGAGAAGGTCACCGAGGACGCGCCGCTTCTCGGCAAGTCGCTGCTGCAGCGGGTGATCCTGCCGCGCGCCGGTGAGCCGCTCGACGTCCGCACCCTCTACCTGGAGGAAGCGAAGACCAACAGCCGCCGCGCGCACTCGCTGTCGCGGACGTCGCTGTCGGTCGGCGCGGAGTCCGAGGCGTCGTTCTGCACGTACTTCAACGCGTTCCCGGCCAGCTACTGGCGCCGGTGGAGCACGCTGAACTCCGTGGTGCTGCGGCTCGAGCTGTCGGGGCACTGCCGCATCGACGTGTACCGCTCGAAGGCCGACTCGTCCCGCATCCACGTCGAGGGCCGCGAGTTCCAGGACGGCGACGCCGCCCTCGAGTTCGAGATCGAGCTGGCGCCGTTCGAGGACGGCGGCTGGATCTGGTTCGACATCACCAGCGACACCGAGGTCGTGCTGGAGAGCGCCGGCTGGTACGCGCCGGTCGACGCTCCCGGCGAGGCCACCGTCGCCGTCGGCATCCCGACGTTCAACCGGCCCACCGACTGCGTCAAGGCGCTGACGGCGCTGGCGTCCGACGAACTCGTCATGGACGTCGTCAAGGCCGTCATCATCCCGGACCAGGGCACCCGCAAGGTCAAGGACGAGCCCGGTTACGCAGAGGCCGCGGAGGCGCTCGGTGACCGGCTGGCCATCCACGACCAGGCGAACCTCGGCGGGTCCGGCGGCTACAGCCGGATCATGTACGAGGCGCTGAAGACCACCGACTGCCAGCACATCCTGTTCATGGACGACGACATCGAGATCGAGCCCGACTCGATCCTGCGCGCGCTGGCCATGTCCCGGTTCGCGAAGTCGCCGATGCTCGTCGGCGGGCAGATGCTGAACCTCCAGGAGCGCAGCCACCTGCACTCGATGGGCGAGGTCGTCGACCGCAGCATCTTCATGTGGACGGCCGCCCCGAACGTCGAGTACGACCACGACTTCTCCCGCTACCCGCTGAGCGACCGCGAGAACTCCCGGCTGCTGCACCGCCGCATCGACGTCGACTACAACGGCTGGTGGATGTGCATGATCCCGCGGCAGGCCGCCGAGGAACTCGGTCAGCCGCTGCCGCTGTTCATCAAATGGGACGACGCCGAGTACGGCCTGCGGGCCCGGGCCGCCGGCTACCCGACCGTCACCATGCCCGGTGCCGCGATCTGGCACATGGCGTGGAGCGACAAGGACGACGCCATCGACTGGCAGGCGTACTTCCACCTGCGGAACCGGCTCGTCGTCGCGTCGCTGCACATGCCCGGCAACGGCCGCGGCCTCGTGATCAACACGGTCAAGGCCACGATCAAGCACCTGCTGTGCCTCGAATACTCGACGGTCGCGATCCAGAACCAGGCCATCGCCGACTTCCTGCAGGGCCCCGAGCACATCTTCGAACTGCTCCCCACCGCGCTCGGCAACGTGCACGCGATGCGCAAGGAGTACCCGGACGCCGTGGTCCTGCCGTCGTCGACGAGCCTGCCGCTGCCCTCGGGCGCCGAGGTCGGCGCGGTCGGCCTGCCGACGAACCCGCTCGCGAAGATCGTGCGACTCGGCAAGGGCCTCGTCCACAACGTCAAGCCGGCGCACGAGGAGCACCACGAAACTCCCCAGCTCAATGTGCCGACCCTCGACGCGCGGTGGTTCCTGCTGTCCCAGGTGGACGGCGTCACCGTCACCACCGCGGACGGCCGGGGTGTCGTCTACCGCAAGCGCAACCCCAAGCTCGCGCTCGCGCTGCTGAAGGAAGCGATCCGGCTGCGCCGCGAACTGGCCCAGCGGTTCCCCGAACTCAAGCGCGAGTACCAGGACGCCGTTCCTGCCCTGACCAGCAAGGAGAGGTGGGAACGTGTCTTCGGCATCCAGTGAGATCCAGATCCTGCAGACCGTCCAGTCGACCATCGCGAGCCGTCCCGGCGTCGTCTCGACCGCACGGGGGATGTCCCACTTCGGTGAGCACGCCCTGGGGTGGGTGGCCGTCGCCGGAATCGGCGCGGCGCTCGACAAGCCCCGCCGCCGGCAGTGGGCCGGCGTCGCAGTGGGTGCCGTCGGCGCCCACGCGGCCTCGATCGTGATCAAACGCATCGTCCGCCGTCCCCGGCCGAACGACCCGTCGATCCAGGTCAACGTGTCGACGCCCAGCAAATTGAGCTTCCCGTCCTCGCATGCGACATCCACCACAGCGGCTGCCGTGCTGCTCGGCCGACTCACCGGGCTACCCTTGCCTGCGTTGTTGGTACCGCCGATGCTGCTTTCCCGGCTCGTCCTGGGAGTGCACTACCCGACCGATGTGCTCGCCGGATCTGCTCTGGGGGCCGCCTCCGCGGTCGCGGTGCTGAAGGCCGAGCAGAAGTTTGGAGAAAAATGAGCGAGGAACCGGCCGTCGTCACCGGACCCCCGACATCCCTGGCGGCTGGCATCGTCAAGGCCGTCCGCCCGCGTCAGTGGGTCAAGAACGTCCTGGTCCTCGCAGCACCCGTCGCCGCGGGCACGGCGACGGAATCCGCCGTCCTGCTTCCCGTCGCGCTCGCCTTCGTGGTGTTCTGCATGGCAGCGTCCGGCATCTACCTCGTTAACGACGCGATGGACGTCGAAGCGGACCGCGCGCACCCCACCAAGCGATTCCGCCCCATCGCGGCCGGTGTGCTGCCCGTCAACCTGGCGTACGCGATGGCGGTCGTGCTGCTCGGCGGCTCGATCGCCCTGTCGTTCCTCGCCAACTGGCAGCTGGCGGTCGTGATGGCCGTCTACATCGGCATCCAGCTGGCGTACTGCTTCGGCCTCAAACACCAGGCCGTCCTCGACATCTGCATCGTCTCGTCCGGATTCCTGCTGCGCGCCATCGCCGGTGGTGTGGCCGCCGAGATCGCACTGTCGCAGTGGTTCCTGCTGGTGATGGCATTCGGTTCGCTGTTCATGGCGGCCGGTAAGCGGTACGCCGAACTGCAGCTCGCCGAGCGCACCGGCGCGAAGATCCGCAAGTCCCTCGAGAACTACACCACGACGTACCTGCGGTTCGTCTGGACGCTGAGCGCCACCGCGGTCGTGCTCTGCTACGGGCTGTGGGCGTTCCAGCAGGACGACCTGAAGGCCACCAACTGGTACGCCATCTCCATGGTGCCGTTCACGATCGCGATCCTGCGTTACGCAGTGGACGTCGACGGCGGCGAGGCGGGGGAGCCCGAGGAGATCGCGCTGGGCGACCGCGTGCTCCAACTTCTCGCGATTGCCTGGATCGGAGTGGTGGGTGTCGCTGTCTACCTCGTCTGACTTGGTAGGCGGCGCCGAGGAATCGGGCGCCGCCGCGGAGCGGACCACCGAACGCCACCGGAAGGCCATCCTCTCGAGGGTGGTCTTCCTCGGGGGTGTGGCCGTCTCGGCTCTCCTGATGTTCTGGGGCGCCTGGGAACGGCGATGGATTGCCGACGACGGTCTGATCGTGCTGCGCACGGTCCGGAACCTGCTCGCGGGCAACGGTCCGGTCTTCAACTCGGGCGAGCGGGTCGAGGCAAACACCAGCACCGCGTGGACGTACATCGTCTACGCGTTCAGCTGGCTGTCCCAGGCCCGGCTCGAATACGTCGTTCTGACGATCGCGCTGATCCTGTCGACGGCGGCAATCGTGCTCGCCATGTTCGGCACCGCGCGCCTGTACCGCGGTGGGTCCTTCGCCGGCGGCGGCACGCTGTTCCTGATGCCCGCCGGTGTGCTCGTCTACATCGCGGTGCCCCCGGCCCGCGACTTCGCGACGTCGGGCCTCGAAAGCTGCCTCGTCATCTTCTGGATCGCGCTGCTCTGGCTGCTGCTGATCCGGTGGAGCCAGGCGGCCACCCCGTCCACCACCTCGGTGCTGACGCTCGCGTTCATCGCCGGAATGGGCCCGCTCGTGCGCCCCGAACTGGCGATCCTCGGTGTGCTGTCCCTGGCCATGATCTTCCTGGCACCCGGCCTCACCTGGGTGGTGCGGGTGGCGATGGTGTTCGTCGCCGGCATCGTCCCGGTGGGCTACCAGATCTGGCGCATGGGCTACTACGCCCTCCCGTACCCCAACACCGCGGTGTCGAAGGACGCGGGCGGCGCGAAATGGTCGCAGGGTTTCGCCTACCTCTGGAACCTGCTCGGCCCGTACCTGCTGTGGCTGCCGCTGGTCTTCCTGTTCGCCGGCGCCGTGATCGCCTGGCGCGGCCGGGACAAGGACATCGAGCATGGTGTTCGTCACACCGAAGGGGGTCGGCTGACCCGCCTGCGCGGGTGGCTGCGCACGCAGAACGCCGTCGTCGTCTTCGTTCTCGCGAGCGGCCTGATCCTCGGTCTGTACTCGCTGCGCGTCGGTGGCGACTTCATGCACGGCCGCGTTCTTCTTCCCGTTCTGTTCTGCTTCATCGTCCCCGTCGCGGTAATTCCGGTGCGAATTCCGGACCGGGCATCATGGGGGCGTAACAGGGAATTTTCGACTTTCCTGGCAATGGCATTCCTGTGGGTCGGTACCGTGGTGTGGGCGTTTTTCGCGTCCAACACCACGGGAATGCCGGAAGGTGTCGTTATCGGACGTTCCGGAATTGTCGACGAACGTGCGTTCTACGTTCTCAACACCGGGCATGCGCACCCGATCCGCGCCGACGACTACCTCGATTACCCGCGCATGCGCGCCATGGTCCAGACCATCGCGGACACCCCCGACGGCGGTCTGCTCATCCCGTCCGCCGACTACACGTACTGGTTCGTCGTTCCACCGCCCCTTCCGATCCCGGAGGACGGCGCAGGCCACACCGTGTACTTCCTGAACCTCGGCATGACGAGCATGAACGTCGGCCTCGACGTGCGGGTGCTGGACCAGATGGGTCTCGCGTACCCGCTTGCGGCGCACACCGAACGATTGGACGACGGCCGTATCGGGCACGACAAGGCCCTGTATCCCGACTGGGTCGTCGTGGACACGGGAATGATCGACAAGCATCCGTGGATGCCCGGATTCCTCGACGAGGACTGGGTGACCGAGGCGCGGGTCGCGCTCACGTGCCCCGAAACGCAGGACCTGCTGACGTCGTACCGGTCGGAACTGACGTGGCCGCGTTTCAAGCAGAATTTCAAGGATGCGCTGCATTTCGCGAGTTATCGATTCGAGCGCGTTCCCGCATATGAAATTCAGCGGTGCAATCTCGAGCCGCCGTTCCCGGAACCGGCCAAATAGGGCGTACCGGGCGGGGGTCGTGTCACCGCGGCGTCCCGGGCAGATCTCGATGTCGGAACATCAGATCTCGTTTGTGTAACGCTCGAACTGTCGGCGACGATGTACGTCGATGATGAGTCATCGTGACGGTGGTCTGGAAGTTCCCCGAAAAGCGCTCCGCGAGCGTTTGTCAGGGAAGTTCGTGTGACATACAGTCCACCAAGCGCAGTGTGACTTGGAAGAGGTCCGCTGCCGACCCGGCCTCGCGGCCGGGCCCGGCAGGTCGCCTGTTCCCCGACGGAATCCGCCGGAGCCGCCCAGTTGGCGGAGTCCGCAGACGAAGAGAGTGAGCAGTATTCATGCGTTTTGCCAGACCGAGGTTGTCTCAGCGCCTCAAGCAGCGTGCGATGGCCATCGGCGCCGTCGCACTGGTACTGCCTGTGGGCGCAGGAATCGCTGGTGGAGCCGTTGCTGCAGCAGCACCGACGCATGCGGGGCCCGCCAAGACCGCGCCGGCCGGTGGCTACGAGGAACTGTGGGTTCCCTCTTCCATGGGACCGATCAAGGTCCAGGTCCAGTGGGCGGCCCGCGGCGGTAGCTCCGCGCTGTACCTGCTCGACGGACTGCGTGCCCGCAACGACCGCAACGCATGGAGCTTCGAGACCAACGCGTTCGACCAGTACCGCAACGACAACGTGACGCTGGTCATGCCCGTCGGCGGCGAGTCCAGCTTCTACTCGGACTGGTACTCGGCGAGCAACTTCAACGGTCAGCCCGTCACCTACAAGTGGGAGACGTTCCTGACCCAGGAACTGCCCGACTTCCTGGCCAACTACGGTGTCTCGCGCACCAACAACGCCGTCCTCGGCCTGTCGATGGGTGGCAGCGCCGCCCTGACGCTCGCCGCGTACCACCGCGACCAGTTCAAGTTCGCCGGTTCGCTGTCCGGGTACCTGAACATCTCGGCTCCCGGCATGCGTGAGGCGATCCGTGTCGCGATGCTCGACGCCGGCCGCTTCAACGTCGACGCCATGTGGGGCCCGCCGTGGAACCCGGCGTGGCTGCGCAACGACCCGTTCGTGTTCGCCCCGCGCCTGAACGGCCTGTCGATGTTCATCTCGGCCGCCAGCGGTCTGCCCGGTGAATTCGACCACCCGCGCGCGCCGATCGACTACTACAACACCGCGAACGGCATGGGCCTCGAGGCCCTCGCCCTGGCCAACACCCGCGCCTTCCAGGTGCGTCTGGCCAGCCTCGGTGTGCCGGCCACCTTCGACTTCCCCGCCAACGGCACGCACTCGTGGCCGTACTGGGGTTCGGAGCTGTGGAAGGCCCGCGGCCAGATCCTGGACACGCTCGGCGCCTGGTGATCTAGACGCCACCACGTTCGTGGCGAATGCCGCCCCGCCTCACCGGCGGGGCGGCGCTCGTGCGTTCGGAAAGTGCAGCGTCCCGGATCGGAGGGGTGAGAGGAAAACCTCGAAAATCCCTTCCCCCGGGCGTGCACAACGGGTCCTTTTGTCAGTAAGGTGATCCCGTCGAGACGCCACCCGCGCAGCGAGCGCTGCGCGGGTGGCGTCTGTACGTGAGATTTTCACGAGAGTTATCGAGAGGTTGCCGCGGCCGCGGCGCGAGACGCATCAAGCGGAGGGAAGACGAGTTCATGCGAGTTGGGGGTTCGACGAGAACAAGCGGATGGGCCAGGCGTACCGCCGCCGCAATTGCTCTGGCGGTCGCACTGCCACTGGGCGTGACCATGGTGGGCGGCGGCGCAACCGCATCCGCAGCCTTCGACCCCGCAGCGCAGGACTTCTGGGTCGACTCCTCGATGGGGCCGATCAAGAGCCGCATCTGGCGGGCCGCTGACGGCAACACCAACCGTGTCGTCTACCTGCTCGACGGTCTGCGCGCGCAGGACGACCTGAGCGGCTGGGAAGTCAACACCGACGCGGGCCCGTTCCTCGCCTCGCAGAACATCAACGTCGTCCAGCCGGTCGGCGGGCAGTCCAGCTTCTACTCCGACTGGTTGTCGAACTCGAACCTCAACGGGCAGAAGACCCCGTACAAGTGGGAGACGTTCCTCACCGAGGAACTGCGCGACGCACTGGCGAACCGTCTCGGCTTCCAGTCCACCCGCAACGGCGTCATCGGCCTGTCGATGGGTGGCAGCGCCGCCCTGACGCTCGCCGCCTACCACCCGGACCAGTTCAACTACGCGGGCTCGCTGTCCGGGTACCTGAACATCTCGGCTCCCGGCATGCGTGAGGCGATCCGTGTCGCGATGCTCGACGCCGGCCGCTTCAACGTCGACGCCATGTGGGGCCCGCCGTGGAACCCGGCGTGGCTGCGCAACGACCCGTTCGTCTTCGCGAACAAGCTCCGCGACAACAACACCCGCCTGTGGGTGTCGGCCGCCAACGGCATCCCCGCCCCCGGCGGAGCCGCACCGACCGGTTTCATGGACGTGTTCAACGCGAGCACCGGCGCGAGCCTCGAGGCGCTGTCGCTGGCGAACACCCGTGCCTTCCAGGTCAAGATGGCGACCCTCGGCGCGAAGAACGTGACCTACAGCTTCCCGCCGCGCGGCATCCACACGTGGCGCTACTGGCAGCAGCAGATCCACGATCTGGCCGGCGACCTCGGCAACACGATCGGGTAGCTCGGAAGTAACAATTGCACCAGCTGTAACAGCGCGGCACTCCCACTCGTCTGTCGTTTGCGTGTAGAAAGAACCGGAACGCGAGGCCGTGCTCCGTGTTGGCCTCGACGCGCAGAGAGAGAGTGAACGTCATGCGAGTAGGCCTGTTCAGGGCAGAACGTCAGCGTTCGTCGACCGGAAACGTTCGAAGGCGCGCGCTCGCCTCGCTTGCCGCTGTGCTCGTGGTGCCGGTGGCGGTCGGGTTCACCCAGGCCGCCACCGTCTCGGCTGCGCCCGCCGCCGCGCACGCTCCGGTGACCACCCAGGCCCCGAGCGGCGCGACGATCCATCACGTCGACTGGCTCACCGACCGTCGCGTGGCGATCTGGATCAACTCTCCGTCGATGGGGGTCCCGATCCAGGTGCAGATGCTGCTCGCACGGGACTGGAACTCGAAGCCGACGGAGAAGTTCCCGTCCGTCTACATGCTCGACGGCCTCCGCGCGCAGGACAACGAGAACGGCTGGACGCTCGAGACCGACGCCGAATCGTTCTTCGCGGACAAGAACATCAACGTCGTCCTCCCGGTCGGCGGCCAGTCCAGCTTCTACTCCGACTGGGTGGCCCAGGACAACGGCCAGAACTACCAGTGGGAGACGTTCCTCACGAAGGAACTGCCCCCGATCCTCGAAAGCGACTGGCGCACCACGCAGACACGCGGCGTCGTCGGACTGTCGATGGGCGGCACGTCCGCGATGTTCCTCGCAGCCCGCAACCAGGGCTTCTTCACATTCGCCGCGTCGCTGTCGGGCATGCTCACCACCACCGCGCTCGGCATGCCGCAGGCCGTCGCCTACGCGATGAGCGATGCGGGCGGATTCGACGCGAACGCGATGTGGGGTCCCCCGACCAGTTCCGCGTGGGAGGAACACGACCCGTACCTGCTGGCCGACAAGCTCAAGGGCGTCAGCCTGTACATCTCCAGCGGCAGCGGTACCACCGGCCCGTACGACCAGCCGTCCGGAATCCCGGGCGTCAGCACCAATTACGCGGGCATGGGCCTCGAGATCCTCAGCCGGCTCACGTCTCAGACGTTCGCGACCAAGCTCAACAAGCTGGGCATCCCCGCCCAGGTCAACTACCGGCCGTCCGGCACGCATTCGTGGCCGTACTGGCAGTTCGAACTGCACCAGCTGTGGCCGCAGCTGGCCAACGCCGTCGACGTCGAACCCGAGAAGCCGGTGTGCACCACCGGTGGCTCCATCGCCGGGGTCGCAGGCGCGAACCCGTGGATCGGCGACTGCCTGACCCCCGAGTACAGCCTCGCGGGCGGAACGGTCCAGGACTTCCGCAACGGCCGGATCTTCGCCAAGTCCGACACCGGCGCGCAGCCGGTGGCCGGTGCCATCGGCGGTGTCTACCAGGCGACCGGTGGTCCCGGCGGGCCGCTCGGCTACCCGACGACGCCCGAACTGGCCACCCCCGACGGACGCGGTCGCTTCAACCACTTCGAGCACGGGTCCGTCTACTGGTCGCCGCAGACCGGGGCGCACGCCGTCCGCGGCGCGATCCGCGACGAGTGGGCACGGCAGGGCTGGGAGGCCGGACCGCTCGGGTACCCGGTGGCCGAGGAAGTCCCGACGCCCGGCAAGAACGGAGCCGTGCAGGGCTTCGAGATCGGCGCCATGTACTTCAGTCCCGCGAACGGCACCCACCGCGTGCAGGGAATGATCATGGGCAAGTACGCCGAACTGGGTTACGAGGGCGGCTGGCTCGGGTTCCCGAAGACCAGCGAGATCCCGGTCAAGGACGGCGGCCGGTTCAACCAGTTCGAGGGCGGCAACATCTACTGGAGTCCGCTGTCGGGTGCCTGGGCCGTCGAGAACGGGCCGATCTTCGACGCCTGGAAGAGCGCGGGCTACGAGGGTGGCCGGCTCGGGTTCCCGATCAGCGACAAGTTCGCCATTCCCGGTGGCGTCCAGCAGAACTTCCAGACCGGTTACGTCACAGTGATCGACAACAAGGCCGAGATTCACTGATGGCCGGAGCGCACTAGAAATCTCACGCGCAGCGGGCGGGGCCGGGTCCGGCGGACCAGGCTTCCGCCCGATCTGCGTCTGTACCCTGTCGAGAGACAACGACTTGGAAAGCAAGGACGGAAATAGATGCCGCAGCACTCACGTATCAGCACCACCTTCCGACGGTCGATCGCGGTAGGCGCGCTCGCCGTCGCAGCGAGCGGATTGTTGGTCGGGTGCGGTAGCGACGACTCCACGGCGACGTCCAACCCGTCCACCAGCGCGACCACGACGTCCGCGGCCGCGTCCAGTTCCGCCGAGAGTTCGGCGTCCGCCGCGCCCAGCGCGAGCGCGTCGGCGCCGGTGACGAGCCCGGGCGAGGCGGCGACGGCGCCGCCTGCGC
>JBCEBZ010000466.1:0-11308 GCA_039206675.1 Rhodococcus sp. (in: high G+C Gram-positive bacteria) | reverse complement strand
TCATCATCATGAGATCGTCGTTGCCGGCCTCGTTCATCAGCCGGGCCATCGCGACCGTTCCACCTGCGCCGATCACGTTGAAGACCTCGACGCGGCCGGTGATGTCCTCGTCTTCCATGATCTTCACCGCGGTCCGCGCCGTGAGGTCGTAGCCGCCGCCCGGACTGTTCGGAACCATCATCCGCACCCTGTGCAGGCCCTCGTCCTCGCCGCGGGTGACCCCGCAGCCGGCCACGAGGAGGCCTACGAGCGCGAGCAGGAGCAGCGCGCGTACCCTGCTCCCGCTACCTGTTCTCGACATCGTTCCTCATTTCGCCATGAATGTGATCTTCCGCAATACTGAACCTCGGACGTGATGCACGTCACCTATGAGAACGAAATGGAACTTAAGTTCATTGTGGTCACCACTTCACCCCCGCGTTCGTAGCCTCGCGGGCCAGGTCCTGCTCCTCCAGCTCGTCGTCGTCGCCGTCGTGCTGCTCGCGGTGGCCGCGGTGTCGGTCCACCAGTCGACCGTGGAATTCCGCGACCTCCAGGGGCAGCGCATGATCGCGGTGGCCGAGAACGTGGCGTCGACACCGGTGGTGCGCGACCAGCTGTCGGACCGCTCGGTCGAACGGGTGCTGGCACCGGAGGTCGATCGCGCCGTCAATCTGTCGGGCGCCACGCTCGCCGAGATCGTCGCGCCGAACGGCGCGGTCACCGTGTCCTCGGATCCGACCCGGCTCGGGGTGCCCGCCGAACTGGGCGCCAGCGACGTGATGACCGGACGCGCCTGGTCGGGCGACGTGGACGTCGACGGGCGCCGTGCCATCGTCGGGCACGTCCCGATCCTGTCCGCCACCGGGGACGTCCTCGCGGTCGTCTCCGTCAGCGACGACTACCCGTCCATCTGGGACCTGCTCAGCAGCGCGGGTGCGCGCCTGCTCCTGTATCTCGGGATCGGTGCCGGTCTGGGGCTTCTCGGCTCGTGGCTGCTGTCACGCCGGATCAAGACCCACACCCGCGGACTCGAAATCGCCGAGATCGCAAGCCTCGCCGACCATCGCGAGGCTCTGCTGCACAGCATCCGCGAGGGCGTGGTCGCGGTGAATCCCGACGGTGTGATCACCGTGCTCAACGACAGCGCCCAGGAACTGCTCGACCTCACCGGCGACGCCGTCGGCAGGCACGTCGACGACGTCCCGCTCGACCCCGCCGTCCGGCAGTACCTCCTCAACGGGGAGGACGGCCGGGACGTGGTGCTGTCGACGTCGTCGCGGATGCTCGCCCTGAGCCGCCGCGCCGCGACCAGCCAGGGCCACAAGATCGGCACCGTCACCACGATGCGCGACAGCACCGAACTGGCGTCGATGCAGAGCCAGCTGTCTTCACACAAGAGCGTCACCGACACCCTGCGGGCGCAGACCCACGAGTTCGCCAACCAGCTGCACACGATCTCGGGACTGACGCAGCTCGGCGACTACGACGCCGTCACCGAGTTCGTCGGCACCCTCACCCGCCGCCGGGCGGAAATCAGTGATGCTGTCACACAACGCATCTCGGACCCCGCTGTGGCTGCACTGCTGATCGCGAAGACGTCGCTCGCCGCCGAGACCGGAGTGTCGCTGACGCTGGAACCGGATTCGCACCTGCACGCCCTCGACCCCGACCTCGCCACCGACGTGATCACCGTGCTCGGCAATCTCATCGACAACGCCGTCGACGTGTCCGAGGGCGGCCGGGACGCGCAGATCTCGATCCGGATCACCGACGACGACGGCATCCTCATCGAGGTCGCCGATTCCGGCCCCGGAGTTCCCGAGACGATGCGGGAGGAGATCTTTTCCCGCGGGGTCACTTCGAAGCCCGGCACACCCGGTGGCCGCGGAATCGGGCTCGCCCTGGTCCGTCTCGTCAGCTCCCAGCACGGCGGGTCCGCGGCCGTCTCGGACGCACCCGGCACCGGCGGTGCCTTGTTCACCGTCCACGTGCCGCGTAGCTAGACTCTCCGATCATGACGGGACGGCGTGGCGATGTATGAGGTCCTGGTCGTCGACGACGACTTCATGGTCGCGGAGATCCACCGCCGATTCGTCGACAAGACACCGGGGTTCACCACCGTCGGGGTGGCGCGGACCGCCGCGGAGGCCCTCGAATCGGTGCGCACCGGCAACCCCGACCTCGTGCTCCTGGACGTGTACCTGCCGGACATGTCCGGCCTCGACGTCCTGCAGCGACTGCGTGCCGAGGGCAACGCCGTCGGCGTCATCATGATCACCGCCGCCCGGGAGATCGACACCGTCAGCCGCGCACTGCACGGCGGCGCCTCCGACTATCTGGTCAAGCCGTTCGACTACACACAGCTGCAGGAGAAACTCGAGAACTTCCGGCGCCGCGCCCGCGCCCTCGAATCACAGTCCGGCGCAGACCAATCACTGATCGACTCCCTGTTCGGAGGCAAGGGCAAGAATCCGGAACCGAGCCGGCTCCCGAAGGGGCTCAGCGCCGAAACCGGCCGCCTCGTGCTCGACATCCTGCGGTCGAAGGGCGAGCTGTCGTCGACCGAGTGCGCCGAACTCGCCGGACTCTCCCGGGTCAGTGTGCGCCGCTATCTCGAGCACTATCTGTCCGAGGGGCTGCTGGAGGTCCGGCTGGAGTACGGGGGCGCGGGCAGGCCGGTACGCCGGTACCGTCCCACCCCCCGCTGACCTGGACTCAATCAGGATCGAGTGCAGGTGCCGGGCAGTGCGAACGGCGCCGAGTCGCCCGCGCCACGGCTCTCCGCGCGCTGCAGCAGCTCGAGCGTGGCGGCGCCGAAGGCCGGCGAGTACGACACCGTGTCGGTGCACCCACCGTGGTCGAGGCCACCGACGAGGGCGACGACCCGCGGACCCGCCACCCACGGGCCACCACTCGTTCCGTCGCCGAGACCGTCGCAGACCACCGTCGGATAGCTGTCCGTCGACGTGGTCGCGGCCGTGCACGACACCGGACTGTCGCCCAGCGTCGGGTAGCCGGTGACCGCCACGGTGGTCTCGGTTGCCGGGGCAGGCGCCAATTCGAAGCCGCCGCCCACGACCGATTCGACGGAAGCGGGGACGGTGGTTCCACTCGGCGCCACCCGGAGGACGGCGTAGTCGTGCCGGGGGTCCTGCGACTCCAGCCAGGCGGGATCGACGTAGATCTGGGACACCGTCCACAGTCCGAACGGGGCCACTCCGCGGTCGTATCCGGGCGCGAACGACAGGGCGCCACCGGACCCTGCGATGCAGTGCGCGGCGGTGAGCACGAGGTCGCCGTCCGTGCTGTCCAGTACCGATCCGGTGCAGACGTGGATCGGCGTCCCGGCCAGGAACAGCGGACCGACGCGTGGGTCCGCCGCGGCGGGCGCGGCGGCGGCCGGCAACCCGGCGGCCAGCAGCAGGCCCAACGCGGCTGCTGCCGTGCCGAACGTGTGGGTGGGCGTGACCACAGGACCATCATGCTCGGCCCGGCGTGCGCGGGCAGGCCGATTCCTGCTCCCCGGCCGTCTGGGTCAGCCGCGTTGGGGAAGCTGCTGCAGCGCCCACTCGTTGCCGTCGGGATCGGCGAAGTACACGAAGCGCCCCCACGCCAGATCCTGCACCTCGCTGACGGGCACACCGCGGGACGACAGCTCCGCGTGGGCGGCGTCGGCGTCGGCGATGACGATCTGCAACCCGTGCACCGAGCCGGGCGGGGTGTCGACCAGGCCCTCGCCGACGGCGATCGAGCAGGCCGACCCGGGCGGGGTGAGCTGGACGAACCGCACATTCTCGTTCACGCGGTGATCGTGGTCGACGACGAAGCCGACCTGGTCGGCGTAGAACGCCTTGGCCCGGTCCACGTCGGACACCGGCAGAATGATCAGCTCGATTTTGAAGTCCATGACCGGATGCTATCGACGTATCTCCGGCAACCGGGCCGAAACGCTCACGCCTGTTGCGCGGCCTTCTCGGCGGCCTGCGCCTGGGCGACCTGTTGCGGAGTGAAGCGGATGAACAGCGCGGCGAATCCGGCGATGAGGGCGCAGCCGGCGCTGCCGACGAGGGCGAAGGTGTAGCCGTTGCCCAGTGCCTCGAGCTGCGCCGGATTCATGTCCGCAACCTTGCCGGAGATGCCGCCGAGCGACAGGGTGCGCGACGTGGCCATCGCCCCGATGACGGCGAGGGCCAGGGGTCCACCCAGTGTCTGCGCCACCTGCGCGATCGCGGCGAGCGGCCCGATCTCCGTTTCCGACACACCGGCGATGGCGCACAGCGGGAGCGGGACCACGGCGAGTCCGACGCCGAACCCGATCCCGATGACCGGTACGAACAGGTTGGCCAGATAGGTGGCGGAACTGTCGAGGGTCGACCCGTAGAGCAGTCCGACCACCATGATCGTGGCGCCGGCGACCACCAGCCACCGGGGCTGGATCCGCACGGCGAGCTTGGACGCCACCGCGGCCGCGCTGCCGAGGCCGAACGCGAACGGGATGAACGCGAGGCCCGCCTCGAGGGGGCTGTAACCGAGGATGTCCTGGACGAACAACGCCACGAACGCGGCGACCGTGAACATGACGGCACCGGCGAAGAAGATCGCGACGAGCGTCGCCACCCGGTTCTTGTCGTGGAACAGCGAGAACGGCAGCAGCGGGTTGTCGGCGGTCCGTTCGACGTACAGGAACGCACCGAACAGCAGCAGCCCGGCGACGAGTGCACCGATCACGTACGGACTCGCCCAGCCGAGCTCCGGTCCCTCGGTGAGCGCGAACACGACACCCGTCGCCGCGACGGTTGCGAGGACCGCCCCGGGAACGTCGAGCGCCAGACGCTCGCCCGCGGTCTCCTTCAGCGCCACGATCGCGCACCCCACGATGACGACCCCGATGGGCACGTTGATGAGGAAGATCAGGCGCCACGACACCTCGGTGAGCGCGCCGCCGATGATCAGGCCCGCGATCGACCCGATGCCGGTCATGGCCGCGAAGATCGCGATGGCCTGGTTGCGCGCCGGTCCGGCCGCGAACGTCGTCGCGACGAGGGCCAGCGCCGTCGGCGATGCCACCGCGGCGCCGACGCCTTGCAGGAACCGGGCCGCGATCAGCATGAACTCGCCCACGGCGAGGCCGCACAGCAGCGAGGCGACGGTGAACAGGGCGACACCGCCGACGAACATCTTCTTCCGGCCGAACGCGTCACCGAGCCGTCCGCCCAGGAGCATGAGGCCGCCGTACGCGAGCGCGTACGACGTGAGCACCCAGTTGCGGCCGCTGTCGCTCAGACCCAGGTCGGCCTGCAGCGGCGCGAGGGCCAGGTTGGCGACGGTGCCGTCGAGGACCACCATCATCTGCAGGCCGCTCAGCACGACGATCGCCAGCCCCAGCACACGGGTGGCGGCGGTCGGAATCACCGCAGACTTCTTCGACGCCGACGTGGTTTCGGGCATTCCGGAATCAGACACGAGGGTTCACGTTACCCAGCGTCCACAGAAAACCCGGCCACCGGCCCGATGACCACGATGGCGGGGGGACGGATCTGCTCTTCCTTCACCCGGGCGGCGACGGTCTGCAGATCGGCCCGGAGGGTGCGCTGCGTCCGCAGGGTTCCCTCCTGGATCACCGTGACCGGGGTGTCCACGGGACGCCCGCCGTCCATCAGGACGGTCGCGAACGCCTCGATGCGCTCGACGGCCATCAGCAGCACGATCGTGCCCTTCAACCGGGCCAGCGCCGACCAGTCGACGAGTGAATCCGGGTGGTCGGGGGCGACGTGGCCGCTGACGACGACGAACTCGTGGGTGACGCCGCGGTGCGTGACCGGGATGCCTGCGGCCGAGGGCACCGAGATGGCGCTGGTGATGCCGGGGACGACCGTGACGGGCACGCCCGCCGCGGCGCACGCCTCCAGTTCCTCGTAGCCGCGCCCGAACACATAGGGGTCGCCGCCCTTGAGCCGCACCACGAACTTTCCTGCCTTCGCGCCGTCGACGAGGGCGGCGTTGATCGCCTCCTGTGCCATCGCACGGCCGTAGGGAATCTTCGCGGCGTCGATGACCTCGACGTCCGGGCCGAGTTCGGCGAGCAGTTCCGGCGGGGCGAGGCGGTCGGCGACCACCACGTCGGCCCGGGCGAGCAGTCGGCGGCCGCGCACGGTGATGAGGTCGGGGTCGCCGGGACCGCCGCCGACCAGTGCGACACCGGCCGCCGGGGACTCGGCGGTGTCCGCGATGGCACCGGACTGCAGTCCCTCGACGAGCGCGGTGCGCACCGCGGCGGATCGGCGGTGGTCGCCGCCCGCCAGCACACCGATGCTCATTCCGTCGTAACTCGCGCTGGCCGGGGTGACGGCCGTCCCGTAGCGGGCGTTGTCGGCACGCACGCAGAAAATACGATTCCGTTCGGCCTCGGCGACGATGGCCGCATTGGTGTCCGGTTCGTCCGTGCACGCGATGGCGTACCAGGCGTCGGCGAGGTCGCCGTCCCGGTATTCGCGAAGGTCCAGTGTGATCTGTCCCGCGGTGGCCATTCCCTCGACCGCCGGTGTGACCTCGCGGCTGATCAGGTGCACCCGGGCACCCGACGCGATCAGGAGCCCGAGCCTGCGCTGCGCCACCGTTCCGCCACCGACCACGACCACACGACGATCGGCCAAGTTGAGTCCGACCAGGTAGTTGGTCTCGTCTCCGGTGGCAGCAGTCACGCGCTCTCCCCGTTTCTCCTGAAATTCCTGCACGGCTCGTCTCGAACCTACGAAACTTTACGGGCTGCGGCGACGACGACGCCATTCGCGGACCACTTGGTCACGATCAGCGGCCCGCCGCCCGCGCCGAGCACGGCCGCCGCTTCCGCGACGCTCGGCGATCCCGTCGCCGACTGCACCCGGTCCGACGGGTTGGCCACCGCGACGGCGGCGAGTGCGCCCGCGGCGAATCCGCGGACGGGGACACCCAACTCCGATGCGGCGTCCACGAGGGCCGGTTCCGCGGCCTTGCGGTCGAGGGTGCACAGGCAGTGCAGCGTCGCGTCCGGAACCTGGTTCGCGGAGGCCAGCACGTGCCGGACGGCGGCGAGGATGTCGGCGCGGCCCGCTGCCGTCCGGAACCCGACGCCGACGCAGACGTCAGCCACGAGCGGAGAACGTGCGCGCCGCGGCGACGAAACGGGTGATCGCCCGCGGATGACCCGCGGGGTGGGTGTGCAGGTACGAGGCGTGCACACCGCCGCGCACGAAACCCTCCCGCGCGGGGGCGCCGTCCCAGGGGCGCCACCCCCACGCGGGTGCGAAGCCGTCCGCCTCCGTCGCGGCGAGGGACGTGCGATGGAACTCGTGGCCGACCACCCGCTCACCCGCGGAGAACAACGCGGAGTCCGAGACCGCCACCGCCTCGCGGTATCCGAGCGTGAGTCGTGACCCGAAGGAGGCGTCGACCCCGACCACCGAGGCCATCGCGTGACCGTCGAGGCTGCGCGCGAGGTAGAGCAGACCGGCGCATTCGGCGTGGATCGGCGCCCCCGCGGTGGCGAGTTCGCGGATCTGCGCCAGCAGGGCGGCGTTCCCGGCGAGCGCGACGGCGTGCTCCTCGGGGAAACCGCCGGGCAGCACCACACCGCTCGTGCCGGGCGGCAACGCCTCGTGCAGGGGGTCGAACGTGGTCACGTCCGCACCGGCCGCGCCCAGGAGTTCGCGGTGCTCGGCGTACCCGAACGTGAACGCGCGGCCCCCGGCGATCGCCACGGTGGGACGCGGGCCGGGCGGCGGGGGCCCGACCTCGGCGGCGGGATCCCACACCGGGCCGTCGACCGCCGAGGACGCGAGTGCGCGGATGGCCGGGAGGTCGAGGTGGCGGGCGGCGAGGCGAGTCATCGCGTCGACGGCGTTCACCGCGTCGGCGCCGTGTTCGGCGGCCGGGATCAGCCCGAGGTGACGTGAGGGGACCTCCAGTTCGGCCATCCGCGGCACGGCGCCGAGCACGGGGAGCCCGACGCGGTCGCACGCCTGCCGCAGCACCTGTTCGTGCCGCGGGCTTCCGACCCTGTTGAGGATCACCCCGCCGATGCGGACCCCGGAGTCGTACGTCGAGAAACCGTGCAGGACCGCGGCCAGACTCTGACTGTGGCCGCGGGCGTCCACCACGAGCACGACGGGGGCGCCGAGCAGCGCAGCCACCTGGGCCGTCGATCCCTCGGCCGACGGCTCGTGGGACGCGGCGTCGATCTTGCCGTCGAACAGGCCCATGACGCCCTCGACGACCGCGAGGTCGCACCCCGAACTCCCGTGCCGGTACAGCGGGGCGATCCGCTCCGCGCCCACCATGACCGGGTCGAGGTTGCGTCCCGGGCGTCCCGCCGCGAGCCCGTGGTACCCGGGGTCGATGTAGTCGGGGCCGACCTTGAACGGCGCCACCGCGCAGCCGGACTCGCGCAGGGCCCCCACCAGACCGGTTGCGACGGTGGTCTTTCCGCTGCCCGATGCGGGTGCGGCGATGACCACGGCGGGCACCACGGGGAGGGTGGTCACCACTCGATGCCTCGCTGGCCCTTCCGGCCGGCGTCCATCGGATGCTTGATCTTCGTCATTTCCGTCACGAGGTCCGCCGCGTCGATCAGCGCCTGCGGGGCGTCGCGGCCCGTGATCACCACGTGCTGGTTGCCCGGCCGGTTCCGCAGGACCTCGACCACCTCGTCGACGTCGACCCACCCCCACTTCAGGGGATACGTGAACTCGTCGAGCACGTAGAAGCGGTGCTCCTCGGCGCCCAGCCGGCGCGCGATCTCGGCCCACCCCTCGGCGGCCGCGGCGGCGTGGTCTTCCTCGCTGCCGTGCTTACGCGTCCACGACCAGCCCTCGCCCATCTTGTGCCACTGCACCGCCCCGCCGACACCGGTGTCGTCGTGCAACTGACCGAGGGCGCGGAAGGCTGCTTCCTCCCCCACCTTCCACTTGGCGCTCTTGACGAACTGGAACACTCCGACGTCGAATCCCTGATTCCAGGCACGCAGCGCCATCCCGAACGCGGCCGTCGACTTCCCCTTGCCCGGTCCGGTATGGACCGCGAGCACGGGAGCGTTGCGCCGCTGACGCGTGGTGAGGCCGTCGTTCGGAACGTTCTCGGGAACACCCTTGGGCATGTGTCTTCTCTCTCCCTGCCGAGTCCGGGTCCGGGTCAGGCCGCGGCGCGGACGACGCCCGCGACCTGCTGTGCCGACAATTCGCCGAGCCGGACGTAACCACCCCGCAGCCGGCGGGCCAGCTCCGCGGCCAGCCCGAGCCGGACCATCCCGGTCTCGCAGTCGACGACCACCGACGCGACCGAACTGTCGGCGAGCAGACCCGCTGCCACCTTCGCCCGGTGCAGCGCATCCTTGCCGCCGGTCGCCCGTCCGTCGGTCAGCGCGACGACGAGAGCGCGGCGCTGCGGGTCGCGGAGCCGTTCCCGCAGGACCACCTCGCGCGCGCGCAGAAATCCTTCTGCCAGTGGGGACTTGCCACCCGTCTTCATGCCCTGCAGACGCCGGACGGCGATGTCGACCGACGAGGTGGGCGGCAGGACGAGTTCCGCGGCCCGTCCGCGGACCGTGATCACCGCCACCTTGTCGCGGCGCTGGTAGGCGTCGCGGAGGAGCGAGACGACGGCGCCGGTCACGGCCGACAACCGGTCACGGGCCGCCATCGACCCGGACGCGTCCACGACGAACACCACGAGGTTGCCCTCGCGGCCTTCGCGGATCGCGCCGCGCAGATCGACGGAATCGAGGATCATCCGCCCGGTGGTCCGGCCGCGGGCCACCTGCTGTCCGGCCGCCGCGAAGAGCGTGCCCACCAGGTGGAGTCCGTGCCCCGACTCGGCGGTGGAGCGCACCGCGCGGCCGCGTGACGAGCGGGAACGCGAGCGCCGGCCCGGCGCGCCCTCGCCGACTCCGGGCACCTCGAGGAGCTTGGTGGCGAACTGGGTGCCGGTCGGCCCGGCCGGGCGTTCCGGGGGTGCCGGTGCACCGCCTCCGGGCCCGTCGGGATCGTCGGGTCCCTCGGGGTCGGTCTCGGCGTCGGCCGCGGGTGGTGCGGCGGGTGGAGATCCGGGTTCCTGCTCCGGCGGTTCCCCGGCACCGGACCGCGCGTCCTCGTCGGCCTGCCGGAGAGCGTCGTCGAGTTGCTGTTCGTCGAGACCGGGTTCGTCGAACGGATCCCGGCGGCGGCGGTGCGGCAGGGTCAGTTCGGCGGCCACCCGCACGTCCTCCGCCTCGACGGCCCCGGCGCCCCGCCACGCGGCGTGCGCGGTCGCGGTGCGGGCGAGGACGAGATCGGCGCGCATGCCGTCCACATCGAACGACGCACAGAGAGAAGCGATTCGGCGCAACTCGACGTCGTCGAGCACGACGGAGTCGAGCCGGTCGCGGGCCGCGAGGATGGCCGCGGCGAGCGCGGCGTCCTGCTCGGCGTAACGCTCGACGAACCCCGCAGGATCGCGCTCGAAGTCCAGACGACGCCGGACCACCTCCATGCGCACGTCCACCTCCCGCGACGCGGCGACGTCCACGGCCAGCCCGAACCGGTCGAGGAGCTGCGGCCGGAGCTCACCCTCCTCCGGATTCATCGTGCCGACCATCACGAACCGGGCGGCATGCGAATGCGAAATGCCGTCCCGCTCGACGTGCACACGGCCCATCGCCGCCGCGTCGAGGAGCACGTCCACCAGATGGTCGTGCAGAAGATTGACCTCGTCGACGTAGAGCACACCCTGATGGGCAGCCGACAGCAGCCCGGGCTGGAACGCGCGCTCACCGTCGCGCAGCACCTTCTCCAGATCGAGGGAACCGACGACGCGGTCTTCCGTGGCTCCGACGGGCAATTCGATCAGCCGCGCCGGGCGGGTGCCGTTCTCGTCCTGCACCGCGGGCAGCAACGCGGTGAGAGCGCGGACCACCGTCGACTTGGCCGTCCCCTTCTCACCGCGGACGAGGACGCCGCCGATGCCGGGGTGGACCGCGCAGAGGACGAGGGCCAGCCGCAACCGGTCCTGCCCGACCACCGCACTGAACGGAAAACCCCACGAAAAGTCGGGTCGAACCTGGTCCACTTCACGATCCGTGCGCACGCTGCATCCCTTCACGTCCCGGTTTCCTCGCCGAGAGCTTTGGCCGGTACGAACGCCGCGGCAATCTGGCTGGGAGACCGGATCGGCAACCAGGGTGGTGGCAGCCGGTCAGAGATCCGTCACAGTGGCGGGACCGCGCCTGATTCGAACAGGACTTCCCCGCGGACATTCACCTGACGACCCTAGTCGGCGCTCACTGCCCCGCGCTCGACGGGGCCACCTCCGCAGCCTC
>JBCEBZ010000465.1:0-11320 GCA_039206675.1 Rhodococcus sp. (in: high G+C Gram-positive bacteria) | reverse complement strand
GCCGTGCTCAGCGGGTTCCGGCCTTGGCGTACTCGGCGACCTTGTCGATGTTGGATTTGTCGATGAAGGACGGTCCGGTCAGCGTGGGCCCGCCGCCCCCGATGACGTTCCCGTTGTTCAGGTACAGCCACAGCGAATCGATGGCCAGGTAGCCCTGCAGGTACGGCTGCTGGTCGATGGCCCACTGCACACTGCCGTCGGAGATGGCGTCGACGAGTGCGGCGTTGGTGTCGAACGTGAAGACCTTGGCCGGGCTGCCCGCGTTGCCGACGGACTGGACGGCGGTCAACGCGATCGGGGCGCCGAGCGCGAGCACGCCGTCGATGGACGGGTCCTGCTGCAGCTTGGCGGCGATCGTCGAGTTCACCGACGGCATGTCCTCACCGTTGACGTTGAGCGTCTCGAATGTGCCGCGGAACGTCTGCTTGGCTCCGGCGCAACGGGATTCGAGCTGAATCTGGCCCTGCTGCTGGATGACGCAGATGACGTGCTTAACGCCGTCGTCGTTCAGCCGGTTGCCCGCGGCCTGGCCGGCGATGGTCTCGTCCTGCCCGAAGTACTGGGTGACACCCATGTCCTTCCAGGCGCCGTATCCGGCGTTGAACGCGGAAATCGGGATACCCGCGTCCTGCGCGCTCTTGACGGCGGGCGCCATCGCTTCGGGAGTGGCGAGGGTGAGCGCGAGGCCGTCGACCTTGGAGTCGATCGCCGTCTGCACGAGGTTGGCCTGGTTCGGGGCCTGCGGATCGGAGGAGTACTTCAGTTCCACGTTGTCCTTGTCGGCGGCATCCTGCGCACCGGTGCGGATCAGGTCCCAGAACGTGTCACCCGGTGCCGCGTGGGTAACCATCGCGATGGTGATGCGCGGAGTGTCGGCGCTGCCCGCGCCGATCCCGGAACCGCTGCTGTCCGGCTTGCCGCCGGTGCTCGAGCACGCCGCGAGGCTCATCACCAGGGCACTCGCGCAGGCCAGTACTGCCACGCGACGCCGGTTGGGGAAGTTCATCTGTTTTTCCTCTCGGGGGACGAACGGCTCGTTGACGCCTTGGCCGTGTGCCTTAGATGTAATACGCGTCACACCCGAAAGTCAATAGTTTGTCTGGACATTAGGACCACATATCAAATGCGCGGCCGCACGGGTCGCCGCCGTCGGCCCGGAATTCGGGCGGATGTGCCGAAAGACGTGGACGCGCTCAGCGCGTGACCGAGGCCCCGGCGTCGCGCGGCAGACGCAGGGTGTCGACGACCGTGCCGAGCATCAGCAGGCCCAAAAGGACGAAGGTCCAGGAATATTCGGACCCGAAGCCGTGCTCGGACGACGTCGCCAGTGGCGTGAACGCGGTGAGCGCGAGAGCCGCGAGCGCGATCCCGAGACCGGCCGCCAGTTCCTGCACGGCGGCGTTGAGAGTGTTCGCGTGCGTGAGGTCGGCGCGATCGACGTCGGAGAACGCGAGGCTGTTGTAGGCGGTGAATCCGACCGACCGCAGGGCTCCGCTCACGAAGAGGACCGCGGCGATGACAGGAAGGGGCGTCGATGCGGTCAATGCGGCGAGCAACCCGAAGCAGCCCACCGAGAGCAGGGCGTTGACCAGCAGGACCGGCCTGATGCCGAAGCGCCGCATCAGCGGTGTCGTGCAGGGTTTGATCGCGATGTTGCCGGCGAACAGCGCGGCGACGAGCAGACCCGCGAGAAACGGCGTCCAGCCGAAGCCGAGTTGGAACTGCAGGGGCAGCAGGAACGGCACGGCCGTGACGATCAGGCGGTAGAGCGAACCCCCGGTGACGGTGGTCCGCAGCGTCCGGACGCGCAGCACGCGGACGTCGACGAGCGGGTGCGGAGTGCGGACGAGATGGACCGCGGACGCGACCAGCAGGACGACCGCAACCACTCCCCCGATCGCGACCCGGCGCCAGTCGGTGCCCGTCACGCGAATGCTTTCCAGGGCGATCAGCGCAGCCGCGATCCCCGTTCCGACCCCGAGCAGGCCCCGCCAGTCCAGCCTCCTCGCCGACCGCGAGCCGGTTCCGTGAACCAGCTTCAGCGACAGCAGGATTCCGAGGACGCCGATGGGAATGTTGATGACGAAGATCCACCGCCACGAGCCCACGGTGGCGATCGCGCCGCCGAGCAGGGGCGCGATGACGGGCGCGGCGAGCGCGGGCCAGGTGAGCAGGGCTATCGCGCGGACGAGATCGCTCTTCGTGCTCGACCGCAGCACGGCGAGCCGTCCGACCGGCACCATCATGGCGCCGCCGACCCCCTGCAGCACCCGCATCGCGACGAGCATCGGCAACGACACGCTTGCCGCGCACCCGATGGACGCCAGGGTGAACACGGCGATGGCGGCCACGAACACCCGGCGGGTTCCGAACCGGTCGGCTACCCACCCGCTCGCCGGGATGAGGACTGCGACCGTGACCAGGTAGGCGGAGATCGCGATGTTGACGTCGACGGGGTCGACACCGAACGAGTCGGCGATCAGCGGGACAGCGGGCGCGATGATGGTGGCGTCGAGAATCTCCATGAAGAGGGCACCCGCCACCAGCAGGGCCATTCCACGGGGGAACGACGTCGCGCGCCCGGTTCTAGCGATCGACAACGGTGGTGTCGAAGTAGTACCGCGACGCCCGGTAGCAGTGGCTGCCGAACTCGACGGCGCTTCCGGAGTCGTCGAATGCGGTCCGGTTCATCGTGAGCAGCGGCGCCCCCGTCTTCTCGTCGAGGAGTGACGCCTCCGCCTTGCTCGCCGCTTTCGCGCCGATGCGTTGCCGCGCGAGGCGAATGTGCACGCCGCGGGCACGGAGTGCGTGATAGAGGCCGTGCGCCTCGAGTTCCTCGGGGTCCGGTGCGAGATCCACCGGGATGTGGTTGGTCATCAGCGCGAGCGGTTCGCCGTTGGTGCTGCGGAGACGCCGGATCGACGCCACCTCGGCGCCGGCCTGCAGGTTGAGTTCGGCGGCCACGTCCTCCGCAGGCACGGAGACCTGGTAGTCGAGGAGCTTGGTGGTCGGACTCTGCCCGGCGCGGGCGAGGTCGTCGAAGAGACTGGTGAGCTCGACCGGCCGGTGCACCGCGCTCTGCACGACCTGCGTGCCGACCCCGCGCTTGCGGACGAGCAGCCCCTTGTCTACGAGTTCCTGGATGGCGCGGCGCGTGGTCGGACGGGACAGGTTCAGACGTTTGGCGAGCGCCAGTTCGTTCTCGAAGCGGTCGCCCGGCGCGAGTTCCCCGCCGATGATCGCGTTCTCGATCGTCTGCGCGAGCTGGAAATACAGCGGAACCGGGCTCGACCTGTCGAGCTCGACTGCGAGTGGTGCACCCACGGACAACTCCGATCCTCGTGCGCGGGGCGACGTCCGCCGCCGCCGATCTTTCCGGCAGTGTATGCGAACACTAACACCAGATTGACTTCAAGTAATAATGTCAGGACAAAGTCTTGACAGGAGCCGGTGATGTGGAGCACAGTTTCAACCAGACCTCGGCGCCCTGCGCAGACCACCCACAACGACCTATTCGGGAGTCAGCCTTGACCACCAACCAGACGCAACCCAACCGGAACGGATTGGACGTCCTCGCCATCGGGCGCTGCGGTGTGGACATCTACCCATTGCAGACCGGAGTCGGTCTCGAGCACGTCGAGACGTTCGGCAAGTTCCTCGGCGGAAGCGCCGCCAACGTCACCGTCGCCGCCGCCCGCCTCGGCTGCCGCAGCGCCCTCATCTCCGGTGTCGGCAACGATCCGTTCGGACGCTTCGTCCGCGCGGCGCTCACCGATCTCGGCGTCGACAACCGGTACGTCGGCATCGACACCGAGCACCCGACACCGGTCACGTTCTGTGAGATCTTCCCACCGGACGACTTCCCGCTGTACTTCTACCGCAAGCCGGTCGCCCCGGACCTGCAGGTGACGCCGGCGGACCTCGACCTCGACGCGATCCGCGACGCGAAGCTGTACTGGTCGACCGTCACCGGACTGTCCGAAGAGCCCAGCCGCAGTGCGCATTTCGCCGCCTGGGAGGCGCGCGGACGTCGCAGCCACACCGTTCTCGACCTCGACTACCGCCCGATGTTCTGGTCCTCCCCCGCCGAGGCCACCGCGCAGGTGCAGCGTGCCCTCCAGCACGTCACCGTCGCGGTCGGCAACCGCGAGGAGTGCGAGATCGCGGTCGGCGAGACCAACGCACACAAGGCCGCCGACGCACTGCTCGATCTCGGTGTCGAACTGGCCATCGTCAAGCAGGGCCCCAAGGGCGTCCTCGGCAAGACCCGCACGCAGTCCATCACGGTGCCACCCAACGAGGTCGACGTCGTCAACGGCCTCGGCGCCGGCGACAGCTTCGGCGGGTCGCTGTGCCACGGCCTGCTCGCCGGGTGGCCGCTGGAGAAGATCCTGCGCTACGCCAACGCCGCGGGGGCGATCGTCGCTTCCCGGCTCGAATGCTCCACCGCGATGCCGACGGCCGACGAGGTCCGTGAGCTCGCCGAAACCACCGCTTCGGAGGCCGTCAATGTCTGAAACTCTCGCTCACCGCGCCGTCTGCACGTCGTACGCCGACGTCACCGAGGTACGCGCCAACGACCCGGCCGCCATCGACCGCGCCTGGGCGACCCGCGTCGCCCGGCCCACGGTGCGCGGTAACGGCCGGCTCATGATCGTCGCCGCCGACCACCCCGCCCGTGGCGCGCTGTCGGTCGGCGACCGTCCGACCGCGATGAACAGTCGCACCGACCTCCTCGACCGCCTGCGCACCGCGTTGCGCAATCCCGGTGTGGACGGCGTGCTCGCCACCGCCGACATCCTCGACGACCTGGTGCTGCTCGGCGCACTCGACGACAAGGTGGTCATCTCGTCGATGAACCGCGGCGGCCTCGCCGGCGCCAGCTTCGAACTCGACGACCGGATGACGGGCTACACCGCCGCAGGCACCGCGAAGGCCGGCATGAACGGCGGAAAGATGCTGTGCCGCATCGATCTCGACGATCCCGGCACTCTCTCCACCCTCACCGCCTGCGCCCAGGCCGTCGATTCGCTCGCCGCGGCCGGACTGATGGCCATGGTGGAGCCGTTCCTGTCGCGGCGTGTCGACGGCAAGGTCAAGAACGACCTCAGCGCCGACGCCGTGATCAAGTCGATCCACATCAGCCAGGGCCTCGGCTCCACATCCGCCTACACCTGGATGAAGCTTCCGGTGGTCGACGAGATGGAACGCGTCATGGACGCGACGACACTTCCGACGCTGCTGCTCGGCGGCGACCCGCAGACGGCCCCCGAGGAGACGTTCGCGAGCTGGGGCAAGGCCCTCGCGCTGCCGTCGGTCCGCGGCCTGATCGTCGGACGCACCCTGCTGTACCCGCGGGACGAGGACGTCGCCGCCGCGGTCGACACCGCCGTATCCCTCGTTCACTGACGCACGCCGGAGAGGCCCACGATGAACAGCAAGTACTACGTTCCGGTCGGTTCCGCGGCCACCGGGCCGTTCGATCTCGAGGTCACCCCCGAGTCGGCGGGCTGGACGGAATCGAGTCTCCGGGTGCTCACCCTGGCACCCGGCGGGTCGGCCGAACTCACCACCGGCGACGACGAGATCATCGTCGTACCGCTGGCCGGGTCGGCGGCGGTGTCGAGTGAGGGCACCGAGTTCACGCTCACCGGGCGGCGGTCCGTGTTCGACGGGCCGAGCGACTTCGCCTACGTGGGACGGGACTCCGCCTACACGGTCGCGAGCGCGACCGGTGGACGTTTCGCACTGTGCGGCGCCCGCGCCCGGCAGAAGTTCCCGTTCCGGTACGTCCCGGCCGCGGACGTGTCCGTCGAACTGCGCGGAGCCGGCAACTGCAGCCGGCAGGTGCACAACTTCGGCACCGCCGACCGGTTCGAGGCCGACTCGATCATCGCGTGCGAGGTCATCACCCCCGGCGGCAACTGGTCGTCCTACCCGAGCCACAAGCACGACGAGAACAGCGACGTCGAATCCCAGCTCGAGGAGATCTACTACTTCGAGATCGCCGAAGCCGGCGGCACCACAGTGGATTTCGGCGGCACCGGATTCGGCTATCATCGCGTGTACGGCACTCCCGAGCGACCCATCGAGGTGCTCGAGGAAGTGCGATCCGGCGACGTGGTGCTCGTTCCGCACGGCTACCACGGACCGTCGATCGCCGCCCCCGGCCATCACATGTACTACCTGAACGTGATGGCCGGACCGGGCGAAGACCGCGCCTGGAACATCTGCGACGACCCGGCACACACCTGGCTGCGCGGCAGCTGGGAACACCAGACCGTCGATCCCCGCCTCCCCCTCCACGCACCGTCCGAAGGAGCATGACCGTGGTGTCCACCGCGCCGATGTCGGCGAGCAAGAACCCCAACGCCGAGGGCACCGTCCACCTCACGGTGGCTCAGGCGACCATCCGATTCCTCGCCGCCCAGTACGTCGAGCGGGACGGCGAACGCACCAAGTTCTTCGCCGGCTGCTTCGGCATCTTCGGCCACGGCAACGTCGCCGGACTCGGCCAGGCCCTGCTGCAGGCCGAGATCGACGCCGTCGACGCCGGCACCGAACCCGAACTGCCGTACGTCCTCGGCCGCAACGAGCAGGCGATGGTGCACAGCGCGGTCGCGTACGCACGCCAGAAGGATCGCCTGCAGACCTGGGCCGTGTCGGCCAGCGTCGGTCCCGGTTCGACCAACATGCTGACCGGCGCGGCGCTCGCCACCATCAACCGGCTGCCCGTCCTGCTGCTGCCCGCCGACACGTTCGCCACCCGCGCGAGCGCACCGGTGCTGCAGGAACTCGAACTGCCGTCGAGCGGGGACGTCACCGTCAACGACGCGTTCAAGCCGCTGTCGCGCTACTTCGACCGCGTGTGGCGGCCCGAGCAGTTGCCGTCGGCGCTGCTCGGCGCGATGCGCGTGCTGACCGACCCCGTCGAGACGGGCGCCGCCACGGTCGCCATCCCGCAGGACGTGCAGGCGGAGGCGTTCGACTGGCCCGAGTCGATGTTCGCCGAGCGGACGTGGCACGTCGCCCGGCCGCTCCCCGAGAAGTCGGTGATCGCGCGGGCCGCGGACGTCATCCGGTCGGCGAAGAAGCCGCTGATCGTCGCGGGTGGTGGCCTCATCTACTCCGGCGCCACCGAGGCGCTGGCCTCGTTCGTCGAGTCGACCGGCATTCCGGTCGGCCAGAGCCAGGCCGGCAAGGGTTCACTGCCGTACGACCACCCGCAGTCGGTCGGGGCGATCGGCTCGACGGGCACGACGGCGGCCAACGCTCTCGCCACCGAGGCCGACGTGATCATCGGCATCGGCACCCGGTACAGCGACTTCACCACGGCGTCACGCACGGCGTTCAACAACCCCGACGTGCGGTTCGTCAACATCAACGTGGCGTCGATCGACTCGGTGAAGCAGGGCGGCGTCAGCGTCGTCGCGGACGCCCGCGAGACACTCGAAGCCCTCGCCGAGGCACTGGTCGGCTATGGTGTACCCGACGAGTACCGTTCGCGCACAGCTGAACTCGCGGCGCACTGGGAGTCCACCGTCGACGCGGTCTACCAGATCGACGACGACTCGCTCGGCCTGAATCAGAACCAGGTCATCGGTCTCGCCAACACGCTGTCGGATCCGCGGGACGTCGTCGTCTGCGCCGCCGGTTCGATGCCCGGCGACCTGCACAAGCTGTGGCGCACCCGGGACTCGAAGGGCTACCACGTCGAATACGGCTTCTCCTGCATGGGCTACGAGGTCGCGGGCGGCATCGGCGCCAAGATGGCGTGCCCCGACCGCGACGTGTTCATCATGGTCGGCGACGGCTCCTACCTGATGATGGCCACCGAACTCGTCACGGCTGTGCAGGAGAACGTCAAGGTCATCGTGGTCCTCGTGCAGAATCACGGCTTCGCGTCCATCGGATCGCTGTCGGAGTCGCTCGGCTCCCAGCGTTTCGGCACCGACTACCGCTACCGTGGCGACTCCGGTCGGCTCGACGGCGACATCCTGCCCGTCGATCTGGCGGCCAACGCGGCGAGCCTCGGAGCCGACGTGATCCGTGCGAACACGGCCGCCGAGTTCACCGACGCCGTCAAGGTGGCGAAGGCGAGCGACAAGACCACCGTCATCCACGTCGAGACGGATCCGCGGATCGCCGCCCCGGACAGCGAATCCTGGTGGGACGTCCCGGTCAGCTCCACCAGCACCCTCGAGTCCACGCAGAACGCGTACGAGACGTACGCGCAGTGGAAGAAGATCCAGCGTCCGTTCCTCCGCCCCTCCGGCAACTGACCCGCCCCCCAGCAGAACTTTCGAAAGGATTTCCCGATGAGCGTCATTCGCGTCGGATCGGCCCCCGACTCCTGGGGCGTGTGGTTCCCGGAAGACCCGCAGCAGACCCCGTACGGCCGGTTCCTCGACGAGGTGTCCGCATCCGGTTACGAGTGGATCGAGCTGGGACCGTACGGCTACCTGCCCACCGACCCGCAGCAGCTCCGCGACGAACTCGCGGCCCACAATCTGAAGCTGTCGGCAGGCACCGTGTTCGAGCACCTGCACCAGGACAACTCCTGGGACGCCGTGTGGACCCAGATCGAGGACGTCGCGAAACTCACCGCCGCCGTCGGCGGCAAGCACGTCGTCGTGATCCCGGAGATGTGGCGCGACCCGAGTACCGGCGAGGTGCTCGAAGACCGCAACCTCACCGCGGAGCAGTGGAAGAAGAAGACCGGCGGCATGAACGAGCTGGGCAGGAAGATGTTCGAGCAGTACGGCGTCAAGGCGCAATACCACCCGCACGCCGACAGCCACGTCGACACCGAGGAGAATGTGTACCGCTTCCTCGACGGCACCGACAGCGAATACGTGAACCTCTGCCTCGACACCGGCCACATCAGCTACTGCGGCGGCGACAACCTCGCGATCATCGAACGCGCCCCCGAGCGGATCGGCTACCTGCACCTCAAGCAGGTCGATCCCGAGGTCCGCGCCAAGGTCGAGGCCGAAGACCTGCCGTTCGGTGAGGCCGTCAAGCTCGGCGCGATGATCGAGCCCCCGCTCGGCATCCCGGACATGCCGCCGCTGCTCGCCGCGATCGAGAAGCTCGACATCGATGTGTTCGCAATCGTCGAGCAGGACCTCTACCCCTGCGCCGTCGACGTCCCCCTGCCGATCGCTCAGCGCACCCGTAAGTACCTGGGCTCCTGCGGGATCCCTTCCGTCCGCTTCCAGTAACACGTCAGGAGCCACACCACCATGTCCAAGAGCAGCACCGAACTCCGCATCGCCGTCCTGGGTGTCGGAATGATGGGCGCCGACCACGTCGCGCGGATCACCGACCGCATCAAGGGTGCGACCGTCGCCGTCGTCAACGACTACTTCATCGAAAAGGCCGAGGAGATCGCGGCCGGCATTCCCGGCTGCCGCGTGGTCAACGACCCGCTCGACGCGATCGCCGACCCCGGTGTCGACGCCGTCGTCCTGGCCACCCCGGGCCCGACACACGAGAAGCAGCTCCTCGCCTGCCTCGAGCACGGCAAACCGGTGATGTGTGAGAAGCCGCTGACCACCGACGTCGCGACGTCCCTCGAGATCGTGAAGCGGGAAGCCGAGCTCGGCAAGAAGCTGATCCAGGTCGGCTTCATGCGACGCTTCGACCACGAATACGAGCAGCTGAAGTCGCTCATCGACGACGGCACGTTCGGGCAGGTGCTCCTCGCCCACTGCGTGCACCGCAATCCGGTGGTGCCCCCGGGCTTCGACAGCTCGATGATCGTCAAGGACTCCCTGGTCCACGAGGTGGACGTCACCCGATTCCTGTTCGACGAGGAGATCACCTCGGTACAGATCCTCCGCCCCGCCGCGAACCCGGGTGCGCCCGAGGGGCTTCAGGATCCCCAGATCGCGTTCTTCACCACCGAGTCCGGTCGCCACATCGACGTCGAGGTCTTCGTGACCACCGGTGTCGCGTACGAGGTGCGCACCGAGATCGTCGCCGAGAAGGGTTCGGCGTTCATCGGTCTCGATGTCGGACTCGTCCGTAAGTACGGCACAGGGGCGGGGAACGGCCGCTCGGGCGCCGGCGCGTGGGGCGGGGAGATCACCCCGTCGTTCAAGGAACGCTTCGGGCAGGCGTACGACGTCGAGATCCAGCGCTGGGTGAACGCAGCGCGGACGGGCGCGGAGACCGGCAACTACGTCGACGGCCCAGGAGCCTGGGACGGTTACGCCGCCGCCGCGGTGTGCGCGGCCGGTGTGCAGTCGCTCGAGACCGGTGAACGCGTCGCCGTCGACATGGTCGACCGTTCGTCCATTCCGGGAGCCTGACCACCATGAAGATCGCACTCGACCCCACCCCGTTCCACCACGACTACTCGCTTCTCGAATTGCCCTCCGTGGTAGCGGAACTCGGCTTCGAGCACCTGCAGCTCACCCCGCATCGCGACATGATCCCGTTCTTCAACCACCCGAAGGCGGACGACGAGTTGGTCCGGCAGTTCCGCAAGGCCTGCAGCGACGCGGGCGTCGGGATCGCGTCCGTCCTGCCGGTCCTGCGATGGTCCGGCCCGGACGAAGACGCCCGCGAGGCGGCGGTGCGGTACTGGAAGCGCGCCATCCAGATCACCGTCGACCTCGGCGTGAACGTGATGAACACCGAGTTCAGCGGACGCCCGGAGAAGGCCGAGGAATCGGAGCGCGCCTTCTACCGGTCGATGGAGGAACTCGTCCCGATCATCGAACGTGAAGGTATCGACGTTCGTATCGACCCGCACCCCGACGACTTCGTGGAGAACGGTCTGGACGCCATCCGCATGATCCGCGGCATCAACTCGAAGAACTTCGGACTGGTGTTCGTCGCGTGCCACTCGTATCACATGGGCGCCGGCATGCTCGAGATCATGCGCACGGCCGGCGACATGCTGCGACTCGTCCACGTCGCGGACACGATGGACCACCATCGCTCGCACGGACTGCGGTACATCACCAACCCGCCCGGCAACGCGGTGCGCGTGCACCAGCATCTCAAGATCGGTGACGGGGACCTCGACTGGGACGAGTTCTTCGGCGGCCTCGGCGAACTCGGCTTCTACGACAAACCCGACACGGTGATGGTGTCCAGCGTTTTCGCCGAGGACGAGAACGCACACGACGTCTCCCGCTACCAACTGAAGACCATGAAGGATTACATCGCGCGCACGCGGTGAAAGGACAACACATGAGCACCAACATCACTCGCGAGATCGCGCACTGGTCCGACGGCAAGAGCTTCGCCGGCACCAGCGGGAACACCGCCCCCGTCACCAACCCCGCGACCGGCGCCGTCACCGGTC
>JBCEBZ010000464.1:0-11330 GCA_039206675.1 Rhodococcus sp. (in: high G+C Gram-positive bacteria) | reverse complement strand
CGTCAGCGAACTCCTCGACGAGATAGCCGGCGATCAGCGACGTCGATAGCGCCACAGTCGGTACCCGGGCGCCGAGGCCGACGCGTCGACTCGACGGAACGAAGCCGACCGCGCGAGACACGACCGGCACAGCTGAGCGCAGAAAGCGGCGCCCGTCGCCGAGCGCCGCTTTCTGTGGGTGATCAGTAACTGAGGGCCGAGGTGCCGATGGCCCCGGCCGCCGCGGCGACGGTGTCTCGCTGTGAACCCGCGACCATGAGCGAGACGAGGTCGAATACCACGGTGGCCGCTGCGACACAGGTGATCTCGGCGTGATCGTAGGCAGGCGCCACTTCGACGACGTCGGCGCCCACCACGTTGAGTCCGGTGAGTTGGCGCAGCATCCGCAGCAGTTCCCGGGACGTCAGTCCGCCCGCTTCCGGGGTGCCGGTTCCGGGGGCGAACGCCGGGTCGAGGACGTCGATGTCGATCGACACGTACACCGGGACGTCACCGACGCGCCGGCGGACCACGTCGACGGCCGCCTCGATGCCCATCACGTCCAGATCACCCGCGCGGATGATCCGGAATCCCATCCGCGCGTCGTCGTTCAGGTCAGCCTGGTCGTAGATCGGACCGCGGATTCCGACGTGAATGGAGTGGTCCTCCACCAGCAGGCCCTCTTCGAACGCGCGGCGGAAGATCGTTCCGTGGGTGACGGGTTGGTTGAAGTAGGTGTCCCAGGTGTCGAGGTGAGCGTCGAAGTGCACCAGGGCAATCGGTCCGTGCTTGGCGTGCAGTGCGCGCAGATTCGGCAGCGCGATCGTGTGGTCGCCGCCGATCGAGACGATCTTGCGGTCGCCGCCGCCGAGGATCTCGGACGCGTGCGCCTCGATCTGCCGGCAGGCCTCCCCGAGGTCGTACGGCGTCACCGTCACGTCTCCGGCGTCGACCACCTGGACTTCTTCGAGCGGTGCGACGCCGAGTTCGACGTGGTAGCCGGGCCGGAGCGCACGCGCGGCCTGCCGGACCGCCATCGGGCCGAAGCGGGCACCGGGGCGGTACGAGGTTCCGCCGTCGAAGGGGACGCCGAGGATCGCGATGTCGTAGTCGTCGACCTCGTGGATGTCGGCGATGCGGGCGAAGGTTCCCTTACCCGCGTAGCGGGGAACCTGGGTTGCGGGCAGTGCACCGACGAGGGATTCTCTGGGCTGGGGCATGGCTGTCTCTCCTGTACTCGGGAAGGTCTTGGAAGATCAGGTCAGGCGCGGGTCACGGGCGCCGGGTCGGGATCGTCGGATTTCTCTACGTCCGACTGGGTTTTCGATGCGGTGTCCGTCAGCGACGCACCGCGCGTCTCCGGCGCGAGGAAGATGGACGCGACGAGCCCGACCAGGGTGACCACCGCGCCGATCATCAGGGCGCCACCGGCTCCGAACGACACCAGCGCCATCGGCATCAGGTACGTGCCTGCCGCGGAGCCGATCCGGCTGATCGCGGTGCCGACCCCGACCGCGGTGGCACGCACCTCGGTGGGGAACAGTTCGTTCGGGTAGACGACTTCGAGGAAGCTCGACGCACCGGAGGCGATGGCGAACACCGCGAGCGCGAGGAAGAAGATCTTCGCCGAGACGTCGGGAATCAGCGCGGGTACGGCGAGGGCGACGACGATGATCGCGAACGACCAGATCAGCAACTTCCGCCGGCCGATCTTCTCGACCAGCCACAGACCGGGTATGCCGCCGACCACGAACAGGACCGCGATGAGCAGCGAACCGCCGTAGAGGTTGGCGTCGCCGTACAGGCCGAAGGATTCGAGGAGGTCGGGGGCGAACGTGTACACCGCGAACAGCGGGATCACCTGAGCTGTCCAGAAGATCGCCACGAAGATGGTGCGCCGCAGGTAGGGCTTCTGGAACACCCGGAAGAAGGAGGTGCTGACGACGGGTTCCTCCGGAAGATCCGCGACACCGTACTGCTCGCCGTACACAAGTTTGATGGACGCGTCGGCCTCCGCCATCCGTCCCTTGCTCATCAGCCAGCGGGGCGACTCCGGGGTGCCCATCCGGGCGAGCAGCGTGATGATCGCGAAGATCGCCGGGCTCGCCAACAGGAAGCGCCACGCGTCGGGTCCGAGGCCCCTCGCGAAGAAACCGACCACGTACGCGGCTGCGGCGCCGACGGCCCACACCACGAACATGGCGCCCAGCAGTCGGCCACGCTGTCGTTTCGGCAGGAACTCGGCGAGCAGCGACGTGGCGATCGGATAGTCGGCGCCGATGGCCACACCCAGCAGAAAGCGCAACAGGATCACCTGCCAGGCCTCACCGCAGAACGCGGAGAGGACGGAGAACACGGCGAGCGCGACCAGGTCGGCGATGTACATGAAGTGCCGGCCGATCTTGTCCGTCACGTACCCGAACACACCACCACCGACGAAGATGCCGATCAGGCTGGCGGCGCCGATGAGACCGATCTCGGTGGCGCTGAGGTCCATGGCCGGTTCGAGCGTGATCAGCGCGACGCCGATGATCGACAACGCGAAGCCGTCGATGAACGGCCCGCCGGAGGAGAACGCTGTCAGCTTCTTGTGGAAGGAGGTCAACGGTGCATCGTCTATCAGATGACCGGTATTTGTCATTGGGGCTCCTGGACTGGATGAAGTGCGGGTGCTGCCGGTTGTGACGTCCAACACAGACTGCCTGGCCGTTCCAGCGGAGCACGAGTAGCCAATGCGCAAAACCAATGGTTACGCTTTATTCGATCGCACAAACCGGATTGGGCATTGACGCAGAGGAGGCTCCGTGGCTGTCACCGTCGGGGAACTCGTGGAGATCCCGCACCTCCGCCTGGAGGTGTACTCCGGGGCGTCCGGACTCGGTCGCGAAGTCACCTGGACCCACACCTCCGACCTCCCCGAACCGTGGCGATGGGTCACCGGCGGCGAGTTCCTGATGACCAACGGCATGTCGTTCCCGAAGTCGGCGAAAGACCAGGCAGACCTGGTGCGGCATCTCGCCGACGCCGGGGTGGCCGGGCTGGGCATCGGCGAGAACATGTACTGCCCGCGGCTGACGGCGGCGTTCACCCGCACCAGCGACGAGCTGGGGTTTCCGGTCCTGTGGATTCGGTATCCCCTCCCCTTCGTCGCCATCTCCCGGTCGGTGGCCGAGGCCACGCTCGTCGATCAGTCGCAACGCCTCGGCCGCACCGTCCGGATCTACGACCTGATCCGCAGGCACACCGCCCGCGGCGCCGCGCCCGCCGATCTGCTGTCGGCGTTGGCCCGCGAACTGGGCTGCGAGATCCAGGTGTGCGACCGCGCCACCGGGGAGCCCTGGTTTCCGGGCACGACCCCGCTGGACCCGAAAATCAGCGACGCCGTGGTGGCGTTGTCCGAGGTGTCGAAGAACGTGGCGGGCGGCGCGTACGGACTTCCGTCGGTCGGCGACCGGGCAGCGATGCTCACCGACATCCCCCGCCACGCGGGCGCCGCGCTGGTCACGCTCAGCGATCCGAGGGTCGGCGTCGACCCGATCCAGCTTCAACACGCTGCCACCGTCGTCGCTATCGAACTGTCGCAGACACAGTTGATGCTCGAACACGAACGCCGTTACGGTTCAGGGCTTCTCACCCAGATGCTCGAAGGCCGCATGGACATCGCCGGGGTCACCGCCCAGCTCGCCGATCTCGGCCTGAAACCCGAGTCCGCCGTGTTGGTGGCGGCGCGCAGCGAAGAGCCGGAACGGATGCTCGAACTGCACAATTCGCTGTGGCGGCACGCACTTCCGTACCTGTGCCTGGTGCGCATGGGCACCGCCCACGTCCTCGTGCCGGACGGCCCGGACACCGACTCGGTGCTGTCCCGCGCGCTGGGCCCGACCGCCCGCATCGGCATCAGCCGAATCGTCGGTTCCCTCGCTCGTTTTCAGGATGCGGCCCGGGAGGCCGCGTGGGCACTGTCGATCGCCGAACGACGCGAGACGGTGATCTCCCGGTACGGCAACGCCGTACCCTGGGTCGGGCTGTCGAGCGTGGCCGACGCGCACACCCTGGTGGACCGGATCCTGCGCCCGGTGCTGGACTACGACGAGCAGCACAATTCGAGGCTCGTCGAAACGCTCGACGCGTTCCTGCAGAACCAGCGGTCGTGGCAGCAGACCGCGCAGGCGATGCACATTCACCGGCAGACCGTCATGTACCGCATCCGCAAGGTCGAGGCGCTGACGTCCCGCGACCTTGCGGACACCAATTCACTGTCCGAACTCTGGCTCGCCGTCCGCGCAGCGGAACTGCTGTACACCCGCGACAGCGACTGGTCGGAGTCCAGGCCGACGCCGTGACCACCTACTATCACCTCAATACATACGTACGTATGGTCACCCCCTCGACGTGAGCCGGACCCGCACCGGCACGGATTCCCACGACCGCAGTGTGTTGTTGAGGTGACGGCGCACCGGCCCGGCGATCTCCCACGATTCGACCCTCGACGCCAGTGCGCTCAGCAGCGCCTCCGATTCGAGGCGGGCGACGTGCTGGCCGACGCACTGGTGGATCCCCATCCCGTACCCCACGTGCCCGGAGGGGTTGCGGTCGAGATCGAAGGCGTCCGGGTTCTCCCACCGGCGGGGGTCGCGGTTCGCGGCGCCGAGGAACATCAGGATCTTCTCGCCGTCCGGGATGACGGTCCCACCGATCTCGGTGTCGCGCGTGGCGGTGCGGAAGAACGTCTGCACCGGCGACTCCCACCGGACGGCCTCGTCGAACGCCGTCCGGGCCAGGGTGCGGTTCTCCCGCAGCCGCGCCCACTGCTCCGGATGCCGCGCGAACGCATAGAGCACGGCCGCGAGCCCGTTGACGGTGGTGTCGACACCGGCCGTCAGCAGCGACCGCGCCACCAGCGGGGCCTGCTCGTACGTGATGTCGCCACGGTCCGCGGCCGCCCAGATCTGCGCGCCGAAGCCGTCGCCGGTGAGCACATCGCGCGCACACTGCTCGTTGACCCAGCCCGACAGCTCCGCCACCCGCGGCGCCCCCTTCGCCACCAGGCCGTTGGCCGGACCGAACGCATTGAACGCGTGGTCCCCGTACGGCAGCAGATTCTCGCGTCCGGCGTCGGGGATGCCGACGGCGTCGGGAAAGACACGCAGCGGGAAGGCGGCGGCGAGTTCGGTGACCGCGTCGAATTCGGTTGCGTTCGAAAGCACCTGGTCGACGAGGACCTCCGCGTCCCGGACCCAGGACGCCCGGAGTTTCTGCAGAGCTCGCGGTCCCAGAATCTTGCTCAGCACCGTCCGCGGGGCGTCGTGGTGTGGCGGGTCCGCCTCGAGCAGGATGCTCGGCGGGCGCCACGGAGTCTCGTACCGGAAGTTGCTCAGACCGACTCCGGCGGCGGATTGGAACGACTGCCAGTCGGTCAGGGCGGCATGCACCTCCTCGTAGCGGCCCAGCGCGAACACGTCGTACCGCTGCAGGTACACGACGGGACCGCCGTCACGCAGGTCGGCCTGGAACGACAGCGGGTCTTCGAGGACGTCGAGAGCGAACGGGTCGGCGTCGCTGACGGGCAGGGTGGGGACGGGGGCGAACATCGTCACGGGACTTCCCTTCGGGGTAGCTGTCAGAGGTCGAGCACGAGGCGGTCGGAGCACGACCGTGAGACGCAGATGAGCATGCAGTCGCCGGAAGACCGCTCGTCGTCGTCGAGGACGGAATCGCGATGATCGGGGTTGCCGGCGAGGACGGTGGTCTCGCAGGTCCCGCACGTGCCCTCGCCGCACGAGGACAGGACGGTCACGCCCGCCGCCTGCACGGCGTCGAGGACGGTGGCGCCGGGACTCACGGTCACCGCGAGGCCGGAGCGCGCGAGTTCCACCTCGAACGGTTCGTCGCGCAGCGGTGCACCGCGATCCTTCGGCACGAAGCGTTCGGTCCTCAGCTGTCCGAAGGGCCAATCCGCGCAGCATTTTTCGACGGCGACGAGCAGCGCCCCGGGCCCGCAGACGTACACCTTGGCGTCCGCGGCGGCGGCGAGATACGCGGGTAGGTCGGGGTGACCCTGTTCGTCCCGGGGCGCGAGCACGACGCGGTCCCCGTATGCCGCGAGTTCGTCCCGGAACGCCATCGACGTGCGGGTGCGGCCGCCGTACACGAGCTGCCAGTCGGCTCCCACCAGTTCCGCCTGCCGGATCATCGGCAGCAGCGGTGTGATCCCGATACCGCCCGCGACGAACAGGTATCGCTGCGACGGAACGAGCGGGAAGTTGTTGCGCGGGCCGCCGACCCCGACGACGTCCCCTTCGGCGAGTTCGTCGTGGATGTACGCGGACCCACCACGCCCGGCGGGTTCGCGCAACACCCCGACCCGGTAGGTGTGCGCGTCCCACCGGTCCCCTATCAGCGAATACTGGCGGGTCAGCCCGGTCGGGAGCATCAGGTCGATGTGCGCTCCGGGTGCCCAGTCCGGCAGCCGTCGCCCGGTCGGGTGACGCAGGGTCAGCGCGACGACACCTTCCGCGACAACCTCTTTGGCGACAACTCGCAGCGCCGCATCCGTTGGCGCACCGGAAGAAACCGGGTTCTGTGACATCTCGACTCCTCGATCTCGCGTTTGTTCGAGGATCTTCCGAGCAGGGTCGAGCCGCCAGACCATTTTCAATAGTTGAAAGTCGGGACGTGGCGTCGCAGCACCGCGAAGGTCGACCTGGTCCGGTCGATCGGCGCCGACTACACCCGCGAAGACGTCACCCGGCTCGGACGGCGGTAGGACGTCGACCTCGACATCGGCGGCACCACGTCACTGTCGCAACTGCGCCGGGTTCCCACGCCGCGCGGGAGACTCGTCATCGTCGAGTCGGGCGACATCGCACGCCGCTGCCCTCCGCCACCCGGTCGACGGGCAGGTTCGTGGGAAGGCCGTGCTCACCGTGACGGCCGGCTGAGTTACGAGGTGTGCGCCCGTCGGCTGATGTCCTTGTCGACCGCGGTGGCGATGTCGTGCACGAGGCGGGAGTGCCAGTGTTTGTGGGCCTCGAGGTCCGCGGTGAGGGCGTGGCAGTCCGGGCATTCCAGGGGGCTGGTGGGCGATGTGCTTTCCATGGCGCTGCGCTTTCCGGGAGAAGTGGTTCCGATTCCACCGTGGCACGGGCGGGTCGGATAGTCCACCGCGCCGGAGCGGCTACTTCACCGCCGCGGCCATGACCCGGGTGATGCCCTTCGCGGCCGCCTGCAGCACGGGGATCTGCGCGTACGCCTTGTCGTCGTTCGGCACGATCACCGACAGCGCGGCGACCACCTTGCCGGTGCTGTCCCGCACCGGAACCGCGACGCCCGTGGTGTCCGGGTACAGGTGGCCGGCGCAGAGGATGTAGCCGTGCCTGCGCACGTCGGCCAGCACCCCGCGCAACTGTCGTGGGGTACTGATCGTCTTGTCGGTGAACACTTTCAACGGCTCCCCCAGGATCCGTTCCTGAAGGTCCGGCGCGGCGTGGGCGAGCAGGATCAGCCCGGACGAGGAGACGTGCAGCGGCATCCGGCCGGCGATACGTGTGTAGTTGACGACGGCGCCGGGCGCCGTGAGTCGCTCGACGAACAACACCTCGTCACCTTCGAGGACACCGAGCTGAGTGTGCTGCCCGACGACGGCGTGCAGGTCCTCCATGAACGGCATCGCCGCCTCCCGGAGCCCGAGGGTCGGGGACGCCCGCGACGCGACCTCCCACAGGCGGACGCCGATCCGCACCTTCCGGTCCTCGCGCTCGAGCCAGCCGCACCCCACCAGTTCGTCGATCAACCGCGACGTCGTGGAGATGTGGAGGCCCGACCGTCGGGCGATCTCGGACACCGTGAGCAGCGAATCGTCCGAACGGAACGATTCGACTATCCGCACCGTCCGGGCCAGGACGGACTCGCCGGTGTGCACACGTGCCATGCCTTCAGTGTGCACACCGGCCGGGGGTCAGCGCAGATCGCGCCGCCGGAAGGCCGTCACACCCACCACGATCAGCGCGGCCGCGATGAGCAGCAGCCACAGGATCGGGGTGGCCGCGAACTGCCCGCCGGGCAGCTTCGGTGCGTGGCTGAACGGCTCGAGATCGAGCACCGCCTGCGGGAACTGCGCGATCGACCCCACCATGAAGATCAGGAGGAACGCGACGAGCACTCCCCACGCCACCGGCGTGAACCGCGGAACGACGCCGAACAGCAGGACTGTCACTCCGGCCAGCACCCAGATCGCGGGAAGCTGCACGAGCGCCGCCCCGACCACGCCGGGCAGGGCTCCCCCCACATCGCCGACGGACACGCCATAGGTGAATCCGGCGGCCACACCGGCCACCACCATCGCGACCGCCGGACCCAGCAACGCGAACAGGATGTGGCTCGACGCCCACCGGACCCGGCCGACGGAGCCGGCGGTCACGGGTTCGAGGCGCTGGGCGTTCTCCTCCGAATACAGGCGCAGCGACGCGGAGATCGCATAGGCCGCGGCCGCGATGGCGAGCATGGTGAACGCGTAGCCGATGAACGATTTCTCCAGCGACTGCGACCCACCCATCCGCATGATGATGTCCCTGATCGTCTGGCTGTTGCCGACCTGGCCGCCGACGCCGTTCGCGGCGCTGCCGATCAGAAGTCCGTACAGTCCGAGCGCGGCGGTCCAGGCCGCGAGCGTGCCGCGGTGCATCCGCCACGCCAGTCCCAGGGTTCCGGCGAGCGCGGGCGATGCGTCGGTGGGACCGGGTCGTTCGGCGATCAGTCCGGCGCCGACATCGCGTCGGCGCAGGAGAGCGTATGCCGCCCAGGTGAGTACGGCCGCCGTGACGAGGCTGGGGACGACGACCCACCACCGTTCGTCGGCATACGGACGGATCTGCAGTGCCCAGCCGAGCGGCGAGAACCACGACAGGGTGCCGCTGCCGGCGTCACCGACCGCGCGCAGGGCGAACGCGACCCCCAGCACCGTCAATGCGATGCCGCGCGCGACGCGGGCGCCGGTACTCACCTGCGCCGCGACGGCCGCCACCGCCGTGAACACCAGACCGGAGCAGGCCAGCGACGTCCCGAAGGCCACCGAGCCGCCGACCGGGAGGTCTCGGGCGAGCAACGCTGCCGCACAGAGAATCCCGGTGACGACGGAGGCGCCGGCGGTGAGGATCAGCGCCGCGGTCAGGCCCGAATACCGCCCGACGGCGGTGGAGTCGAGGAGCTCGGCCCGGCCGGTCTCCTCCTCGGCGCGGGTGTGCCGGATGACCGTCAGGATCACCGCCAGCCCGATCAGCGTGTAGTAGATGCCGGCCTTCCACACGCCGACCGAACCGAGGCTGGAGTTGAAGATCGGCCCGTACATGGCGATCTGCGCGGGGCTGGCCGCCGTGGTGGCCGCGAACTCCGCCAGCTCGGCCTGGGAGGTGTAGATGTCGGCGATGCTCGCGACGTACAGCGCGGGCGCGAACGCGAAGATCAGGATCCACAGGGGCAGCGCGATCCGATCGCGGCGCAGGAACAACCGCAGAAAGTGCAGCGTCCCCGTGAAATCCGAGGAAGATACCGGCGCCGGTTCCACGGGCCGGAACCGGGACACCGTGGCGGTAGTCATGCCCGCACCTTCTCCGCCGTGTCGGACGGCGTCGTGGGGCCGTCGTCGATCTCGTAGTGCCGCAGGAAGAGTTCCTCGAGGGTCGGGGGCTTGCTGACGAGGCTCCGCACCCCCGTGTCGCCGAGCACGCGGATCAGCTCGCCGAGATGTTCGCTGTCGACCTGGCAGTGCAGCGTCGACCCGTCGAACTGAATGTCCGCCACGCCGTCGATCCGACTCAGATCGCCGGGATCACCGAGGAGTTCGGCGGTGATCGACGTTCGGCTGAGATGCCGCATCGACGCCAGTGTTCCGGATTCGACCGTCCGCCCCGACCTGATGATGGTGACGCGCTCGCACAGCGCCTCCACCTCGGACAGGATGTGACTGGACAGCAGCACCGTCACCCCGCGGTCGCGGGCCTCCCCCACGCATTCACGGAACACCTGTTCCATCAACGGATCCAGCCCGGACGTCGGTTCGTCGAGCAGCAGCAGGCGGGCGTCGGACGAGAACGCCGACACCAGGGCCACCTTCTGCCGATTGCCCTTCGAATACGCCCGCCCCTTCTTCCGCGGGTCGAGGTCGAAACGCTCGATCAGATCCCGCTTGCGGGTCTCGTCCAGTCCGCCGCGCATCCGCGCGAGGAGGTCGATGGTCTCGCCGCCGGACAACGACGGCCACAGCGTCACGTCGCCGGGGACATACGCCATGTCGAGGTGCAGGGCGACGGCGTCGCGCCACGGATCGCGGCCGAATACGGTGGCCTCACCGCTGTCGGGGTGCAGGCTGCCGAGGAGGACGCGGATGGTGGTGGACTTGCCTGCCCCGTTCGGTCCGAGGAAGCCGTGCACTTCCCCTTCGCCGACCTCGAGGTCGAGTCCGTCGAGCGCCCGGGTTCGTCCGAACGTCTTCACCAGGTTGCGCACGTCGATGATCGCGCTCATAGCTGCTCCTAGTTCGGGGAGTCGGTATGTTCTGGGGGTGCCGCACCCGCCTGCGCGGCACCGTCTTCGGTGGCCAGATATGCCTCGAGCATCGACGAATCCGGCAGCAGACCCTCGGTGTACATCTCGAGGGCGGGCAGCGTGACGTCGGTGGCGAGGTCGCGGATGGCCGTGGCGTAATCGAGCGGAACTTCCTTGTCTGCGCGCATCTGCAGGTAGAGCAGCATCGCGCCGACGTTGTAGAGCGTGAGGTAGCGGGCCCGCGCCGCCGGGTTGCGGCTGGGCCGGACACGTCCGGTCGCCACTCCCAGTTCGAGGTACTGCGTGGTGTCTTCGACCATGTGCTCGAACAGGGATTCGCCGAGACCGCCGCCCGCCTGGAAACTCCGCACGATGTACGCGACGAGCGGGGCGTACTGCTCGATGTCGGCGAGGGCCTGCATCGCTCCCGCCGGCCCGGGCGTGGATATCGCCTCCGCCTTCTGCTCCCGGATGATCCGGAGGACGTGCTCGTCGCATTCGGCGCGCAGGCCGTCCTTCGAACCGAAGTGGTGGATCACCAGGCCGGGTGACACCCCGGCGGCGGTGGCGATCGCGCGCACTCCGGTGCCGAAACCGTGGTTGCCGAACACCGTGATGGCCGCGTCGCGCACTCGGGCGCGGGTGGTCATGTCGGGTTGCGGGACCCCGGAGGCGGCAGTGGTTGAACGCATGTTTAATACGCTAAACGCGCGTTCAACCGGACGCAAGGGGTGACGGCGTCAAGATTTCGTCAAGGCGGAAACAGCCGGGCGACCGGTGAACACGACGCTCGGGCGGGGGAACCGGTT
>JBCEBZ010000463.1:0-11331 GCA_039206675.1 Rhodococcus sp. (in: high G+C Gram-positive bacteria) | reverse complement strand
ACAGCAGGTCCTGCGTCTCGATCCAGCGCACCGGGCTGGCGAACTGCCAGGCCAGGAGCTCGGTGAGGACCACTCGGGTGAGCTCGACCGGCTTCTTCGCCCAGGAGTCGAAGTCCTTCAGCACCTTGTCGAGGGGCTTCGACGGCACCAGGTCGGCGATCTCCTGCACGAACTCCTTCTCCAGGGAGAACGGCTTGGGAACCAGGTTCGGGATGTAGCGCCCGATCAGGATGGCCGGGTCGATGTCCTGCGGGAGCAGTTCCTCGAGACGTCCACGGAAGTCGTCGACGCCGCCACGCAGCACCGTCGAGTGGAACGGGACGTCGATGCCCGGGACCATGATGTACGCGCGCTTGCCACCGAAAGCCTCACGGCGGATGTCGATTTCGACCTCCAGCGCGTTGAGCCCGGTCACCGTGCCCGCGATGGCGTACTGCGAGCCACGCAGGTTCAGGTTCACGATCTGCATGAACTCACCGGTCGCCTCGGCGACACCGGCGACGAACGCCTCGACGTCGTCGTCGGCCAGACCGATCTGCGACGGGCGGATGGCGGCCATCCGGTAGTCGGAGCGGCCGGCCTCGTCGCGGGGAACGAGGGCGTGCATCGCGGAGCCGCGCTGGAAGACCACCTCGAGGACGGCTTCGAGAGGCAGCACACCGGCGACGGCGGCGAGAGCGTTGTACTCACCGACCGAGTGGCCTGCGAGCAGGGCACCCTCGACGAACGCGCCGGACTCACGGAGCTCGGCGACCTGAGCCACACCGAGGGTCGCCATCGCGACCTGGGTGAACTGGGTCAGGTGCAGGACACCGTCCGGGTGCTTGTGCTCGACACCACGGGCCTTGACGACCGTCGGGTTGTCGCGGACCACGGCGAGGATCGAGAAGCCGAGGGCCTTGCGGGTGTGCTTGTCGGCGCGGTCCCAGATCTCGCGGGCGGCCTTGGAGCGGGCGCGGGCGTCGAGGCCCATGCCGGGACGCTGGATGCCCTGTCCGGGGAACGCGTAGACGGTCTTCGGGGCGGCGGTGCGACCGGTGGCGACCATCACGAGGTCACCGTCGATGCGGCAGCCGACCTCGACGATCTCGGCACCACGGTCCGTGGCGATGCGGTCGACGCGGACGTCGATCTCGGCGCCGGGGCGGACCATGCCGAGGAAACGTGCGGTCCACGCGGTCAGGCGGCGCGGCGGCGTCTTGGTCTCGGCCGGGTCCACGGCGGTGACGACCTGCTGGGCGGCGGCGGAGAGCCACATGCCGTGCACGATCGGGCTGCCGAGTCCGGCGAGCAGTGCCGCGTTGTCGGAGGTGTGGATCGGGTTGTGGTCGCCCGAGACCTGGGCGAAGGAGCCCATGTTGCGGGGAGCCACGATCGTGGTGTCGCGGCGACGGCGACGCGGGGTGTCGACGGCCGCGTCGCTGAGCGAGCCACCGGCGCGGGCCGGGTCGGACAGTTCGCCCTTGCCGGTGCGGCCGCGGATCGCGAAGCGCTCCGACAGGGTGACGACGGCAGGCGCGTCCAGGCCCTCGCCCAGCATGGCGCCGACCTCGACCTTGACCTCGACGACGCGGCCCAGGTCGGTGTCGAGAACCGAGGCGACCTCGGCCTTGACGACGAGAATGCTGGTCTCCGAGGGCAGTTCGCCGACGAAGTCGACACTGTGGTCCAGGTGGACCAGGTCGAGCATGCCCTCGATGACGGAGAGCGAGTCTTCGGTCTTGGCGGCACCGAGCACGGCGAACACGGCCGGCCAGCAGGCGCCGACGACCACGTCCGGAACGGCCTTGCCGCTCACGCTCAGCGTCGTGGGCAGACCCGAACCGGTGACACCGGCGTGGTCGGCGACCAGGTCGGGCGTCCACGCCAGGTTGAGCCGCGCGACACCGTTCTTGACGGCGGGCAGTTCCTGACCGGCCGCGACCGCGAGGAGAGCCGTCATGGACTTCTCGGCGTCGGCCTCGGTGACCACGGGGGCGCCACCGTCGACGACGGACGCGGGAACGGTGATGGTGATCTCGACCGACTTGCCTGCGACCAGCGGGACGGTGAGGAGCACCTGACGGTCCTCGATCACGGACAGCTCGGCACCGGTGGTCTCGTGGACCGCGCGGGTGTCGGACTCGACCGACCACTTGTCGAGGTCACCGAGCCGGCGAACCGGGTTCAGGGTCAGGCGCGAGGCCCACTGGATGTCGGGAGCCGACAGAACGGTGTCGAGGAGGCCGCGGGCGATGTCCGCGTGGCGACGGGCGAGCAGCGACTGCGGCGCGGCACCGGCGGTGACCAGCTCGTCGTAGGTGGCCTTCTCGAAGCGGTCCAGCAGCTCACCGACGGGCTCGTCGGCACGCGTGATGCCGGCGACTGCGACGGTGCCGGGGATGACGCAGACCTGGTCCGCGGTGTAGCGGGGATCGTGCGCCTGCCACAGCGAGTCGGAACGCCACCAGCGGCGGACGTCACCGTCGACGACGGGAACGAAGTTGACCGGCTTGCCGGGGGTCTTGCACAGCGAGACGAAGAACGAGACGTCCGCGGGGTGCAGAACCGTGGTCGCGTAGTCGGGGTACTGAGCCTGCAGGGCGCAGACGGCAGCCTCGGGACGCTCGAGGATGGCCTCGTCGGCGAACAGGGTGGGGATGGGTCCGCGGTCGACCGGGTGCAGACGCGACTCGGTGCGCTGCAGCATCTCACCGAAGCGCGCACGCCAGGTGATGTCGAGCCACGGGCTCTCGGTGGCCTCGGTGATGGCGTCCTGGAGGTCGGTGCCGCAGTCGAATGCCTTCGCGGCGTCGATGCCGACGGCCAGTTCGAGGTAGCGGCGCAGCCACTGCTCGTACGTCATCGTCGCGACGTCGCCGAAGAACGGCTTCGCCGTGATGTTCAGGGCCTCGATGATCTCGTCGCGACGCTCGGCGACGGCGTCGGCGTCGCCGGCGACCTCGTCGAGCAGGCGGCCGGTGCGGGACGCGGCGTTGTCGATCTCGTGGATGTCGGCGCCGAGCTGGCTACGGCCGGAGGCCATGCCGCCCTCGGCGGTGCCCGCACCGACCCACGCCGGGGTACCGGGGGTGTCGACGAGAAGCTGCTTGACGTCGGGAGACGTGGTCGCCTCGAGGGTGGCCATGGCGGCGGTGCCGACCAGGATGCCGTCGAGCGGCATCGCCGGGAAGCCGTGCGCGACGGACCAGCGGCCGGTCAGGTAGTCGGCAGCCTGCTCGGGCGTGCCGATGCCGCCACCGACGCACAGGACCAGGTTCGGCCGGGTACGCAGCTCGGCGTAGGTGTCGAGGAGCAGGTCGTCCAGGTCTTCCCACGAGTGGTGACCACCGGCGCGGCCGCCCTCGATGTGAGCGATGACGGGGAACGAGGGAACCTCGTTGGCGATGCGGATGACGGAGCGGATCTGCGCGACCGTGCCCGGCTTGAACGCGACGTAGCTGAATCCACCCTCGACGAGGTCGTCGATGATCGAGACGGCGTCCTCGAGTTCGGGGATGCCTGCGGTGACGACGACGCCGTCGAACGGGGCACCGGCGGCGCGGGCCTTCGGGACGAGGCGCTTGCCACCGACGTGGAGCTTCCACAGGTAGGGGTCGAGGAACATCGAGTTGAACTGCACGGCGCGGCCCGGCTCGAGCAGCCCGGTGAGCTTTTCGACGTTGTCGGCGAAGATCTGCTCGGTGACCTGGCCACCGCCGGCGAGCTCGGCCCAGTGGCCTGCGTTGGCGGCTGCGGCGACGATCTTCGGGTCGACCGTGGTGGGGGTCATGCCCGCGAGCAGGATCGGCGAACGACCGGTCAGCTTCGTGAAGGCGGTCTCGACGCCGATGCGTCCGCCCGGCAGCGACACCGGCTTGGGGAGGAACTCGGTCCAGGCGGCGGGAACCTCGGGGGTCGCACCCGGGGTGAGCAGGTTGCGGTGACCGCCGCGGGTCGCGGCGGCGACGATGCCGACGCCCTGGCCGCGGACACTGGCCGACGTCATGCGGGTGAGGAGGTCACCGGGTCCGAGGTCGAGGATCCATGCGGCACCGGCTTCGATGGTGCCGTCGACGGCCTGGACCCAGTCGACGGGATCGACGAGGCAGGCGCTCGTGAGGGCGCGGGCCTTCTCCTCGTCGAGACCGCAGCGCGCGGCCCACTGGCCGACGATGTCGATCGTCTCCGCGAGTGCGGGGTGGTGGAAGCCGATCTCGACCGCGAGGGGCTCGAAGACGGGCGCGAAGATGGAGCCGCCACGCTTCTTGGCGTCGCGCTCACGGGCCTCGTCGGCCTCGATCTGCTCGCACCGCTGCTGGACGCGTGCCAGCTGGGCGGGCGGGCCGGACAGGACGACGCGGCGACGGGCGTTGCGGATGCCGAGGACCGCTGCGCGCTCGGGCTCGAGGCCCTCGGCGAGCTCCTCGACGATCTGACGGAGTCGTTCCGGATCGACGTTGGAGACAGCCAGCATCGGGGTGGAGTCGGCGGCGGAGATGACTCCGCGACGACGGCCGACCAGACCGGCGGCCGCACCGATGAGCTGTGCGAGGGCGAGGAGTTCGCCGTCCTTCTGGCCCGAGGAGGCGACGGCCTCCGCGGCGAGGAGTCCCTGGGAGTGGCCGATCACCGACACGGGAGCCGTAACCGCGGGATCGAGGCCCTGAGCCGCCAGCGCACGCAGCGCTGCGATCTGGGTGAGGAAGACGCCGGGGAGGGACACCGCCGCCGAGGTGAGCGCTGCCGCGGAAGGTCCGGACGCCTGGGCGTCGTCCTCTTCGTCGGCGAGTTCCTGCTCGAGGATCCATGCGATGGGGTCGAATCCGACCGGGCGCACGACGAGCAGCTCCTGCGCCACGGGGGCGAGGTAGTCGGCAGCGTCGTTGACGAGGGTGGTGAGTGCCGGCTCGAGTCCGTTGTCGCGGCTCAGTTCCTCGAGCGAGCTCAGCCAGGGTGCGCCCTGACCACCGAAGGCGAGCGCGTACGGCTCACCTCCGAGCAGACGATCCACGAGGGTGCCCTTGCTCGACGACCGAGTGTCGTCCCGGTCTACGCCGATGCGCCGCGAACCCTTCGAGTTGCTTCCGTTTCCTGCGGGTGTCGTGTCGTCAATCGTCACGCGTATGTCCTCTCCTGGTCCCCTCTGGGGGGAGGTGGGGATAGTGTCTGCTGCCCTCGGCATCGTGTGCCTGCTGTATCGGCTCTGATCAGCTGTTCCGGGCTGCTCAAGGTTGACACAGAATCATGAGGATTTCCTCACGTTCAAAAGCCGGAGCGGTGTCACAGCCTCGCATCGGAGAAATATCGCGTGATGTCGCTCACAGACCCTCGGCGAAGTGACCGACGGGTAGATCACGTCGTCGCTGGACGTGGCGGTGCAAGGACGTCCAAGAACCTGAGGAAAGCCTCACGTTAATCGTTATCAATTCGTTACCACCTTGACGAAGTGCCTGGTTCATGCACGTCCGCACCCCCGGGCGCGGGCCCGGACGGCGGCAAATCCGAACCTGTCGGACCCTCGCACTAGTGTTCGAACAAAGTTCAGCAAACAGCCATTCTCCGGGGGGAAGAAATGAGCACAGCCCACGTCCGCGCCCTGCTCGACCACATCGACGCCGAGCTGCCCAGGCACTCGTGGCCGCACTGGACGGAGGGCTGGCCGCAGGAGATCGAAGCCGGTCTGCTCGACGCGGCCTTCTCCGCCCGCGCGACGTACGGCACGCCCACCTCGGGGGTCCGCGCCGTCATCACCCGCTGGCGCGATCACCGCGCCGCACCTCTCGACGACCTCACCGCACTCGCCGCGCACGCCGGCGAACCCGAGTGCCTCCTGGCGGTCCTGAACAACCGGCAGCGGGTACCGGGGAACTACACCACCAAGGCCGAGGCCGTCGCGACGGCGGCACGCTCGCTCACCGAACTGGGCTGCACCACCTCCGCGGATCTCCGCGACGACGAGTCCCTGCGGAACGCCGTCGTCTCGGTGCCCGGGTTCGGAGTCTCCACCTGGGAGTGCCTTCTCATGCAACTCGGCATCCACACCGCAGGATCCCGAGAATTGTTGTGCGACTTCATCAACGACGCGCTCGAACTCGAATCACCCATCTCCGCAACGCAGGCGGACGACCTCGTCGCCGTCGCGGCGACACGCCTCGAGGTCACCTCCACCACATTCACCCACGCCATCTGGCGATACCAGCGCCGGCAGCGACGGACGGCAGGTGCGCGATGAAGTACACGCGCGAGGTGCTCGAACAGGCAGTCGCGGAATCGGCGAGTTACGCCGGTGTCATGCGCTACCTCGGACTGAAACCCTCGGGCGGGACGCACACCCACCTGAGTCGGCAGATCAAGAGATTCGGGATCGATACGACGCACTTCACGGGCCAGGCGCACACCAAAGGGTTACCGGCCCGAAACCGAATGACGTGGCAGGAGATACTGATCCGCCGCCCGGCGAACAGTCGACGAGTTGCCGCTCACCTGCTGCGACGGGCACTGATCGAGGCAGGAGTGCCGTACGAATGTGTGACATGTGGCGTGCAGGATGAATGGTGCGGGCTCCCGTTGATCCTGCACGTGGACCACATTCGGGGAGACCCCTCTGATTCCCGCTTGCAGGAAGTCCGATTCCTGTGCCCCAACTGCCACAGCCAGACCGCAACGTGGGCAGGGCGCAAGAGCGGCGACGGCGACGAGCGCCCCGATTGACTGTGCGCGCGGGGGTGCCTCGTTCATGGCGTAGTCTGTGCTTCGCGCGCGAGTGGCGTAATTTGGCAGCCGCGTCAGGTTTAGGTCCTGGTGTCCGAAAGGACGTGGGGGTTCGAGTCCCCCCTCGCGCACTTCTCGGTTTGTGCCGACTCTGCGGCCGTGTCGCCCGAGCGCTGCAACGCGCAGGGTGACGCTGTGACCGCCGCCATAGCGGCAACCTCTCCTAGCAGCGCATTCGGCGATTCAGGTACCGTCGTAGCGTGTCCGGAAACCGTAAGCAACGCCGCCCCGCGCTGATTCTGTTCGTGGCTGTCGGGGCTGTGGGGTGCCTTGCACTCGGCTGGTGGCAGTGGACACGGTTCGAGGCGGTGGGCGGAACGGGCCAGAATCTCGGGTACGCATTCCAGTGGCCGCTGTTCGCGGCGTTCCTGGTCTACGCCTACCGGCGATTCGTGCAGCTCGAGGACGCCGAGCCGGCAGACACCACCGACGTCCCGGACGCGCCCGCCGAACTGCGGGAGATTCCCGCCGACGTCCTGCCCCCTCGCCCCGCGGCGGCCGAGGACGACGATCCGGACGACCTCGAGAGCCTGCAGATTTCGCAGTACAACCAGTACCTCGCCGAGCTGTCCGCTCGCGAGACCGATAGGAGCACTACGTGAGCACGGGCCAAGACGAGACGACTGCCGGTTCGGTCACAGACACCGCGAAGCAGAAGAAGGTCGCTCCCGCGCTGCTGCGCTACCGGGTCCTCGCCTACGCGACCGGCGTGTGGCTGCTGGTCCTGACCGCGGAGATGGTCGCCAAGTACATCTTCTCGGTCGACAACCTGCCCACCTGGATCGCGGTGGTTCACGGCTGGGTGTACTTCGTCTACCTGCTGGTGACTCTGGACCTCGCGGTCAAGGTGCGCTGGCCCGCGGGCCGGACGGTCGGAACGCTCCTCGCGGGCACCATCCCGTTCCTGTCGTTCTACGTGGAGCACCAGCGGACCAAGCAGGTCCGCCGCGACTTCGGTCTCTGACCCGGATCAGCGTTCGCTGAGCGCGGCCAGAGCGGGGACCAGCTGAATCAGGGCGCGCCCTCGGTGCGAGGCCGCGTCCTTCTCCTCGGGTGACAGCTGGGCTGCCGACCGGGTGTCCCCCTCGGGCACGAAGACGGGGTCGTACCCGAATCCACCGTCCCCGACGGGTTCACCGGCGACACTGCCCCGCCATTCACCCCGGACCACCGTTTCCTCGCCACCGGGCACCACGAGCGCGCACGCCGAGACGAACGCCGCTCCCCTGCGGTCCTCGGGCACGTCGGCGAGCTGAGCCAGGACCAGCGCGGTGTTCGCGGGATCGTTTCCGTGCGTGCCCGACCACCGGGCGGACAGGATCCCGGGCATACCGTTCAGCGCGTCCACCTCGATTCCGGAATCGTCTGCGACACAGGGCAATCCGGTGGCAGCGGCCCCGTCGCGCGCTTTCGCGAGGGCGTTCTCCTCGAACGTCGCACCGGTTTCGGGGGCCTCGGGGTATTCGGGCACGGCATCGAGCCCGACCAGTTCGATCCCGTCGACACCGGCCGCGGCGAGTACGCGATGCAGTTCCCGGAGTTTCTTCGCGTTGCGGCTGGCCACCAGCACCCGTGTGGTTTCCGGCACCGGTCTAACTCCCGAACTTCTTCTTCGACGTCTCCGGGACCTTCGGCTCGGGAAGCTCACCGGGGTAGGGCAGTTCGAGTGCCGCCTTCTGGATCTCGAACAGCTGCTCGCAGCCCGCGAGTGCGGAATCGAGCAGTTTGTCGAGGGTGCTCCGCGGGAAGGTCGCGCCTTCGCCGGTGCCCTGGATCTCGACGAGGGTGCCGGTGTCGGTGGCCACCACGTTCATGTCGACCTCGGCGCGCGAGTCCTCCTCGTACGGCAGGTCGAGGCGCACACGGCCGTCGACGACGCCCACACTGACCGCGGCGATGCCGCAGGAGATGGGCTGGGGGTCGGCGAGGCGACCGGCGGCACGGAGGTAGGTCACCGCGTCGACGAGGGCCACGTAGGCACCGGTGATGGCGGCGGTGCGGGTTCCGCCGTCGGCCTGCAGGACGTCGCAGTCGAGGGCGATGGTGTTCTCACCGATGGCGGCGAGATCGATGCAGGCGCGGAGGGAGCGCCCGACGAGCCGGCTGATCTCCTGGGTGCGGCCGCCGACCTTGCCCTTGACGGACTCGCGGCCGCTGCGGGTGTGGGTGGCGGCGGGGAGCATGGCGTATTCGGCGGTCAGCCAGCCGAGCCCGGAGCCCTGACGCCAGCGGGGAACGCCGTCCTCGACGCTGGCGGTGCACATCACCCGGGTGTTTCCGAATTCCACCAGCACCGATCCCGCGGGATGGGTGGTGAAGCCTCGGGTGATCTTGACCTCGCGGAGTTCGTCGTCCGCCCTGCCGTCTTCTCGTGTGGTCACAGCCGAGAGCCTAGTCGCCCGCGGGTGGGGCGCGGACACGGCGTCAGACGGTGTAGACGCCGCCCGCGGACACCGCGTGCACGGGACCGGAGAATTCGGCCTTGGCCTCGGCGATGACGTCCTCGCGGGACGTCCACGGCGGGATGTGGGTGAGCAGCAATTCGGCGACACCGGCGCGGTGCGCGACCTGGCCGGCCTCGGTGCCCGAGAGGTGGATGCCTTCGGGCCGATCCGGGCTGTGTGTCCACGACGCCTCGGCCAGCAGCACGTCGGCATCGCGGGCGAGTTCGATCACTTCTTCGCACATGCCGGTGTCGCCGGTGTAGACGAGGGTCCGGCCGGCGCCGTTGGTCAGGCGGAACCCGTAGGCCTCGGGCGGGTGGTTGACGCGCCTCGCGGTGACGGTGAGATCGCCGATCGTGACCGGTTCACCGTCGGCCCAGTGGTGCAGATCGATCGTGTCGGAGATGTCGTCGATGTCACCACCGCACTCCGCGGATGCGACGCCGATCCGGCGGGCGGTGTCGGACGGGCCGTAGACGAGAGCGCGTCCCTTCGGCGGGTGCGGATGGTAGCGGCGCCAGACGAGGAGTCCGGGGAGGTCCAGGCAGTGGTCCGCGTGCAGGTGGCTGAGGAGGACGGACACCTCGCCGGGATCGGCGAACCGCTGGAGCGCACCGAGGACACCGGGTCCGAAGTCGAGTACGAGCGGCGGTGTGTCCGGCGCGGTCAACAGATAACCCGATGCAGGTGAGTCTGGTCCGGAGACGCTCCCTGAACATCCCAGGACGGTAATGCGCATACCCGCCATGCTGCCACGACGACCCGTTTCGGAAAAAGCTTCCGACGGAATTGGCGCGTCGACCTCACAACCGATGGGGAACTGTGACCTGACCATGCTGTTCTACCGTGAATCCGGGCCCGTTACCGTTCCCAGGCCTCTTCGAGGACCTGGACCTGCGGGTCGTAGGTTCCGGTGGAGAGGTATTTCCATCCGCCGTCGGCGACCACGAATGCGATGTCGGCGCGTTGCCCCGACTCGACGGCGGACGCCGCCACGTCGAGTGCAGCATGGAGATTGGCGCCGGTGGACGTGCCGGCGAAGATTCCCTCGACGTCGATCAACTCGCGGGTGCGCTGGATCGCCTCGGCGTGACGCACCCGGAATCGACGGGTGAGTACCGACTCGTCGTACAACTCGGGGACGAATCCCTCTTCGATGTTGCGGAGGCCGCACACCATTTCCCCGAAGCGCGGCTCCGCGGCCACGATCTCGACGCCGTCGACGTGTTCGCGGAGGAACCGGCCCGTGCCCATCAGGGTTCCCGTGGTGCCGAGCCCCGCCACGAAATGGGTGATCTCGGGCAGGTCCCGCAGGATCTCCGGACCCGTCGTCTCGTAGTGCGCCATGGCGTTGGCCGGGTTGCCGTATTGGTAGAGCAGCACCCAGTCCGGATTCTCGTCCGACAGTCGCATCGCGACGGCGACGGCCTCGTTGGAACCACCGGCTGCCGGGGAGTCGATGATCCGGGCGCCGAACATCGTCAGGAGCTGGCGGCGTTCCATCGACGTGTTCTCGGGCATCACGCAGATCAGCTGGTAGCCCTTCAATTTGGCGGCCATGGCCAGGGAGATGCCGGTGTTCCCGCTGGTCGATTCGAGAATCGTCGACCCCGGGGTCAGACGGCCGTCTCGTTCGGCCTGCTCGATCATGCGCAGCGCCGGGCGATCCTTGATCGAGCCGGTGGGATTGTGATCCTCGAGTTTGGCCCACAACCGCACCGGGTTGCTGCCGTTCCAGCGTGGCGACAGCCGGGGCAGGCCGACGAGTGGTGTGTTCCCGAGAGTGTCGATGTACGACTCGAACCTTGCCACGTCAGCGATCAGCCTTCCGTGACTACACGGCGTACGGACGGACACTCGCTGTCGACGTCGGGGGTCGAATCTGTGACAGCCATGATCAACTCCTGAGGGTGCGGTGGGGTGCGGCGACAGAGGTCCGCCGCTGGGGACGCCCGGACGTCGGCGACACGGCGTGTGCGCGAATCCGCGAGTTCGAACCCCTCGACCGGCCCTCCGCGACGACACTGTCGATGGCCTGAACTACGCGGTTTCGGTGTGCCCGGATCTCGCGAGGAGCCTACCAGCAGGCCATTCGCCCGGCCGCCGGATGTGGCGTACACGCCGGTAGATCACC
>JBCEBZ010000462.1:0-11461 GCA_039206675.1 Rhodococcus sp. (in: high G+C Gram-positive bacteria) | reverse complement strand
GCGCCGTTCTGAACGCCGACGGCTTTAGGTGACGTGTCAACACAATTCCCGGTTCGATCAGCGAAGCTCCGGCGCGGCCACGTCACGGCGCCGTGCACTTGCCGCTCGCCTTCTGCCCTGCCAGCGGTGCCGAGCACCAACCTCTCTGAGTCGCCACCGTAGCCGCCGACGGCGGCAGGAGGAAGATGGCGTTCGATCTTCCGGCCCAGCGAGATTCGAGTCCGACTCGTCAGCCAAGAGTGTCGGTCCGAGCACGTGCGCATAGGGGACGGCACCGCTGCGCTTTCAGGATTGTGGCCTGCGTCTCACCAGTCCTAGCATTACCTAATTCGACGCCGCACTCAGTGCTTGCTGAACCGATTGGATATGTGACCGGATATGTGATCGGCGTCAAGTCGACGACCCAAGTCAGACAGGATCAATAGATCAATGCCCTCCATTAATGTCAATCACGATCTGGCCGACCGTTCGCTATTCCTCGCGTGGAGTGGGCACCTCGGATCCGATGCAGAACGAGAAACGTGCTTCGACAACGTGCGCATCCCCCAGATATGCGAGGGTGTCGGTGTCAGCGGGGTGCAATCTTTCCTTCCGGATCCCGTGAAACCTCTACCCGGCACCGGCGTGGTCGACTTCGGACATGTTGCTTGGTATGAACTTTCCGGGCAACCGGGGCAGTTTCCCGGTCGAAGCGAGACCCACCTGGTATCCGACGGAAAGTCGGTCCCCGAGGGTATCGGCAACCCCGGGAGAGCCCTCTTTCTGTCAGCCGCGGGCCCAGCCCTCGAGACACCGGAAGCGGATCATTTCGATCTAGCCGAACGACACCTGTTCTTCGCGTGGGCGGGCTATACGGGAGCGTACGAAACATTCGCGCACTGGTACGACACCGTCCACCTCCCCGATTTACTCGGTGTCCCAGGAGTGGTTCGCGCGCAACGCTTCCTGCCGGAAACGGTGACGCCTGTCCCGGGTGTAGTCGTCCCCGATCTGGGCCACGTCGCAGTGTACGAGGTCCGAGGATCGCTCGTCCCGGTTCGAGATGCGCTCAAAGACCAGCTCCTCGCCGGACGGCTGCAATTGTCCGACCAGATGAACGGATCGAACAAAGTCATGTTTCTCCGCCCCGCAAGCCCATACCTCTCCGCCGACGGACGCTGAAACCGACATCCACCGACAATGACACGAAGAACGGAAAATCGCGGACGATCATGAACGTAAATTTCATCCTGGATTCGATGACCGGACAGATGCCGGCGTCCGATCCGAACAAAGTGGCACTGAATTTCAATGGTGACAAGTCGCTAACGTACGGCGAGTTCGGCGAGACGACGATGCGATACGCGCGTGCGCTCCGCGACCTCGGCCTGACGAAAGGAGACAGGCTCGGGATCCTGCTCTTCAACTGCCCCGAATATGTTCCGCTCTGTTTCGCAGCGGCGCGGCTCGGTGTCATTGTCGTCCGAATCAACTTCCGGCTGGCACCGGGGGAGATCAAGTTCATCGTGGCCGATTCAGGATGCGATGCGTTGATACTGCACACCAGTCTGATCGAGCGCGTCGACGCCATCCGGAAAGAGCTGGAGGTGAGATCGTATGTCGCAGTCACGGACACGGCCGAGCCACTGCCCGAATGGCTAATCCCCTTTTCGAGCTTCGATCAGGCAGACCCGCTGCCGGCCGGCAACTGCCCACTCATCGCTGAAACCGACCCACTCGGCATCCTCTACACCTCCGGCACGACTGGCACGCCCAAGGGAGCCGTCTGGTCCCACCGCAACTTCCTGGGAACCGCCGAGATGCAACTGCTGAAGTGGCAGTTCTCCGAGGACACGGTGAGTCTGGTTCCCGGTCCGCTCTACCACGGTGGTGCCTTTGAGGCAGTCACCGGCCCGACCCTGCTCACACACGGCACAGCAGTCACCCTGGCCTCCGGCAATTTCACCGTCGAGAAGCTGCTCGATGTCATCAATGCCGAAAAGGTCACCGATTCGTTGATCTTCTCCTTCATGCTCCAAGACATGCTGCAGTTACCCGACCTCGAAGATCGGCTGCCACCAACACTTCGGCGGCTGATCGTCGGCGGCGACACCCTGATGCCGTGGGCCTACGACAAGGCAGCCCAGCGCATGCCGGCCGTCGACATCGTTCAGGTATACGGCAGCACGGAGACCGGAGCCATCGCCACCGCTCTTGACCATCGCTATGGGTTGAAGCATCCGAAGAGTTGTGGCAAACCGATGCCGCTGAACGAGATTCGTGTTGTCAACGACGATGGACTGGCCTGTGCTGTGGAGCAGACCGGTGAAGTGGAGGTCCGAGGCCCCGGGGTCAGCTCCGGCTACTGGAACAACCCCGACGCTACTGCGACGACATTCCACGAGGGCTGGGCACGTTCCGGCGATCTGGGGTTCGTCAACGCCGACGGGTTCCTCACGCTCGCCGGACGCGCGAAGGACATGATCCGAAGTGGCGCCGAAAACATCTACCCCGCGGAGATCGAACGCGTGCTGACGGCGCACGCCGCAGTCGTTGATGCCGCGATCATCGGTGTACCCGACGATCGCTACAACGAGGTCGGGTGCGCGGTCTTGATCGTGAACGAGCACGACCCCGGCGATGACGCGCTGCGTCACTTTCTCCGGGACCAGATGGCCGGCTACAAGGTGCCCAAGCACTTCATCAGGGTCGGCGAGCTTCCCCGCAATGCCTCCGGCAAAGTCCTCAAATCCATTCTTCGCGAACAGTATCTCGCCGAGATCCGATGACCCGACCCACGACAGAAGGGAAACCGCACGCCATGTCGTATCAACGCCCCCGCAAACCGGAATTCGTCCTCATCACCGGGGCCGCGGGCGGAGTCGGTTCCGCAGCAACTCGGCGCTTCACCGCAGATGGGGCACGCGTCGCGATCACGGACATCGATGCCGATCGGTTACAGACACTCGCGCAGGAGACCGGCGCGCTCGCGCTGCCCGCGGACGGCACCAAACGAGAAGAGCTCCATCAGGTGGTCGCCGATGCAGTCGGCGAATTCGGCGGACTCGACACGGTCATCGCGGGCCAGGGTGCACCGGCCACTGGTACCGCGCATCCCAAGTTCGATCCAGTATGGGTACGAGCGCTGGACATCAACCTCAACGGTGCCTACTTCCTGGCCGGTGAGGTCCTGCCGCATCTGCAGGCGCGGCGCGGATCCATGACGATGATCGCCTCCACCGCCGGCATACTGGCCGGGCCCCCGGGCACCATCGGGTATACCGCGGCAAAATCCGGACTCGTCGGACTGGTCCGCTGGCTTGCACGCGAATACGGACCCAAGGGCGTACGAGTCAATGCCGTGTGCCCGGGGTGGGTTCGCACCCCGCTCGGTGACGGGGCCATGGAGTACCTCGCCAACCGCGAACAGATCAGCCTGGACGAGGCGTACGTGAAGGCGGCAGAGTTCGTGCCCATGCGCCGGGTTGCCGAACCCGAAGAGATCGCGAACGTCTGTGCATTCCTGTCCTCCGCGGATGCCTCGATCGTGCACGGGCACGTCCTGGTCGCCGACGGCGGTGCCGCAGTCGTCGATGCGACGACCCTCGCCTTTGCCTAGACCCGTTAACTCGTTGTCCCCAACCGTGAAATAACCAGCACTACAGAGAGAATCACGATGAGCGAACTGATTGGTGTCGACGTCGGCGGCACCTTCACCGATATTGTCCGCGTCCGCGACGGTGCGATCGAAACGATCAAGGTCCCGACCAACGTGCATCGCACCGACGAGGGAGTCCTCGCCGGCGCAGCAGAAGTCGGGGTCACATCGGCCGCTGCGTTCAACCACGCCAGTACGCACGGCTTGAACGCGATTATCACCCGTCGGGTGCCGAAGGTCGGATTCCTCACGACCTTCGGTCATCGTGACATGCTTGATATGGCCCGTTCCGTCAAGCCTCCCCAGGCCAACACCGACCCAGGGTGGCGGCGCACATTCAGCGATGTGAGTCGGCCGATCGTTCCTCGCTACCTACGGCGAGGAATTCGTGAACGCTTGGCCGCCGACGGAGGCGTGGTCGTGGAGCTCGACGAAGCGCAGGCGCGCACCGAACTCGAGCTACTGCGCCGATGCAACGTCGACGGAATCGCAATCTGCCTGCTCAACGCCTACGTCGAAGACAAACACGAGCTACGCCTGCGCGAGCTTGCCCAGGAGATCCTCGGCGACATTCCATGCTCGATCTCCAGCGAAGTCTCCCCCCTGGCCCAGGAGTACGCCCGAGCATCCACCACGACCATCGATGTCATCTGCAAGATCATCTACGGCGAGTATTCCGAACGGCTCCAGAAGGGTCTGGACCAGCTGGGTTTCGCCGGGGAACTCAATTTTGCAGACTGCGCCGCCAACCTGGCACCGGTCGATGTCGCGATGCGACAGCCGTCGCGGATCGTCTTCTCCGGTCCGGCAGCGGGCACCATGGCATGTGCCCACCTCGGCCGGACCGTCGACCAGCCGAACCTCATCTGCGTCGACGTCGGCGGCACCTCCTGCGACATCAGTCTCGTCACAGACAACCAGCCCGTCGTGAACACCTCGTTCGAGCTAGAACATGACCTGATCGTCTCCACGTTGTCGAACGACGTCGTGAGCGTCGGCGCCGGCGGCGGAAGTATCGTCCGGATCTCCCCACTCGGCGAGATCGAGGTCGGTCCCGAGAGCGCCGGCGCAGACCCCGGCCCAGCGTGCTACGGCATCGGCGGTACCGAGCCCACCACTACCGACGTATTCCTGTTGATGGGCATCCTCGACGGGGAACGATTCGCGGCCGGACGATCGCGGTTGGACCTCGACCTGGCAAAGGCGGCATTCGAGCGACTGGATTCGCGGTTCTCGTTCGCCGAGCGGGTGCGATTCTCCTACCAGATGGCACTGAACAACGTCGCCGAAGGCATCACCGATGTCGTTGTGAAGAACGGTGTCGACCCCCGCGAGTACTCGCTGGTGGCCTTCGGTGCCGCCGGCCCGATGATGCTACCCGCCATCCTGGATTACATTCCGCTGAAAAGCGTGGTGATCCCCCCCTATCCGGGCTTGTTCTCGGCACTCGGGTTGGTCAGCACCGACCAGGTACACGCGGACAAACGCAGCGCGTACCGAATCCTGTCGGCGGACGTCGCAGACGAAATCAACGGGATCTACGACCGCATGGAAACCGACATGCGGGAGGCCCTAGGCAAGGACGCCGAGCGCGCCGAATTCATCCGGGTCTTCGACGGCCAATTGATGGGACAGGTGTGGGATACCCCATTCGTTCCCGTACCGTCCGGAAAGATCACCCCGGCCGCGATCGAGCAGATGATCACCAACTTCCACGACGCCTACGAACAGCGATCGGGAAACCGATTCCCCGCCAATCCCGTCCAAAGCGTCACCTTCCGACTCAACGCAGTCGTTCCGACCGCCAAGGTCGACTACCCCACTCCCGGTCCCCGGACGGACGGCTCAGCCCCCGAACCGACACGGACGATCACCCTGCGCTATCTCGTCGACGGCGACGTCACCGCCGGCGAATACGACCGGGAACGCCTTCGGCTCGGGGACACGATCACCGGCCCCGCAGTGATCAGAGAACCGCTGTCCACGACATTCGTGGGCATCGGACAGACGGCCACCGTCGGCGCCATCGGCGAGATTGTCGTCACGCGAACCGGCCAGTGAACAAAAACCATTGAGGAACACAACCATGATGACCCAGGAAAAACCCACACTGATTCGGGATCTCAGCGACGAGGAATTCGCCGCCAAATACAAGACCGACCCCTTCACCGCATCCGTACTCGGCAACCGCCTGCGCGCATCGGCCGAGCACGTGGGTACCGACCTCCTACACCGAGCGTTTTCCCCGATCATCGCGCTGGCGATGGACTATGTCTGTGCGATCTGCGGCCCGCCCGAGCAGAACTATCGAATGGTGACCGCCACGAACGGTCTCACCGTCTTCCTCGGGACCATCCAGGACGGGGTACGCACCGCCGTCGAAGAGTACGGCGTCGACCGGCTGGTTCCCGGAGATCTGCTGATCTGCAACGATGCCGTTCGAATGGGCAACCACCCCAACGACATGTGCTACATCCGCCCCATCTTCCACGACGGCCGGATCGTGAGCTTCATGGTGTTGCGAGCCCACATGCTCGATATCGGTGGAATCACCCCCGGGGGCTTCAGCGCACGCAAGCACAACGTGTACGAAAACGGCCTGGTCGTGAGCCCGCGCCTGTTGTTCCACGCCGAGGAACCGGTCCGAGAAACATTCAGCTTGCTGCTGGACAATGTGCGATTCGGCGAAATCCAGCTTCCGGACCAGAAGACGATCCACAGTTGCTGCCGACTCGGCGAACAGATGATTCAGGACTGCATCTCCCGTTACGGCATCGACGCATACCTCGGCACCCTGGACTACAACTGTGACAGCACTGCCGAACGTATGCGGACAGCGCTCGAAGAGTTGCCGGACGGCGACTACTACGGCGAAGGAAGTCTCGACGCCGATGCAGTCGATGCCGACGAGACATACCTGATCAAAATCAAACTGACGAAGCGAGGCGGCAATCTCGAAGCCGACCTGAGCGGCTCCTCGAGACAGGCGCGTACCTCGATCAATGCCGGAGCGTTGGACACCAAGACCGCTCTCGGCGTCGGGCTCAAGATTCTGCTCGATCCCCATGGTCACTTCACCTCGGGGTCCTTCCGCAACATCGACATCGTGCTGCCGCCCGGCACGATCGCGAGCGCACTCCCACCCGACGGTGCGGTGTTCTTCTACTTCGAAGTCGGGCACGCAATCATGAGCGCACTGATCGACGCCCTGAGCGACGCACTCGGCGACCGTGCCGTCGCCGGCGACACCGGGTCGAACAACGTACACAACGCTTACGGGGTAATGCCGGACGGAAGCGCGTGGGCTTGCTCGGCGGTGGCCGGCGCCGAAACCGGACCCGTCGGCGCCGATCGCAATGGTGACGGCGAAGGACACTCCTGCCCGTATCTCACCAACATCATCAGCCCCGCGACCGAAGCCATCGAGGCGGCGTTCCCGGTAATGATCATGCAGAAGGAGTACGCAACCGACACCGCCGGCGTAGGTCGACACCGCGGCGGGGCTGCGATCCGCAAGGACATCCTCTGGACCGCCGAGGCCGAACACGAGCCCGCCCCGTTCCGCTTCCGTAACCCCAGTGGTCTCGGTGTCTTCGGCGGACGTGATGGGCGGCAGGGCGGTGTGTGGCTATTCAACCGGAACGGCGCCGAGGCGGACTTCATCCCTGACACCGATGCTGTCTACCCCGACGCAACGCCAATCGCGGGTCTCGTCGATTCTGACACCAACCTCCTCGACCCGTCAGGGAATTTCGCATACTACGGTCGCGAGTCGTGGACAACGGCGCCGGGAGCGACATGGCGCTACCTCAGCAATGCGGGTGGCGGCTGGGGTAACCCGATCGATCGTGCGCCCGACGATGTACGGCGTGACGTGCGTGACGGATACATCAGCGTCGCATCGGCAGCCGAACGGTACGGCGTTGTCATCGATGGTGACCCCGATTACGACCCGGAGGGCTTGACCGTGGATGTCGAAGGCACTGCGGAACTACGCCGAAATTTGACCGCTGCTCCGATGAGCTGAATGAACGACAAGGAGTAACACGATGGCCCACCAATTTCCCCGACCGTCCGATCTGTATCTCACAATCGACCGTGAGGAAGTAGCCGGAAACTGTCCTGCCTGCGATGCGGCGGCTCTGCAGCGGTACCCGGTTCTGGCCGAAGATGGATGGCTCGACGTGGTCAAGTGCGGCAGTTGTCTGCATTCGCTCTCACGTGATCCCGGCCCGAAACTCGGTGCTGTCGAGCTGTTGGTCGACCTCATCTGACCAATACCCGGCCAGCTGTTGGCCTGAAATCAACTGCCTCCGTGTCTAACCCGCATCGAGGCTGGTCACCTGCCCCAACCCACGGCCTCCGCGGGTTGGGGCGTTCGGCGTCGGCCAGTGCGTTGTCCGACCGGGAATCTGACGGTGTGGTCGCGGTGTATGTACGAACTCATCGGCTACGGCGGATTGGGCCCTCGAGTAACGCGGTCTGTCCCGCGCCGGTAAACAACGCCTCGTCCAGGCAAGCCGCCGACCCGAGGGGAATTCGACGTTGTAACCGACAACGGCAGAACCGGCAGGCCATCGACCGGCGGGACTTCTTGATCGGCAGAATGCCAGTGCCGTAGGAGAGGGCCATCCTCGCTCAGGAGGGGTTCTGTTTCATTTGGCACGGCATCGATGAGTGTCTCGTTGCCGATGGTATCGACAAACTAGCCGCGATGTTGATTTCCTGGGTACTTCGTGGTGAACGGCGTCGCTGCCGTTGCCGGTGTGACATCGGTCGGGGCAGTGATGTCGCTGTCGCCGGGGATGTCCTCGTCGCCACTACCGCCCTCCGCTCGCATGTCATTCCATTCGACCGCCCTCGACGGCGGGGGCAGCTGTCAACTCCGAACCTGCATGCGAACATCCTCGTGACCGGTCGGCGGCTATCATCGGGTCTGCCAGCGCCGTCATCTGGCCCGTCGTCTACGCGGTACCCCCATTCCAGGATCGCGCCGAACGAGTGCCTGCCCACTCCGGTGACCCGGATGTTCCTCTCGAACATCACCGGCCACCAACCGACCCCCGACGAGCAACTCGATCGGGACACCGACGCCCCACCATGCGGAGCAAGTGCGGCCGGACCGGGGCGAAGTACCAGCTCGAATGGTTCCGCCTCGACACCCCTGGCGGCCGCAGCGGCGATCGCGTCGACGTGCTGCTGGAGGTCAGCGCCGACAGCAGAGGGACTGCCCCCACTCACATGCCGTAGGCGCTGTCCCCGCACACGAACGAAGCGGTCGCGTTGACCTGCTCCGCGGCTCCCGTCGACATGCCGATTTCAGCGCCCAAGAAGAGAAATCTTCTTGCCGACCCCTAACGCACCAACCCGCGGCGACGCACCGACCACCGCATAGCCGACGGCTAGCCGGCGGGCTCCGCTGCCTCGACTCTGGGACCTATGGAACTAGGGAAAGCAAGGTTCGACCGGCATCAGCCCTCATCATCTCGAGTCCGACTTTCGCCCGCCGTCAACGGTGCGTGACGTGTCTGACGGAAGTACACCGAATCTGGCTCGATACTGTTGTGCGAATCGCCCTGCGTGGAAGAATCCCCAGCGTGTTGCGACATCGGTGACCGAACCGTGCGTGCCGGATTCGAGCTCGAGCCGGATACGGTCGAGCCGTACACCGCGGACGTAGGCGCGGGGGGACATTCCCACGACCTCCTGAAAACCGGCCTGAAGAGCCCGTGCGTTAGTCCCAGCCATGGCGGCAAGGTCTGCTGTAGTGAGATTGTCGGCCGGATGTTCCTCGATGTACTCGGCAATCTCAAGAATTTTCGTGCGGCGAGTGCGCGGGGGTTTGCCTTGGAGCCACACCGTGATCTGGCTCGGGATGGTCATCAGCATTTCAGTCATTAATGCTGATTCGAACTCGCGCAGAGCAACGGGCATAGCGGCAAGCCCACCAGGATGGCTCAGCTGTTCGTGCAGGAACTCGGTTGTTGCCATCAGTGTCTTGCCCGACGGAGACGCGAGGTCGAACTGTAAGTCGAACCGGATGGAGCCGTCCACCTGCCGTCCGGTCAACTTAGCCGCTTGAGCTTCCAACAGATCTTGAGGGACTTTGAGCGCATACTGAACGCTGTTTGGGCTCCATTGCACAGTCATAGGACTGTTCGGGACCATCGCGATTCCGCTGCAGCCGGTCGTTGATACCCCGGTCGTGCGGTTCTGTTGCGCCGTAGTCGAGCCAGAAACGGGCAGATCCACGTGATAGCAGCGTTGCATCGATGGGCAGACCATAGTCACGACTGTTCCGAATTCAAGCCGTCCAAGTGTCAGATGCCCGGGAGACGCCAGATCGAGACGGCAATCCAGTGCGGTCCTGTCATCGACCAGTAGCGCGTGGTCTGCGTACGCAGTGCTGATCTGCGCCAGCGACGCGTCCAGATCCGTGCTGCGAAACTTCAACGGACGCGGTTGCGACGTGGATTGGCGATCGATGGCAGTTCCAAACTTCTGAGCCAAGCGAATGACGCACTGGCGCATGACTATAGTTCGCGTATTTTAATACGCGAACTCCGATCCCAACAAGGGGCAATCCAGACCCGAGGCAAAACGAAGCCTGCGCGATGAGGTATGTGCGGTCGGCAGCCGGGCGCGGTTTGCGGATGTTCTGCGTGCGTTTGGGCGATGGCGCCGAGGCTCGCATCGGCCTTAAGTTTCGATTGACGCGCAACCCCGGCGCGTTCCTACGAGTTCCAAGACATTTCGTGCAACACGCTCATCTGTTCCGCAAGGTCTTGAAAGTACGTGTTCCGCGAGGTGTTCGAGAAAGTGGTGATGTGATGAACGAGTCATGGTTCCGACCCAAACTACTGTCCGACAAGGTCGCATTGGTGACTGGCGGCGGCTCAGGAATCGGGCGCGAGATCGCGCGAGGCCTCGGTCAGGCCGGCGCTCGAGTCGTAATTGCTTCGCGCTCGGTCGACAGACTCGAGAAGACGTGCGACGAACTCCGCGCAATCGGCGTGGACGCAATCTGGAAGCAGCTCGACGTCCGTGACCGGGCACAAGTGGACGCGGTGGTCGAGGAAGTCTGCGGTGCGCTCGGCACACCCGACATCCTCGTCAACAACGCTGGTGGCACCTTCCCGTGCCGAGCGGAGGATCTGTCCGACAACGGTTGGCGCTCGGTCACTGAGATCACCCTGCACGGCACGTTCTATTGCACACGTGCCGTCGGCAGGCGGATGATCGAGCGAGGTGCAGGGGGGAAGATCATCAATGTCACCTTCACGGCAAGTCGGTCCACGGCTGGGATCGCCCATATGGGAGCTGGACGCGCGGCCGTCAACCATCTGACCGGCTCCTTGGCTGTCGAGTGGGCACGGTATGGCATCCAAGTAAATGCGCTCGGTCCGCAGTACCTGACGTCGGGCGCGGTCGGAATGTACGGCGAGGAAATCTCCGATGTTCTCATCGGTGGAACTCCCGCAGCCAGGACCGCGACCCCCGATGAGGTCGCGGCATGGGGCGTGATTCTCGCCGGCCCGATGAGCGACTACGTAACTGGGGCCGTGATCCCACTCGACGGAGGCAATCATGTGGGACCAGGAATCGCCTTCCGCGGAACCTCTGTTCTTCCCGAACCTGCTTCGTCGGCATCGACTAGTGGTGTGCCCAGCAGTTAGCGCACTTCCGCGAGACGATGGCCCGCGGGCCACTCTCGCGGGATCGATTCGGTGATCGCGGCCCAGACGTACGGACGGAGGTCGTCGTTGTGCGCGTCGAGGTGCTCCTGGATCGACGTGACCAGTTCTGCTACGAAATGAAACACTC
>JBCEBZ010000461.1:0-2869 GCA_039206675.1 Rhodococcus sp. (in: high G+C Gram-positive bacteria) | reverse complement strand
GGCCCTCTTCGAAGCCATCGAACGCGAACAGGCCGCCCGCGGAAACTTCTGAGCGGTCAGCGCCGCGGTCAGCGCACCCGCGGGATCTTGCGGGTGCTCACGGCGATGCGATTCCACGCATTGATCGTGAGCACCAGCGAGATGAGCTGGGCCAGTTCGGTCTCGTCGAAGTGCTCCTCCGCCTCCTCGTACACCGAGTCCGGGACGAAGCCGTCGGTCAGCACGGTGATCGATTCGGCGAGTGCGAGCGCGGCGCGCTCCTTGTCGGTGTACAGGCCGTGCATTTCCTCCCACGCGCCGAGCAGGAACAGTTTCTGTTCGCTGATGCCGATCGTGCGGGCATCGGCGGTGTGCATGTCGATGCACCACGCGCAGTGATTGATCTGGGAGCACCGGGTGAGCACCAGCTCGACCAGTTCCGGGTCGAGGCCCTGCCGTGCGGCGGCGTCGAGGGCGATCATCGCCTTGTAGACGGCGGGGGCCTTGCGTGCGAGGTCGACTCGGGTCTTGCGCTCTGTTGTGGTCATAGGAGAACGGTAGGCCCAAAATAGCCCATCACCATGGTTCAATTCGAGCATGAAATCTTGGGCCAATTCGGGTCTGGGCCGCGACCTCCATCTCGACCTCGCCGCGCCCGCCGACGGACGCTCGTCCGGGGTGCGCGCCACGCTGGTGTCCGCGCTGCGCGAGTCGATTCGCTCGGGACGGCTCGTCGCAGGCACCGCCCTCCCGCCGTCCCGCACGCTGGCCCTCGACCTCGGCGTCGCCCGCAACACCGTCGCCGAGGCGTACTCCGAACTCGTCGCGGAGGGCTGGCTCACGGCACGGCAGGGATCGGGGACCCGGGTCGCCGATCGGGCACGCGAGCCCGCCCACGGCCCGCTGACCCGCCCCGCGGCCGCACCCCGGCCCGAGTGGAGCCTGCTGCCCGGTTCGCCCGACGTCGCGGAGTTTCCACGAGCCGCCTGGATGGTGTCGGCCCGCCGGGCGCTCACCGCGGCGCCCAACGACGCGTTCGGTCCGGGCGATCCGCGGGGCCGTCCCGAACTGCGCCGCGCCGTCGCCGAATACCTGGCCCGCGCACGAGGAGTCCGCACCGATCCCGAGCGCATCGTGGTCAGTGCGAGTTCGGGGCACGGGCTGTGGCTGCTCGCCCGCGCCGTGAAGGGACCGATCGCCGTCGAAGGCTACGGGCTGCATCTGCATCGCGAACTGCTCGGCGACGCCGGCGCCGCGACCGTCCCCCTGCACCTCGACCACCGCGGCGCCCAACCCCCGGACGCGACGGGCCCGCGTCTGTCCGCAGCACTGCTCACCCCGGCCCACCAGTTCCCCACCGGAGGTCCGCTCCACCCGAGCAGGAGAACGGCTTTCGTGGAATGGGCGCGCACGACCGGTGCGGTCGTGATCGAGGACGATTACGACGGGGAGTTCCGGTACGACCGTCAGCCCGTCGGCGCCCTGCAGGGTCTGGCGCCGGAACAGGTGGCCTATCTGGGCACCGTGAGCAAGAGCCTGTCTCCCGCGATCCGGGTGGGGTGGATGGTGCTGCCGGAACGTCTGATCGACGACGTCCTGGCCGTCAAGGGGTTGTACGAAAGATGGGTCAGCGCAACGGACCAGCTGACCCTGGCGGACTTCATCGAACGGGGCGTCTTCGACCGGCACGTCCGCAGGATGCGCACCCTCTACCGCCGCCGGCGCGACACCCTCGTCGAGACGCTCGCGGCCCGCGCACCCCACGTGCGCGTCACCGGCATCGCGGCCGGCCTGCACGCCGTCCTCGAACTTCCCGCCGGGACGGAGGCGGCCACCCTCGAGCGCGCCGCGGCCCTCGGTCTCGCGGTGGAGGGCCTGCGCACGTTCCGCCATCCGGACGGTCCCGCGGACCGGCCGGACGGCCTCGTCGTCGGCTACAGCACGCCGTCGTCGGCGCGATTCCCGGCCACGCTCGACGCCCTGTGCCGCGCGCTGCCCACCTGAGTGAGCCGAATTTCCTATGGGGCTGGTCGGAATGCGTGTCGTGCGGTTACAGTCTGACCCGTGACCGAATCCGGCGTGATCGACTCAGGCGAGCTGCTGACGCGGCGCCGCCATGTCGATTTCGCACTGGTGTGTACCTCGAGGTGTCCGATCTCCTGATCGGACCCGTCCCGGCGTGACTTCTCTCCACGCCGGGTTCTTCCTGCACACCCACGTTTTCGGAGGATTCGTCTGTCATGACCACTGCATCCGTTTCCCAGCTCACGTCCGTCATCGGCGCCACCCGCGACGCCGTGTCGCAGGATTCCGCGAACGCTCACGTCGTCTTCACCGCCTCCGCACAGGCCCACGACGCCGTCGCGAGCACCGTGACGCTCGGCAAGTACAGCGTCGAGGTGGACGAGCCGCCTGCGCTCGGCGGCGAGCACTCCGCCGCCAATCCCGTGGAGTACTACCTCGCGTCACTGCTCTCCTGCCAGGTGGTGACGTACCGCTTCTGGGCCGAACAGCTCGGTGTCCGTGTCGACGACATCTCGGCGCGCGCAGAGGGAGACCTCGACGTGCGCGGGTTCTTCGGCTTCGACGACGCCGTCCGCCCCGGGTTCGGCGAAGTGCGCGTCGTCGTGACGCTCACCGGCCCGGAACCGCGGGAGCGCTACCTCGAACTGCAGGAAGCGGTCGATGCGCACTGCCCGGTCCTCGACCTGACCCGCAATCCGACCCCGGTCTCCACCGTGGTCGAAACACTCACCGGCGACAACTGATTCACCCCATCCACTGCACCGAATCCGGAGGACTCCACTCGTGACCGAGAGCATCGATCCCACCGCCAACTGGTCGTTCGAGACCAAGCAGATCCACGCCGGGCAGACGTCCGACGCGACCA
>JBCEBZ010000460.1:0-40393 GCA_039206675.1 Rhodococcus sp. (in: high G+C Gram-positive bacteria) | reverse complement strand
CGGCCGGTGTCGCTGCCCAGGTGGGTCAGCTTGCCGGTGTCCTCCTCCATGTGCGCACGCTCGATCTCGACGCGGAAGGTGGTGCCGTCATCGAGCGGCACGTCGAGGTATCCGTTGATCGCGATCGGCTCGTCGTATTGCGAGATCTGGTAGTTCTTCGGCTGGTCCGGGTAGAAGTAGTTCTTCCGCGCGAACCGGCCCCACGGTGTGATGGAACAGTTCAGTGCGAGCCCGATCCGGATCGCGGACTCCACCGCCGCCTCGTTCACGACGGGCAACGATCCGGGCAGACCGAGGCACACCGGGCAGACCTGCGTGTTCGGCTCGGCGCCGAACTCGGTGGGGCACGGGCAGAACATCTTCGTGTTGGTGCCGAGCTCTACGTGCACCTCCATGCCGAGAACAGGCTCGTACTTGGCGAGCACGTCGTCGTAGTCGAGGAGGTCCGGAGTGTCGACAGCAGTCATGCCACAGAGTTTATGCGTCCGGCGGTTCACCGGAAAACGCGGTCAGCCGAAAAATGCGGCCGCCTCCTCGTACCGCTCCCGCGGCACCGTCTTGAGGCGCCGGGTGGCCTCCTCGAGGGGCACGAGGTCGATCGACGTGCCGTGCAGCGCGACCATGTTGCCGAAGTCGCCGCGGTGGACGGCGTCGGTGGCGTGGACCCCGAAGCGGGTGGCGAGCACCCGGTCGTACGCCGTCGGGGTGCCGCCGCGCTGCACGTGCCCGAGCACCGTCGTCCGCACCTCCTTGCCGATGCGGCGAACGATCTCGTCGCCGAGCTGCTGCGCGACCCCGGTGAACCGTTTGTGGCCGAACTCGTCGATGCCGCCTTCCCGCAGACTCATCGACTCCGGGGTGGGCGTGGCACCCTCCGCGACGACGCAGATGAAATGCGAATCGCCCCGCTGGAAACGCTTCTTCACCATGGCGCACACCTCGCCGACGTCGAACGGGACCTCGGGAACGAGTGTGAGGTGCGCGCCGGTCGCGAGCCCGGAGTGCAGGGCGATCCAGCCCGCGTGCCTGCCCATCACCTCGACGAGCATCACCCGCTGGTGGGACTCGGCGGTGGTGTGCAGGCGGTCGATCGCGTCCGTCGCGATGGACAGGGCGGTGTCGAAACCGAACGTCACATCCGTGCAGTCGATGTCGTTGTCGATGGTCTTCGGGACCCCGATCACGGGCACCCCGCTCTCGGCGAGCCAGCTCGCCGCCGTGAGCGTGCCCTCGCCGCCGATCGGGATGAGCGCGTCGATGCCGTTGTCGTCGAGGGTCTGCCGGATCTGGTCGAGGCCGGCCTTCAGCTTGTCGGGGTTGACCCGCGCGGTACCGAGGATGGTGCCGCCCCGGGTGAGGATCCGGTCGATCCGGTCGTCGTTGGACAGCGCGACCTTGCGGTCTTCGAGCAGGCCACGCCACCCGTCACGGAATCCCACCACCGAGCTGCGATACCGCCCGTCGGCCGTCCGCACCACTGCCCTGATCACCGCATTGAGTCCGGGGCAGTCGCCGCCTCCGGTGAGGATTCCGATCCGCATCCAAGCACCCCTCGTCGTCTCGTGTGGTGATGGTGGTTCTCATTAGACATCTTGCCGCCCGAAACGTGTTCGAGCACCTCGGATCGGCCGGTTCGGTCAGCCAGGTGTGACGAGACCGCTCTCGTAGGCCAGGACCACCGCCTGCGCGCGGTCGCGCAGGTCCAGTTTGGACAGCACCTTGCCGACGTGCGTCTTGACGGTCTGCTCGGCGACGAACAGGCGTTCCGCGATCTCGGTGTTGGACATGCCGCGGGCGATCAGCTCGAGCACCTCGCGTTCACGAGGGGTCAGCGCCGACAGCGCGGCCGGTTTGCGACGCGCGGCGCTCCGGCGGCTGGTCACGTCGGCGATGAGACGCCGGGTGACGGTGGGGGCGAGGAGTGCCTCGCCGTCGGCGACCACCCGCACCGCCCGGATGAGTTCCTCCGCGGGCGCGTCCTTGAGCATGAAGCCGCTGGCCCCGATGCTCAGCGCCTCGTACACGTAGTCGTCCACGTCGAACGTCGTGAGCATGAGCACCCGCACCGGCGGATCGAACCCCGCCGACAGGATGACGCGGGCGGCGTCGAGTCCGTTCATCTCCGGCATGCGCACGTCCATCAGCACCACGTCGGGTCGCAGGCGCTTCACCTCGCTCACCGCCACCGCCCCGTCCGGGGCGTCACCGATGACGCTGATGTCGGGCTGGGAGGCGAGCAGGGCTCCGAAACCCTGCCGGACCATAGCCTGGTCGTCGGCGATGAATACGGTGATGGCCACGCCGCCAGCCTAGGCGGAGGCGACCGGGAACTCGGCGTGGACCTCGAATCCGCCGTTGTCGTGCAGGTGGGTGGTGAGTACGCCGCCGACCGCCTGCGCACGCTCGCGCATCCCGATGATGCCGTTGCCGCCGGTCGACTCGTGCCTGGTCAGGGCCGAGACGAGGCTCCGCCTCGGCGGGCCGTTGACGATCGACACGGATGCGATCGGCGTCTCGTACGCGATCGTCACCTCGACCGCGGCGCCCGCCGCGTGGCGGGCCGTGTTGGCGAGGGATTCCTGCAGGATGCGGTACATCACCAAACCGACCGATTCCGACACGAGCCGCGGGTCGCCGTCGGTGCGCCAGGAGACGGGGATGCCTGCCCTGCGGCTGCCCTCGAGCAGCTCGCTGATCTGCTGGACCCCGGGCTGCGGCGCGTGCTCGGCCACCTGGCCGTCGCTGCGCAGCACGCCGAGGAGTCCGCGTACCTCGTTCAGCGCGGCGCGGCCCGCAGCTCCGATCGATTCGAACTCGGCCCGTGTCTCGTCCGACATGCCGGCGATGCGGTACGGCGCGCTCTGCGCCTGCACCACGACCATCGACATGTGGTGCGCGACGACGTCGTGCAGGTCCCGGGCGATGCGCGCCTTCTCCTCGAGGATCGTCCGGCGCGTGCGCTCGAGTTCGCTCAGCTCCTCCTGCTGCGCGAGTTGCCGCCGGGACAGCACCAGCCACCGGATCAGCAGACCGAACACGACGATGGCGGTCAGTCCCACGGCCCACCCGCGACCGTTGGTGCCCGGCGTGTCGGCGAGGAACAGCAGGACGGTGGAGATCCATGCCACACCCACGACCGGGATCGCGGCCCGCATGCTGACCGCGGCCAGCAGGGCGAGCATCACCAGGATGTGGACGACCTGCCAGGGGTAGTCGTATCCGTCCTGCAGCGCGAAGACGCGCGGGATCACCAGCGCCGAGATCGCGGAGACAGCCCAGGCCAGCGCGGGGTTCGACCGGATGAGCAGGAACGGGAACGTCGCGAGCGCCGCCACGAACGGTTGGATGGGCGGACTGACCTGGTGGGTCAGCTGCAGGGTCGGCCACGCCACGGCGAACAGGATCGCCGTGACCACGACGATGGCCACGTTCAGCCACTGGCCCTCGGCGGCTCTCCGGATGCGCGTCTTCGTCTTCACACCCTCGACACTAGAAACACAGGTCACGCAGTGTCCTCATACCCCGGACTCACGTCGGCGTAGTACCGGAGTATGAGGTGGAAGCCCCGTCCCCCCACGAGGCCGGTGACCGAACCGGACCCGGGAGTGATGTGGGGGCGCAACACGAATTCATAACGTCGTCGTCATGCGAACGACGGGGACACGGAGAACGACTTGGGCCGCGGTGGCATGCGCCGCCACCGCACTGCTGACCACGACAGGATTCGCCGGCACCGGCGCGGCGAGCACGCCCCGGCACGAGAACGCCGCCGCCTCCGCCGCGGTGCACACGCTCACCACACCGGCGACGCTCTCCGAGGACTCCATCCCCGACGACTTCGCATCGGTGATGGGGTACACACCGGTGCGGATCGACGGAATGCTCGCCAATCCCGGCGGAGACTGCTCCTCCCCCGTGCCGCTGCCGCTCGAGTTCGACACCGCGTGCAAGGCCCACGACCTCGGCTACGACCTCCTGCGCTACGCGTCGCGGTCCGGCGAGGATCTCGGCCCCTGGGCGCGGCAGGCCCTCGACGCGCAGCTGGATCAGCGGATGCACACCTCGTGCGACACCCGTGCCGACGAACAGGCACGGGCGCAGTGCTTCGTGACGGCGAACATCGCGACCACCTTCGTCACCGGAAACAGCTGGCGCCAGGCCTATTCGGCGCCGGTCACCGAATCCGGCCTCCCGTACGCTCTGGCCGGCGGGGTCGGTGTCGCCCTCCTCGCCGGCACGGCGGCCTGGTCGCTCCGCCGCCGTCCCCGTCCGGTCGGGGCGATCGCATGACCACCGCGGCTCTGTCCGGTCCAGGACGGAGCCCGGCACACAGTCACTCGCGAACCGAGCCGAATGCCCTGCGCCGCGCACTGACCACGACGATTGCGATCTCCGCTCTCCCCCGCGCCTCCTCCACGATCACCGTCACCACCGCGACACTCGCGTCGCTCGCCCCCTCACTGCTCCCCCGGAGTGCGCTGACGCAGTCCCTGTTCACCGGATTCCTCGCCGCATTCGGCTTCGGGATCGCCGTCCTCGTCCGCCTGCTGCGGCGACTCGTCACGCGTTCGCGCCCCCAACGCCCTCCGCGGGACTCGGTGCGTCTCCTCGTCCTGATCGGCGCCATGATCGTGGTGACCTGGGCGATCGTGCTCGCCGACCACTGGCAGGACTCGCTGCGCGCCGCCATGGGGATGCCCGGCATCGGGCCCGACCACTGGATGCAGGCGATCCTCGGGGCGGCGCTGACGTTCCTGCTGTTCGCCGGCATCGGCAGCGTCGTCGCGACGGTCGCCCGCCGTCTCGGCTGGATCGGCAGCGCCACCACCGCCGTCGTTCTCGTGACCGGGTTGCAACTGGTCGCCGGACCCGCGCTGTGGGGCATGATGTCCCGGTCCTACAGCGACTCCAACGCGCTCGTCGACGTGTCCCTGCACCGGCCGGTGTCCGCCGGCTCGTCCGGTAGTCCGGAGTCCGCGATCAGCTGGGAGTCGCTCGGGCGCCAGGGACGGCGGTTCGTGGCGGCCGGCGAGCAGTCGGACGCCATCCGCACCTACGTGGGAATGGATTCGGCTCCCGACGTCGAATCACGTGCAGCACTGGCTGTCTCGGAGCTGGAGCGGGCAGGTGGTTTCACCCGGTCCGCCATCGTCGTCACCGTACCCACCGGCTCGGGGTGGATCGACGAGAACGCGGCCGAAGGATTCGAGGAGCGCTTCGCCGACGACGTCGCGATCGTCGGCATGCAGTACTCGTATCTGCCGAGCTGGATCACGTTCGTGTTCGGACGTTCCGCCGCAGACGACTCGGCGGCCGCACTGTTCGATGCCGTCGCCGAGCGGATCGCCGACCTGCCCGACGTCCTGCGCCCGGCGCTCTACGTCTACGGTCAGAGTCTCGGATCCGTCGGCGGCAGTGCGATTTTCACCGACGCCGACGAACTGCGGGCCCGCGCCTGTGGCGCATTGTGGGCCGGCCCGCCCGCCGGTTCCGTGTCGGCGGACGGCGCGACGGTGCTGGCGAACACGTCCGACCCGGTGGTGTGGTGGTCACCCGGCCTGATCCTGCACCGGCCCGACCTCTCGCTCGCAGTACGTGATGCGCCGGTCCCCCAATGGATTCCGGGCATCACGTTCCTGCAGACGAGTGTCGATCTGGTGTCCGCGCTGAACTTCGCGTCCGGGCACGGACACCGCTACGGCAACGAGCAGGGCACCGCCCTGCCCGACTGCCCCTAGCTCGGCGAGCCGATCGGACCGCGCGCGGCCTCGTAGGCGGCACCGACCCGGTACAGCCGCTCGTCGGCCAGCGCGGGGGCCATGATCTGCAGACCCACCGGCAGGCCGTCGTCCGCGGACAGTCCCGACGGAACCGACATCGCGCAGTGCCCGGCCAGGTTGGTGGGCAGCGTGCACAGGTCGGAGAGGTACATCGCGAGCGGGTCGCCGACCTTCTCGCCCAGCTTCCACGGCGTGAACGGACTGGTGGGCGACACCAGGACGTCCACCTTCTCGTAGGCCTTGTCGAAGTCCCGGGCGATGAGCGTCCGCACCTTGAGCGCCTGACCGTAGTAGGCGTCGTAGTAGCCGGACGACAGGGCGTAGGTGCCGATCATGATGCGGCGCTTGACCTCCGGGCCGAATCCGGCGGCGCGCGTGGCGGCCATCACCTGGTCGGCGCTCATGTCGCCCTGGTCGATGCGCAGCCCGTACCGCATGGCGTCGAAGCGCGCGAGATTCGACGACACCTCGCTCGGCAGGATGAGGTAGTACGACGCGAGCGCGTACTCGAAGTTGGGGCACGACACCTCGACGACCTCGGCACCGAGTTCGGTGAGTTGCGCGACGGCGGCATCGAACGAGGAGATGACCCCGGGCTGGTAGCTGTCGGAGTGCAGTTCCTTGACCACACCGACCTTCACGCCCTTCAGGTTGCCGCCGGCGCCCTCGCGCGCAGCCGCCACCACGGGGCGCACCGGCGCATCGATGGACGTGGAGTCGCGCGGGTCGTGTCCGGCGATGACCTCGTGCAGCAGTGCGGTGTCGAGAACCGTGCGGCCGCACGGGCCACCCTGGTCGAGCGAGGACGCGCAGGCGACGAGACCGAACCGGGACACCGTGCCGTACGTCGGCTTGGTGCCGACCGTCGCCGTGACGGCGGCGGGCTGGCGGATCGAGCCACCGGTGTCGGTGCCGATCGCGAGCGGGGCCTGCCGGGACGCGAGGGCCGCGGCGCTGCCGCCTCCGGAGCCGCCCGGGATGCGGGTGGTGTCCCACGGGTTGCGGGTGGGGCCGTAGGCGGAGTTCTCGGTGGACGACCCCATCGCGAACTCGTCGAGGTTGGTCTTTCCCAGGATCGGAATGCCGGCGTCGCGCAGCTTCTTCGTCAGCGTCGCGTCGTACGGCGCGATCCAGCCTTCGAGGATCTTCGACGCGCACGTGGTGGGCATGTCGGTGGTGGTGAAGATGTCCTTGAGCGCCAACGGAACTCCGGCGAGCGGGGAGGCGGGGGCAGCACCTGCGGCGAGGCTGCTGTCCACCTCCTTCGCCGACACGAGGGCCTGCTCGCCCGCCACGTGCAGGAAGGCGTTCAGTTCACCGTCGACCGCGGCGATGCGGTCCAGATGCGCCTGGGTGACCTCGACGGACGACACCTCACGGCTGTGGATCTTCGACGCGAGGTCTGCGGCGTCGAGGGTGGTCAGATCGGCGCTCATTCGCCCTCTCCAAGAATCTGCGGGACGGCGAAACGGTCCTGCTCGACGGCCGGCGCGCCGGACAGCGCCTGCTCGGGCGTCAGGCCGGGAACGATCACGTCGGGACGGGTCACGTTGGTGACGGCGTTCGGGTTCGCCATCGGCGGAACATCCTCGGCGGGCACCTCGGTGACCACCTTCACGTGGCTGAGAATCGAGTCCAGCTGACCGGCGAACTCGTCGAGCTCGGCATCGGTCAGGGCGAGTCGAGACAGCCGCGCGAGGTGCGCGACCTCGTCACGGGAGATGGCAGGCACCGCGGGGCCCCTTTCGGTTCGGACGTACACATTCGGACGTACACAAGTGGGTCCCAGCCTAGAGCAGTGCCCGGATCAGCCGTGCAGCCAGCGCCGCAACCTGGCCGTCAGGAACGGTAGAACCACGAAGACCATCACCGGAGTCGTGAGCACCGACGCCACCACTGTGCGGGTCACCACGTCCAGGGCCGCCAGCCGGGGAGTGACGACCATCGCGACGAGCAGCGAGATCGGGAAGAAACCCAGCCAGATGGTGACCGCCTGTTTCCACCGCGGTGGTGGAGTGCTGACCCGCACGGCGTGGGTGAGCGTCGACTGCGGTTCGAACCATCCCTCCACCCCGGTCAGCCGGTGCGTCACCGTGTCCTGCGCCAGTCCCGTCCCCCGCCCCACCCACACCTTCCGCGCAGGCGAGGTGGTCCACGCGTCGAGCGTGTCCTCGTCCGCGAACCGGTACACCACGTGGTACTGCTCCGGGTCGGACGCCGCGCGCAGCCAGCCCCCGCCGAGGAACCCCGGGAACGTGCCCGCCATCGCCATCCCGGCGTCCGTCCAGCGCAGGAATTCCTGCTCCCTGCCTGCCGCCACCCGCCTCGAGACGGAGGTCGTCACTCCCGTTGCCGTGGTGTTCATGCACCCATGTTTGGGCTGTCGTGTTTCGCGCACGAGGCGAATCCGTATCGGCGATGTCACGAATCGAACGCGACCTGCGAGTCCCCGTCCCGACCCGGGCGAAGCCGCAGGGGCGGCCGCATACTCGGGAACGAAAGTGCAAGGATGGTGAGCGACGGGGGTCGCAGGTACTCCCGCGTCTATCTCGTGGTGAAAGGGACGCACGTGTCGTATCTGCTTCGCGTCCAGCTCCCCGACCGTCCCGGTAGCCTCGGCTCTCTCGCCGTCGCCCTGGGCTCGGTGGGTGCTGACATTCTGTCGCTCGACGTGGTGGAACGGGGTGCCGGATTCGCCATCGACGACCTCGTGGTCGATGTCGAGCCGGGATCGCTCCCCGACACCCTCATCACGGCCGCCGAGAACCTGCCCGGCGTCAGCGTCGACTCCATCCGGCCGTACGCCGGAATACTCGACACCCACCGCGAGCTCGAGCTCATCGACCAGGTCGCCACCGCCGCGGACGATCGACTGCAGGTCCTCGTCGACGGCGCCCCGCGGGTGCTCCGGGTCGGCTGGTCCGTGGTCGCAGATCTCGGCCCGCACGGCGCATACCGGGTGGTCGGCAGCTCGGGAGCGCCCGAGACACACGCCACCGAGATCCCGTGGATGCCGCTGGAGAAGCCCACGGCGCTCGACGGCGAGGGCGACTGGGTGCCGCAGGTGTGGCGCGACATGAACACCACACTCGCCGCGGCCCCCCTCGGGACCACCGGCCGGGTGCTGATGCTCGGCCGCCCCGGCGGCCCGGAGTTCCGTCCGTCCGAGATCGCCCGTCTGGGCTACCTCGCAGGCATCATCGCGACCGTGCTGAGCTGACCTCCGCCCCGGGCCGGCCGGTCCGGGGCCGTGGTCGCCTCAGACGAGTTCGCGGACCAGGACGGTCAGCTCGACACCCGGGATCGGTGCCCAATTGCGTTCGGGCACAGGCACGAAGCCGTTGCGGTCGTAGATGCGGCGGGCGTCTTCCATGTCCGGCTGGGTCGACATCACGACCGCCCGGTCGCCGCGGTCGTAGGCGGTGTCGAGCACATGCCGCACGAGCGCCGACCCGACGCCGGAACCGCGGGCGTCGGGTGACACGGCGAGCATCCGGAATTCGAGTTCCCCCGGCTGCGCGACGTCGGCATACGGGGAGGCCGGTTCCGCGATCGTGACGGAACCCACGATCCGGCCCTCCATCACCGCCACCCGGACCTGCGCCTTGTCCGCCCGTTCAGCGGTGTCGCGCAACCGGTTCGTGTACGGATCGTGCGCCTCGACGTGTCCGCCGCCCACGTAGGCGATCACCGTGAGGTCGCTGACGGCCTCGTACTCGTCCGGTGTCGCATTCCGAATCTCGATCATGTCCAGAACTATGACAGGACAGCTCACGCCGCCCAAAACTCGAGCGTGAGGTTCCCGTCACACTCCGGAATCCGTGACCGCGTCCGGTCCTCCCTCCAGCAGTCGGCGGAACCCGTCCTCGTCGAGGACCGGGACACCGAGTTCGACGGCCTTGTCGTGCTTCGACCCCGGGGATTCACCGGCCACCACGAATGCCGTCTTCTTCGACACCGAACCCGCGGCCTTGCCGCCGCGGACGAGGATCGCCTCCTTCGCCTGGTCGCGGGAGAACGTCTCGAGCGAACCCGTGACGACGATCGACAGGCCCTCGAGGTTGCGCGGAATCGATTCGTCGCGTTCGTCTTCCATCCGCACCCCGGCCGCCGACCACTTGTCGACGATCTGCCGGTGCCAGTCGACGCCGAACCATTCGGCGACGGCCGCGGCGATGGTGCCACCGACCCCGTCGACCGCCGCGAGTTCCTCGACGGAGCTCTCCCGGATCCGGTCGAGCGACCCGAACTCGCCCGCGAGCGCGCGCGCCGCCGTCGGACCGACGTGGCGGATCGACAGGGCGACCAGCACTCGCCACAACGGCTTGTCCTTGGCGGAATCGAGGTTGTCGAGCAGCCTGCGGCCGTTGGCCGACAGCCCGCCCGCCTTGGTCCGGAAGAGCGTCGTCTTCAGCAGGTCGTCCTCGGTGAGCGAGAACAGGTCGCCCTCGTCGCCGATCGCCTGCGCTTCGAGCAGGCTCGTCGCGGCCTCGTAGCCGAGCACCTCGATGTCGAATGCCCCGCGGCCCGCGACGTGGAACACGCGTTCCCGGAGTTGCGCGGGGCAGTACTGCTGGTTGGGGCAGCGAATGTCCGCGTCCCCCTCCTTGGCGGGAGCGAGCGGCGTGTCGCACTCCGGGCAGTTCGCCGGCATCACGAACTCGTATTCGTCACCGGTCCTGGCATCGACCACGGGCCCGAGTACCTCGGGAATCACGTCACCGGCCTTGCGCAGCACCACCGTGTCGCCGATCAGCACGCCCTTGCGCTTGACCTCGGAGCCGTTGTGCAGGGTGGCGAGGGAGACGGTGGATCCGGCGACCGTGACCGGCTCCATGTAGGCGAACGGGGTGACCCGGCCGGTGCGGCCGACGTTGACCCGGATGTCGAGGAGCTTGGTGGTGGCCTCCTCCGGCGGGTACTTGTACGCGATCGCCCAGCGCGGCGCCCGGGACGTGGAACCCAGCCGGCGTTGCAGCGACGTCTCGTCGACCTTGACCACCAGGCCGTCGATCTCGTGCTCCACGTCGTGCCGGTGCTCGCCCCAGTACTGCACCCTGTCCACGACGGCGTCCGCGCCCGTGACCCGGACGGTGTGGGTGGACACCGGCAGGCCCCACGCCGCCAGCGCGACATAGGCGTCGTACTGGGACGCCGGCTCGAATCCTTCGCTCCGGCCGAGGCCGTGGCAGATCATCCCGAGCCGCCTGCGGGCCGTGACGGCCGGATTCTTCTGCCGCAGCGACCCGGCCGCGGAGTTCCGCGGATTCGCGAACGGCGCCTTGCCCTCCTCGACGAGCGCCGCGTTGAGTGCCGCGAAGTCCTCGAGCCGGAAGAACACCTCGCCGCGCACCTCGAGGAGCGCGGGAACCGGGTATTCGTCTGTGCCGGTGAGCTTTTCCGGGATGTCGTCGATGGTCCGGGCGTTGAGCGTCACTTCCTCGCCGGTCCGGCCGTCGCCCCGGGTGGCGGCGCGGACGAGTCTGCCGTTCTCGTACACCAGGTTCAGCGCGACCCCGTCGATCTTCACCTCGCACAGGTAGTGCAGGTCGGGGCCGGTCTCCTGCTCCACCCGGCTGATCCAGGTGCGCAGTTCGTCGGTCGCGAAGACGTTGTCGAGGCTCAGCATCCGCTCGAGGTGATCGGCGGCGGCGAAATCGGTGGCGAATCCGCCGCCGACGAGCTGGGTCGGCGAATCGGGCGTCCGCAGGTCGGGGTACTGGTTCTCGAGGTCGTTCAGCTCGCCCAGCAGCACGTCGAACTCTCCGTCGGAGATGATGGGCGCGTCGCGGACGTAGTAGCGGAACTGGTGCTGCCGCACTTCCTCGGCCAGCTCGTTCCAGTGCTCCCGGACGGTTCCGGGGGCCGGTGTCGGGGCTTCGGTCGATTCACTCACCATCGAAGATTAACCGGTCCGGCCGACACCGAACGGCGGACTCAGAGTGATTCGGGGTCGTCGGTGAACGCGCTGCTCACATCGGCGCACAACTTCAGCGCGTCGCGACTCCAGGAGGCGTCGGCGCCCGCGAGTCCGCAGGCCGGCGTCACGGCGACCTGGGTCCGCAGCGTCGTGCGCGGAAATCCGAGCCGGTCGATCAGCGTCACCGCAGGTCGGGCGAGGTCGCGCCAGGTGACTGGCACGGCGGGGGCGGTGGTCGGAATCAGCCCCAGCGCCAGCTCCTTGCCCGCGTCGAGCAACTCGCCGATGCCGTCCAGGTCCGAAGGCGCCAGCTGCGACACGTCCAGTCCGACCGCGCGCGCACTGCTGCGGCGCAGCAGGTCGGTGGGCAGATCCGCGGAACAGCAGTGCACCACGGTCACCCCGCCGGACCCGGCGAGGGTGGCCTCGAGCACGGCGAGGGCCTCCGGTTCCGGCATCGCCCGCACGGTCTCGAGCCTCGACCGGCCGGACAGCGTGCCCGCCAGCACGGCGGGCAGACGTGGCTCGTCGAACTGGATCAGCACCTGCGCACCGAGACGCCGGGTGACCTCCGCGGCGTGCCGCGCGAGTCCTTCTCCCAGCGATTCGGCGAAGTCGCGCACCGCACCGGGGTCGGTGAGCACGCGCCTGCCGGTGCCGAGTTCCACCTCGGCCGCGAGTGTGAGAGGACCCACCGACTGCACCTTCACGACGTGATCGGCCCCGACGAGGCCCGCACTCTCCCACGCCTCCTCGAGCGCGTCGAGGTCCTGGTTCAGGAAGTCGGTCGCCCGCTTGGCGACCGAGCCGCGGCGCTGCACCACGCGGTAGGCGGACGTGGACACGTCCAGCTGCAGATCCACGAGCAGGGCACTGGCCCGGCCGATCATGTCGGCGCCGAGCCCGCGGGCGGGCAACTCCACCAGATGCGGGAGCCGGCCGAGTTCGCCGAGGACGATGGTGGCGGATTCGCGCGGGTCCGTTCCGGGCCACGAGCCGACGCCGGTGACGGCACCGGCCAGTGAAATATCCTGCGTCACTGCGTGTTCGGACGCGCGTCGGTACCCGAGATGGTTCCGCTGCCCAGCACGATGTCGCCTGCCGGGTCGGTCCGGTACAGAACGACGGCCTGCCCCTTCGCGACGCCGGTGAGCGGTGCGCGCAGCGAGATGCGGATACCGCCGTCGGCGGCTTCCGCCACCGCCTCGGCGAGTCCGCCGTGCGCGCGCACCTGGACGGTGCATTCGACCGGTCCGGCCGGTGCGCTTCCGGACGTCCACACGGCGCGGTCCGCGGTGATCGCGTGCACTTCGAGGTTGCGTGCCGAACCGACACGGACGGTGCCGGTTTCGGGTTCGATCGACGTCACGTACCGCGGCTGCCCGTCGGCCGCGGGGCCCTGGACGCCGAGGCCCTTCCGCTGGCCGATCGTGAACCCGTGCACGCCTTCGTGTTCCGCGAGCACCTCACCCGAATCGGCGTCGACAACGCTGCCCGGGCGGACACCGATGTGGGCACCGAGAAACGCCCGGGTGTCACCGGACGGGATGAAGCAGATGTCGTGGCTGTCGGGCTTGTTCGCCACGGCGAGGCCGCGTTCGGCGGCCTCTTCCCGGATCCGGTCCTTCGGGGTGTCACCGACGGGGAACATCGCCCGCGACAGCTGCTCGGCGGTCAGCACCCCGAGCACGTACGACTGGTCCTTGTCCGCATCGACGGCCCGGCGCAGCACACCGTTCTCGAGCTGCGCGTAGTGTCCGGTGGCCACCGCGTCGAATCCGAGGGCGATCGCGCGATCCGCGAGCGCCGCGAACTTGATCTTCTCGTTGCACCGCAGGCACGGGTTGGGGGTCTCCCCCGCCGCGTACGACGCCACGAAGTCGTCGATCACGTCTTCCTTGAAGCGGTCGGCGAAATCCCAGACGTAGAACGGGATTCCGAGGACGTCTGCGGCACGCCGGGCATCTCCGGCGTCTTCCTTGGAGCAGCAGCCCCGGGACCCGGTGCGCAGCGTGCCCGGGTCGGCGGACAGCGCGAGATGCACACCCACCACGTCGTGTCCGGCAGCGACTGCCCGTGCCGCCGCCACGGCGGAATCGACGCCGCCACTCATGGCCGCCAGTACTCGCATCAACGATCCCCTCCACGCGCTCCGACACCGGCGAGCCCGGCGGCGCGGGCGCGCTCCACAACGTGCGGCAGTGCCGCGATGACTGCATCCACGTCCGCGACCGTCGACGTGTGCCCGAACGAGAAGCGCAACGACCCGCGAGCGGTCGCGGAATCCACGCCCATCGCGGTCAGGACGTGGCTCGGGCGGGCGACACCGGCGGTACACGCCGAGCCGGTCGAACACTCGATCCCGGCCGCGTCGAGCAGCATCAGCAGCGAATCGCCCTCGCAGCCGGGGAACGTGAAGTGGGCGTTGCCCGGCAGTCGCGCGCTGCCTGCCGGACCGTTCAGCACGGCGTCCGGCACGATCTCGCCGACGCGCTCGATGAGGCGGTCGCGCAGGACGGTCAGGTCCGCGGCGCGGGAGTCGAGGTTCGCGGTCGCGTCGCGCAGCGCCGCCGCCATGCCGACGACACCGGCGGTGTCCGGGGTGCCCGAACGCAGGTCGCGTTCGTGCCCCCCGCCGTGCAGCAGCGGCACACACGGCACCTGCCGTCCCAGCAGGAGCGCACCGACGCCCTGCGGTCCGCCGACCTTGTGCGCGGCGATGCTCAGCGCGGACAGCCCGCTCGCGGCGAAGTCCACGGGGATGTGCGTGACGGCCTGGACCGCGTCGCTGTGCATGGGCACACCGAACTCGGCCGCCACGGCGGCGAGTTCGGTGATCGGCATGATCGTGCCGACCTCGTTGTTGGCCCACATGATCGTGACCAGCGCGGTCTCGTCCGCATGGACGGCGAGTTCGTCGCGCAGCGTCTGCGGCGACACCCGGCCCAGTTCGTCGACGGGCAGCCACGTGACCTGTGCGCCCTCGTGCTTCTCGAGCCACTCCACCGCGTCGAGCACCGCATGGTGCTCGACGGCACCGGCCAGAATCCGCACCCGTCCGGGGTCGGCGTCACGCCGCGCCCAGAAGATGCCCTTGACCGCGAGGTTGTCGCTCTCGGTGCCGCCGGAGGTGAAGATGACCTCGGACGGCCTGGCGCCGAGGTCGGCGGCGATGGACTCGCGGGCCTCCTCGATGCGACGGCGGGCGGCGCGCCCGGAACCGTGCAGCGAGGACGCATTGCCCACGGTACTGAAGATGTCGGTCATCGCCCGGACGGCGGCCGGCACCATGGGAGTGGTGGCTGCGTGGTCCAGGTAGACGGGGCGATCGGCACTGCGGGCAGAGGTCATGACGTGACCAGGATAGCTCAGGCGACGAGACGCTCCGCCGCCTCGATGCCCGCAGCCGCCGTCGCGACCGCGCCCTGCAGCGGATCGACGATGTCGTGCGCAGCGAGATCGATGCGTTCGTCGCCTCGGGCGGCGCGTTCGCATCGGGCCGCCAGATCCCGGCGGCACTCCCCGGGATACTCGATCGGCGCCAGCCGGACCTCGGCGTTGACGCCCTTCTGACGGATGATGCGCCGGATCGACCGGCCGATCGTCTCCTCGCCCACGAAGCACGGCCCGGTCGTCAGTTCCCCGCCCCGGCCGGTGTATCGCAGCGAGATCGGCTGGACGGGGCATTCCGCGTCGATCGCCGCCTGGAACAGCGCGGGCCGGAATCCGCCGTACGCCCGTCCACACCACGTGGTGCCTTCCGGGAACGCCACGACTCGTTCGCCGTCGCGCAGCCTTCCCGCCGTCGTCGCCACCGTGCCGGGGAGCGCCCGCAGGCTCTGCCGTTCGATCGGAACGACCCGCATCCGCCGGGCCAGCGAACCCAGAACCGGCCAGTCCAGCAGATCCCCGCGGGCGACGAAGTTCGCCGGTGCGAGCGCACTGAGCACCAGCACGTCGGTCCACGACACGTGGCCTGCCACCACGAGAAGTCCGCCGTCGTGCCGGCGCTTTCCGCGGTGATCGACCACGACGAGTCGAATTCCCACGCAGCGCAACAGAATCGCCGCGTACCGACGCTGCAGACCGGTTCGCCACGACCGCGGCAGCAACCATCCCGCGGTCAGGAGCGGCGCCGTCGCCAGTGCCGACACCACGAGGCACCACCGGACGACCACGGTCGGGATCGACACGGCGTTCGCCTCCGCGGGCAGGCATCCCGCGCCGCACGGACTCGACGGCATCCACGGATGCACGGGAACCGCGGCCGTCTCCGGCACGGCGGCGGTCATGCCTGCGCCCCCGCCTCGAAAGTGGCCGAAGCCGAACGCAGGCGGTCGAGGTACCGCTCGTTCGCGCCGTGCAGTCCCTGCAGGGCGACGAAGTCGGCGACCCCGAATTCCGGATCGTGCGCGGGCTCGCCGCACACCTTGGCGCCGAGGCGCAGATATCCCCGGAGCAGGGGCGGCAGGACCGGGCGAACCGGCGGGTCGATCTCGTCGAGTGATCGCCCGTCGACGCGCACCGGGTTCCTGGGCACGGCCCGGGAAGCCGGGTCGCTGCCGTACTTGCGGAGCAGCAGATCACGCACGCCGCGGACGTTCGAACCGGCCACCGCGTCCGGGTGCTCCCGCATCGGCACGGAGACGCAGCCCATCACCCACTCGTATCCGGTCAACTGCAGGTAGTGGAGGATCCCGGCCCACATCAGGCTCAGGACCGAACCGGAACGGTGATCGGGGTCGACGCACGCCCGGCCCATCTCGACGATGCGGTTGCCGACGGGGTCGAGCGCCGAGATGTCGAATTCGGTGACGGTGTAATAGCCGCCGGCCTGGGCGGCGGCGTCGGGCGGGAGCATGCGATAGCACCCGACGAACTCGCCGGTCTCCTCGTGCCGCACGAGGAGGTGGTCGCAGAAGTCGTCGAACCGGTCGGCGTCGAGGGCGTCCGCGTGCGCGGGGACGGAGAAGCCGGGCTCGGAGGCGAACACGCGGTACCGCAACCGCTGAGCGGCAACGCGGTGTTCACGGTCGGACGAGACCACCAGGGAGTATCTGGGTGCGGTTACAACAGAATCGGCGGTCTCACTCGGTGCGCGGAGAACTGACGAAGTTGTCATGGCGCAGGTTTACCGAGCAGGGGCGGCGTGGGGGCGTCGCCCGGGTGTCGTGTCGATGCAGCCCGGATGAACGACGGAAGATACGACGGCGGCCCCGCTCCCGGGAAAGGGAACGGGGCCGCCGTCGGTGGAAAATCAGCCCTTGTGAGCCTTGACGGCCTCGGTGAGCTGCGGAGCGACGTTGAACAGGTCGCCGACGATGCCGTAGTCCGCGATCTCGAAGATCGGGGCTTCCTCGTCCTTGTTCACGGCGACGATGGTCTTCGACGTCTGCATACCGGCGCGGTGCTGGATGGCACCGGAGATGCCGAGCGCGATGTACAGCTGCGGGGAGACCGTCTTACCGGTCTGACCGACCTGGAACTGGCCCGGGTAGTAGCCCGAGTCGACCGCGGCACGCGAGGCACCGACAGCGGCGCCGAGCGAATCGGCGAGCTCCTCGACGACGGTGAACTTGTCGGCGCTGCCGACACCGCGGCCACCGGAGACGACGACGGTCGCCTCGGTGAGCTCGGGGCGGTCGCCACCGACGATCGGATCACGCGAGGTGATCTTGACCGCACCCTCTTCCTGGGCCGGAACCTCGACGGAAACCTTCTCGCCTGCACCGGCTTCGGGCTTCGCCTCGATGGCGCCCGGGCGGACCGAGATGACCGGGACGTCGCCGTTGGCCTTGGCGTCGACGGTGAACGCGCCACCGAAGATGGAGTGCACGGCGCTGCCGTCGGACTTCACGTCGACGACGTCGACGAGCAGGCCGGAGCCGATGCGGGCAGCAAGACGTCCGGAGACCTCCTTGCCCTCGACGCTGGCGGCGGTGATGACCGCGGCCGGGGCGGCCGACTCGACGAGCGACGCGAGCACGTCGACCTTCGGCGTGATCAGGTAGCCCTCGATGTCGTCCGACTCGGCGACGTAGATCTTGGCCGCGCCTGCGGCGGCCAGGCCCTCGGCCAGCTTGTCCGCGGTACCGGCGGGACCGGTGACCACTGCGGCCGGCTCACCGAGCGCGCGAGCGGCGGTGATGAGTTCGGTGCTGACCTTCTTCAGTGCACCCTCTGCGTGCTCGACGAGCACCAGTACTTCTGCCATGTCTAACTCTCCCTGGATGTGTCTGCTGGTCTGTGGAGGGGCGCGATCAGATGATCTTCTGGCCCACGAGGTAGGCGGCGATCTTGCTGCCGCCGTCGCCCTCGTCGACGATGCGCTCACCAGCGGTACGCGGGGGCTTGGGGGTGGAGGCGGTGACGGTGGTGCCCGCGTTGGCGACACCGACGGTCTCCGGGTCGACACCGAGGTCGGCCAGCGTGTAGACGAGGACTTCCTTCTTCTTCGCGGCCATGATGCCCTTGAAGGAGGGGAAGCGGGGCTCGTTGATCTTCTCGGTGACGCTGACGATGGCCGGCAGGCTCGCCTCGAGGCCGAAGACGCCCTCGTCGGTCTCGCGCTCACCGGTGACGGTGCCGTCGGCGACGGTCAGCTTGCGCAGCTGCGTGAGCTGCGGGATGCCCAGGTACTCGGCGATGATGGCCGGAACGGCGCCGACGCGGCCGTCGGTGGCCTCGTTGCCGGCGATGATCAGGTCGGCGGGCTCTTCGTTCTCGAACGTGATCTGTCCGAGCGCCGCGGCCAGGGTCCACGCGGTCTGCACCGCGTCGGAGCCGTGGAGTGCCGGGTCGTTGATGTGCACAGCCTTGTCGGCACCCTTGGACAGAGCCTTGCGGATGGCGTCGGTGGCGCGGTCCGGACCTGCGGAGAGGACGGTCACCTCGCCGCCCTGGGCCTCCTTGATCAGAAGCGCTTCTTCGACGGCGCGCTCGTTGATCTCGTCGAGCACTGCATCGGCGGCCTCGCGGTCAAGCGTGTAGTCGCCGTCGGTCAGCTTGCGCTCGGACCACGTGTCGGGGACCTGCTTGATCAAAACAACGATGTTCGTCATGGGTCTTCGTCGACCTCCTGTGTGTTCTTGCGTGGTTATCGTGAGCCGCTCCGCGTGGACCGAGCTCTCGTCTTCGATATTTCGTCGCACGATTGCTCTGCGACAGATTACCCCACGCTAAGTTACCGGTCGGTAACTTGCGCGAAAGTCTCGTTCACCATAACGGCCGAAACCGCATTTCACCGCTGTGATGTAGACCACCTGGACGAGCGACCTTGCCGGGGGCACTAACCTCGCTGCGGTGAGCGAATCATTTGTCGGCGACCGCGAGGACGCGCCACTGCCCCTCACGGGCGAGCGGACCGTGCCCGGTATCCCCGAGGAGAACTACTGGTTCCGGCGGCACGAGGTCGTCTACCGCGACCTCCTCCCCCGCTGCGCGGGTCGCCGGGTACTCGAGGCAGGATCCGGAGAAGGCTACGGCGCCAACATGATTGCCGATGTGGCAGACGGCGTCACCGGACTCGACTACGACATCTCCGCCGTCGAACACGTCCGCGCACGGTACCCCCGGGTCGAGATGCTCCACGGCAACCTCGCGGAGCTTCCCCTCGGCGACGAATCCGTCGACACCGTCGTCAATTTCCAGGTGATCGAACACCTGTGGGACCAGGCCCAATTCCTGCGCGAGTGCTTCCGGGTGCTGACCCCCGGCGGAGAACTGCTCGTCAGCACCCCCAACCGCATCACGTTCTCGCCCGGCCGCGACACACCGCTCAATCCGTTCCACACCCGCGAACTCGACGCGGCCGAGCTGACCGAACTGCTCGAGGAGGCCGGATTCACCGTCGCCCTCATGACCGGCGTCCATCACGGCGCGCGGCTGAAGGCCCTCGACGCCAAGCACGGCGGCTCGTTCATCGACGCGCAGATCGACCGCGCACTCGCCGGCGAACCGTGGCCCGAGGAACTGACCCGCGACGTCGAAGGCATCACCGTCGACGACTTCGCACTGCACGAGGGCGACATCGACGACAGCCTCGACCTGGTGGCCATCGCGGTGAAGGATCCTGTTCGGTGACCGAATCCGACAACCGCACCGGAGCGGGCGACGCGACGGAACCGGGCATGTTCTGCCTGGTCCTGCACTCCCACCTGCCCTGGCTCGCCAACCACGGCCGCTGGCCCGTCGGCGAGGAATGGCTGTACCAGTCGTGGGCGGCATCGTATCTCCCGCTCACCGCGATGTTGCGACGGCTGTCGGACGAGGGTCGCTCGCATCTGCTGACCCTCGGCATCACCCCCGTTCTCGCAGCTCAGCTCGATGATCCGCACTGCCTGGCCGGGATGCACCACTGGCTCGGGAACTGGCAGATCCGCGCGCACGAGGCGGCAGGCATGCCCGACGACGCCCATCGCGAACTCGGTGCCCGCGAGCACCGCGCATCCGCCGCCGCGCTCGCCGACTTCGAGTTGCGCTGGCGCCACGGCGGCTCTCCGGTTCTCCGCGACCTCCTGGACCGCGAGGCGTTCGAACTGCTCGGCGGTCCGCTCGCCCATCCGTTCCAGCCGCTGCTCGATCCGCGGTTGCGTTCGTTCTCCCTTCGCGAGGGACTCGCCGACGCCGCCGCCCGGTGGAACTGCACGCCGACAGGTATCTGGGGGCCCGAATGCGGGTACACCCCCGGCATGGAGACCGGATACGCCGAGGCCGGCGTCACGCATTTCATGGTCGACGGTCCCGCCCTGCGCGGCGACACCTCCCTCGGCCGGCCGGTCCGGGACTCGCACGTGGTCGCGTTCGGACGCGATCTGCAGGTCAGTTACCGGGTCTGGTCGCCGAAGTCGGGCTACCCCGGACACGGCGCCTACCGCGACTTCCACACGTACGACCACGCCACCGGACTCAAACCGGCCCGGGTCACCGGCCGCACCGTCGACTCGGCCGACAAGGCGCCGTACGACCCCGCCCTCGCGTCGGCGGCGGTCGACCGGCACGTGGCCGATTTCGTCGGAACCGTCCGCAGACGGCTGCGCGACGAGTCCGAACGCATCGGGCGGCCCGCGCTCGTCGTCGCCGCGTTCGACACGGAACTGTTCGGGCACTGGTGGCACGAGGGGCCGGAGTGGCTCGAGAAGGTGCTGCGTGCGCTGCCCGAGGCCGGAATCCGGGTCGGCACCCTCGACGACGCCCGCCGCCGGGGCTACGTCGGCGAACCCGTCCAGCTCGAGAACTCGTCGTGGGGATCCGGCAAGGACTGGCGGGTGTGGGCCGGCGATCAGGTCGCGGACCTGGTGCAACTCAACTCCGAGGTGGTCGGGACCGCCCTCGACACCGTCGACAAGTCCCAGGACGCCGCACCGGGACGTCCCGCGCTCCGGAGTCGCGTGAACGACCAGATGCTGAGGGAGGCACTCATGACGGTGTCGAGCGACTGGGCGTTCATGGTCAGCAAGGATTCCGCGGCAGGGTACGCCCGCGACCGGGCACACAAACACGCGCACGCCACCCGCGAGATCGCCGCCGCCGTGTCGGCGGGCAAGGACGCGGTCGCGAGCAGGCTCGCAGAGGGATGGAACCGCGCCGACGGCCTGTTCGCCGGGCTCGACGCGCGGCGTCTGCCCGCCGGAGACCACCGGCCGACGGGCACCGAGGGAGGGGCGTCGTGAAGATCCTGATCGTGTCGTGGGAGTACCCACCCGTCGTGGTCGGCGGTCTCGGCCGCCACGTCCACCACCTGGCCACCGAACTCGCCGCCGCCGGACACGAAGTGGTGGTGCTGTCGCGGCGGCCGTCGGGCACCGACGCGTCGACCCACCCCACCGTCACCCACATCGAGGACGGCGTCCTGGTGGTCGCCGTCGCCGAGGACCCCGCGCACTTCGTGTTCGGCGAGGACATGCTGGCATGGACACTCGCGATGGGGCACGCGATGGTGCGGGCCGGTGTGGCATTGCACAAGCCGGGCGTCGGGGAGGGCTGGCAGCCGGACGTGGTGCACGCGCACGACTGGCTGGTGGCGCATCCGGCCATCGCCTTGGCCGAATTCTACGACGTGCCTTTGGTTTCCACGCTCCACGCCACCGAGGCGGGACGGCACAGCGGCTGGGTGTCGGGCCGGATCAACCGGCAGGTGCATTCGGTGGAATGGTGGCTCGCCAACGAATCCGACGCGCTCATCACGTGTTCCGCGTCGATGCAGGACGAGGTGACCGCACTCTACGGTCCGCAGCTCCCGCCGATCACGGTGATCCGCAACGGAATCGACCTCACCACGTGGAGTTTCCGCGAGCGCGCGCCGCGATCCGGACCGCCGAAACTGCTGTTCGTCGGCCGACTCGAATACGAGAAGGGCGTGCAGGACGCCATCGCCGCGCTCCCCCGCATCCGCCGCAGCCACCCCGGGACGACACTGTCGATCGCCGGGGAGGGCACCCAGTTCACCTGGCTCTACCAGCAGGCCCGCACCCATCGCGTCGCCCGCGCGGTGCACTTCCTCGGCAACCTCGATCACGTCGAACTGCTCGGGTGGCTGCACGGCGCCGACGCCATCGTCCTGCCCAGCCGGTACGAGCCGTTCGGCATCATCGCGCTCGAGGCCGCCGCCTCCGGAACCCCGCTCGTCGCGTCCACCGCGGGCGGTCTCGGGGAAGCGGTCGTCGACGGCGAAACCGGCATGTCGTTCCAGCCGGGCGACGTCACCGGACTCACGTCCGCGGTCCGGGAGGTCCTCGACGACCCGGCCGGTGCGCAGCAGCGCGCGGTGGCCGCCCGCGACCGGCTCACCGCCGACTTCGACTGGCACAAGGTGGCCGAGGAGACGGTCCACGTCTACGCCGGCGCCAAACGTCGTGTGCGGCACCCGCTGGCGCGGCCGGAGATTCCCGAGCGTCCCCTGCCCGGCCGCTGACCGGGCGAATGTACCGTTCGGCGCCGCGGACGCGCCGGACGGTACGTTCGCCTCAGCCGCGACGGGCGCGGCGGATCCGGATCGGACCGCGTGCCGACGCCGGATCCACCACGGCGCCCTTCTGGGTGATCTCGACTTCCCCCGCCTCGACCAGACGCCGGGCGGCCTCCCGCACCGGTTCCATCAGGGGTCGCCAGTCGTCGGGGGCGACGGCTCGCGCGACGTCCGACGGGCAGATGCTCGCGCTGCCGGCCCGGGCATCGAGGAGCGCCCGGATGCGGTCCTCGAGTTCGCTCTCCGACGCGCTCATGCTGCCGACTATGCCACCGCGCCGCTCAGTTCTCCTGCGCCGCCTTCTTCCGGGCGATGTCCTCGAGGGCCGCGATGTACTTGGCGCGTTCGGCCGCGCCGGCCTCCCACTCCGCCTTGCGGTTCTTCACGGCCTTGGCCGGCGACCCGACCGCGATGCTGAAGTCGGGGATGTCGCCCTTCACGACGGCGTGCGCACCGAGAACGCAACCTCGCCCGACGCGCGTGTTGCGCAGAACCGTCACCTTGGCCGCCACCCACGTGTCGGGGCCGATGCGGACGGGACCCTTCACGATGCCCTGATCCTTGATCGGGACGTTCACGTCGTCCATGCGGTGGTCGAAGTCGGTGATGTAACACCAGTCGGCCACCAGCGTCGACGCACCGATCTCGATGTCGAGGTACGTGTTGACGACGTTGTCCTTGCCGAACACCACCTTGTCGCCGATGCGCAGCGAACCCTCGTGGCAGCGAATTGCATTACCGTCGCCGATATGCACCCACCGGCCGATCTCGAGCCGGGACAGGTCGGGGGTCGAGTGGATCTCCACCCGCTTGCCGAGGAACACCATGCCGCGCAGGATCACGTGCGGGTTGGCGAGCTTGAACTTCGCGAGCCGGTAGTACCGCACGAGGTACCACGGCGTGTACGCCTTGTTCGCCAGCACCCATCGCAGCGAGTCGCGGGTCAGGAAGCGGGCCTGCTCGCTGTCACTCCGCCGGGATCCTCGCCACCTCGTACGCAACGGTGCGCCCCACATGCTCGTCATAGCCTGTCAGCCTACGTTCACCGCCCGCGCCCCCGTTCGGGCGCGTCCGGACTCCGGCACCGGCCTCGGGGCGTGATGCTCGGCTCGGCCTCGGGGCGTGACGCTCGGCTCGGCCTCGGGGCGATAGTCTCTGGGCCGAGCGTTGTCGAAGACGAGGAGATGTAATGCGGCGGGTCCTACGTTCGTCAGTACTGGCGCTGGCGACGATCTCGACTGTCGTCCTCAGCGGCTGCAGCAGCGGACCGCAGGTCGACGACATCTTCTCGGCAGGCGGGTGGCCCGGCATGCACGCCGACGCCCGCAACAGCGACACCAGCCCCGTCACCGGTTCTCGCGACCTCTCCTTCGCCTGGTCGCGCCCGCTCGGCGGCCCGGTCGCGAACTACGCGTCCGTGGCGGCGAGCGGACAGATCTTCGTCACCGCGCGCACCGAGAAGGGCTGCAACCTCTTCTCCTACCAGATGGACAGCGGCCGCAAACGCTGGTGCCGGCAACTCGCCCCCGGCGTCGTGGCGTCCACACCGGTCGTCGACGGCGCCGCCAACGTGTACGTCGGCGAGGACGGCGCCATCAACTCGTTCAACGAATACGGCCAGCTGCGTTGGCGCACACCGGTGGTCGGAACCCCCCTGTCCGCGCAGTTCACCGGCGACGGCAATCTTCTCTTCATCACCCAGCTCGGCCAGATCAACGTCGTGAACACGCAGAACGGCCAGAAGGTCGTGGCGCCGTACGATCTCGTCCCGCCACCCTCCTTCGCCGACGGTGCCGACGTCGACATCCTCCCCGACGACAAGGGCCTGCGCGGCTGCTTCTTCGGCGCCCCCGACTGCCCGGTCGCGAACATGCCCGCCATCGACCTCGAATCCGGCAAGTTCTACTTCACGCTCTTCGCCCCCGGCGCACCCCAGGCCGAACTCGTCGCGATGAAGTACTCCGGCGGCGACAATCCGGCGATCACCCAGGAATGGTCCAGCGACACTCTGCCGGGCGGCAGCGCGTCCAGCCCCGATCTGTCGGCCGACGGCTCCGTCGTCTACGCCAACGACAACTGGGGAACGATGTGGGCGATCGATTCCGCGACCGGTGATCCGAAGTGGAGCTACGACATCGGGTACGCCGCGGCAGGCAGCCCGTCGACGTCCGCGGACGGCCTGATCATCCCCGCGGGCGGACCCGACGGCCACCTGCTGGCGCTGCAGGACAAGGGCGATCACGCCGAACTCGTCTGGGAGCGGAAGGATCTGCTGCAGCTGGGGGTCCCGGCGCAGACGGCCGGGTCCACCGGGTACGCGGTGGTCCGCGAGGGCACGGACGGACTGGCGATGCTCACCTTCGACACCGGAACCGGCGAAACCCTCGATCAGGACACCCTGCCCGGGGCGAAGGGGTTCACCGTCGGCACCTCCGTCGGCCCGAAGGGCGAAGTCCTCACACCCACCCTTCTCGGAGAGCTGTTCGTCCTCCGCTGACCCGTGAGTACTTGTCAACCGCCGGCGGTTGACAAGTACTCACGGGCGCGGAGCGCAGATGAAGGCGACGCCGGCCCGGCCGATCCGCGTGATCACCACACTGAGCGAACGACTTCCGCGCAGCTTCAGCTTGGGGCGCAGGACCGCGGGGTCGACGTCGACACCGCGCACCAGGATTTCCGCCACACCGCAGTCGTGCCGGGCCAGCTCCTGCCGCAGCGACTTCTCCGAATACTTCACCTGGTCGAGAATGCGGAAGCCCCGCACGCCGTCGGGTACCGAATCGCCGGTGAGATAGGCGATCCGGGGATCGAGCTGCCACAGTCCGTGCCGGGCGGCGTAGTGCCGCACCAGGCCCGCACGCACGACGGCGCCGTCCGGGTCGACGAGCCACTCCCCCGGCGCGCGCTCGGGGATGTCGTCGTCCTCGGCGTCCGTGATCGTCCAGGCGGTTCCGTCGGAGCCGAGCACGCTCGCCCGCCGTGTGACACCGGCGCCGGACAGTCCCGGCGACCACAGGCAGGCCTCGCGCACGCCGCCGTCGAGGGAGACCACCTCCACCTCGCCGTCCCAGCCGAGCCGGTCGAAATCGAGTCCGGGGGCGCACTTCACCGCCAGATCCCGTCCGCGGTACGCGTCGATCAGATCGGGCAGCGGCGGCTCCAGCGCGGCGGGATCGTGGGTGCGCCTGCCGCCGGACCGTCTTGCCGGATCCGCGAGGACGACGGTGCCGCGGGTGCACGGCACGAGCGCGTCGGCGCGCAGAACCGTCGCCCCGGGAACGTTGTGCCGCGCCATCAGCAGCCGGACCGGGTCGAGGTCGCTGCCGATCACCGTCGCCGCCGTCCCGACCACGGCGTCCAGTTCGGCGCCGATGGAACAGGTGACGTCGTGGACGTCCCGGTCCGTCAGCCGCGCCGCCCGGCGTGCGGCGACCGCACGCGGGGTCGCCTGCTGCAGTGCGTCGTCGGTGAAGAACCAGGCGTCGGTGCCGGGTAGTTTGGCGGCCGCCTTCCGCCGCAGCAGGACGGTCTCCACCAGCATCGCCACGTGCGAGCCGAAACGCGTACGCGCCCAGCCGATGTCGGCCAGGCGCGTAGACGCGGTCAGTGCGAGGGCGTCCACCTCCGCGAGAGCGGCTGCCCCCTCCGGACTCCGCAGGAACTCCACGTCCCCCGGAGTGAACGCATAGCCCAACTCAGTTGCCGGGTTTCACGCCGGTGATCATGACGTTGTAGAAGAATCCGCGCGGCACCACGTGCCGGAGAAGCTTCTCGTCGACCCAGCTGAGCGTCTTCCAACCCCCGAACGCGAAACGTCCCCAGCCCCAGCCCAGCTTCTCCGGGGGCACCGCGGCCTCGAACGTGCGGACGGGCCACCCGAGCAGAGCGGCCGCGAATTCCTCGGTCGCCGCGTGAACCTGCTCGGCGCCTGCCGATTTCGCGATCTTCTCGAGGTCGCTCGGATCGAACGTGTGGAGGTCGACGACGGCCTCGAGCGCGGCCGCGCGGGAAGACTCGTCCAACTCCGCCTGCGGTCGACGCCAGTCCGCGAGGAACGGCAACTTGGTGACCCGCGTGGTGGCCTCCCACGTCGCGCGGCCCAGCCAGCGGGCGTAGAAGTTGCCGATCGTGGTCGGCTCGCCGGCGAACACGAAACGCCCGCCCGGCTTGAGGACGCGCAGGACCTCGCGCAGCGACTGCTCGACGTCCGGAATGTGGTGCAGGACCGCGTGTCCCACGACGAGGTCGAACGTGTCGTCCTCGTACGGGATGGTCTCGGCGTCGGCGACGCGGCCGTCGACGGACAGTCCGAGCCCCTCGGCGTTCCGGAGCGCGACCTTCACCATGCCGGGCGACAGGTCGGTGACCGAACCGGTCTTCGCGACCCCGCCCTGCATCAGGTTGAGGAGGAAGAATCCGGTGCCGCAACCCAGTTCGAGCGCCCGCTCGTAGGGCAGCGGCTGATCGCCCGCGACGGCGTCGAAACGTCCGCGCGCGTAGTCGATGCACCGCTCGTCGTACGAGATCGACCACTTCTCGTCGTACGTCTCGGCTTCCCAGTCGTGGTAGAGCACCTGGGCCAGTTTGGTGTCCTTCAGCGCAGCCTCGACCTCTTCTGCGGTGGCGTGCGGATGAGGAGCGGGGTCGTCATGGGCGCTTGCAGTCATGCGGCAAATCCTACTCGCTGGTAAGAGTGAACAGGTTCTAGTTTCGGGCTCCAGACTACTCGCCCGTGAACTGAGCCTTACCCGGGCCGTTCTCGATGAACGATTCCATCCCGATCTTCCGGTCCCGGGTGGCGAACAGCGAGGCGAACAGCTGACGCTCCACCGCCAGCCCGGTGCCGAGGTCGACGTCCAGTCCTCGGTCGACGGCGGCCTTGGCCGCGGCCAGTGCGCGGCCCGCTCCCTTCGTGAACTGCGACGCCCAGGCTCGCGCCGCCTCGTACACGTCGTCCGGCGCCACCACCTGGTCGACCAGACCGATCGCCAGGGCCTCCTCCGCGTCGACGAACCGGCCGGTGAACAGCAGGTCCTTGGCCTTGGACGGTCCGATCAGCCGGGCGAGTCGCTGAGTGCCCCCGCCTCCGGGAATGATGCCGAGCAGGATCTCCGGCACCCCGAGCTTGGCGTTGTCGCCCACGATGCGCCGATCGGCCGACAGCGCGACCTCCAGGCCCCCACCGAGCGCGTACCCCGTGATGGCGGCGACGGTGGGCTTCGGGATCTCGGAGACCGCCGCGAGGTCGGACTGCAGGTCGCCGATCACGTCGGACATCTGCCCGAAGTCCATCTCGGACATTTCCTTCACGTCCGCGCCCGCGGCGAAGACCTTCTCGCCGCCGTAGACGATGACGGCCTTCACGTCGGAGTCGACGGTCGCCGCCCGCGCCGCGGCCCGCAACTCCTGCTGGACCTGACGGTTCAGCGCGTTCATCGGGGGGCGCGCGAGCCGGATCGTGCCGATGCCTTCGGATACCTCGAGGGTGACAAACTCAGCCATGAGGCAAAAGGCTACTTGTCTGCCTCCGACCCGGTTTCGCGGCCCGCCCCATCGCGATCAGCCGCGCGAGGCCCACGGATGCGGTCCGGCTTCGTAGTAGCCGTCCTGTCCCGGGAACTCGACGCGGAGCTGCTCCTCGTCCGTGATCAGCGTCGGCAGGATCACCGGGATCTCCGGCTCCGCGGCCAGCACGTCCGCGACCGAGCCGTACGCGCCGAGCGCCGTGAGCTGACTCCACGTCGGCGGCAGCAGGATGCTTCCGCCGCCCTGCCAGTGCGCGAGCGCCGCGGCCGGACTCTGCCACTGCACCTCCTCGGCCTCGGAGGTCGCACCATCTGCGATCTGGCCCTGGGGTGCGGCGGCGACGAAGAACCTCGTGTCGTACCGGCGGCCCTCGCCGACCGGGGTGATCCAGTTGGCCCACGGCCGCAGCAGATCGGCCCGCAGGACGAGGTTCTCGCGTCTCAGGAAGTCACTGAAGGACAGTTCGCGCGTCTCCAGCTGCGCACGCGCCTGCGCGTACCGCGACGTGTCCGCCACGACCGTGTCCGCGCTCGGCCCCGCGAGGAGCACGCCGCATTCCTCGAACGTCTCGCGCACCGCCGCGCACACGAGCGCCTTCGCGCGCGCCGCGTCGGTCGAGAACCGCCCGGCCCACCAGTCGACGGACGGTCCCGCCCAATCGACCTCGGCCTCGGCGTCCGACGGGTCGACGCCCCCGCCGGGGAACACGGTCATTCCACCGGCGAACGCCATCCCCTTCACCCGGCGGAGGAGGAACACCTCGATACCGCCTGCCGCGGCGTCACGGATGAGGATGACGGTGGACGCGTCCTTGGGCGCCACGCCGGTACTGTCGCCGGACGCCTGCTCTTGCTTCGAGACCATGCCTCGGAACCTACGCCGCCGGGTGACGCGCGTCGCAGTCGGTCCCCCGCGCGGTCGCGCCGCCCGGTCCTGTCCTCAGCCCCTGCGGTGCGCGCCGGGGACGCGGGTCCGCCGCGCGAAGAACCGGCCGTCCACCTTGTCCAGGCTGATGGACTGACTGAACGCCTCGCTGAGGTTGTCGGCCGTGATGACCTGGTCCAGGAGTCCCTGCGAGACCACCTCCCCCTCCTTGAGGAGCATGGCGTGGGTGAATCCCGGCGGGATCTCCTCGACGTGGTGGGTGATGAGGACCGTCGCGGGGGCGTCGGGGTCGGCGGCGAGGTCGGTGAGGCGCGCGACCAGTTCCTCGCGTCCACCGAGGTCGAGACCGGCGGCGGGCTCGTCGAGCAGCAGCAGTTCCGGGTCGGTCATCAGCGCACGGGCGATGAGGACGCGCTTGCGCTCACCCTCGGACAGCGTGCCGTAGGTGCGCTTGGCGAGGTGTTCGGCGCCGAGGCTCTCGAGCATCTCGACGGCACGATCGGTGTCCATGTCGTCGTAACGCTCACGCCACCGCCCCAGTACGGCGTAGCCGGCGGAGACGACGAGATCGCTCACGATCTCGTCGGACGGCACCCGGTTGGCGAGCGCCGAGGAGGACAGTCCGATCCGCGGCCGGAGTTCGCCGATGTCGACGCGACCGAGCCGCTCGCCGAGGAGGTAGGCGCTTCCGCTCGTGGGATGCAGTTCGGCGGCCGCGATGCGGAGCAGCGACGTCTTCCCTGCTCCGTTCGGTCCGAGGACGACCCATCGTTCGTCGAGTTCCACCTTCCAGGTGACCGGGCCCACCAGAGTGTTGCCCCCGCGGCGGAGGAGAACGTCGTCGAATTCGATGAGGAGATCAGGATCAGGTTCATGCACGCACCCATCTTCCCGCACATCTTCCGGGCATTCACGGCAGGATCAGTTGCGTGTCGCCTCACATCGATCCGTACCCCGGCGAGATGTCGTCCCTCCCGCCGAGTCTGCGGCTGCCCGGGTCGCCGTTTCCCCTGGGAGCGAAAGTGCGTGGCACCGGAACGCAGTTCGCGGTTCACGCCCCCGACGCCGAACTGGTACAGGTGTGCCTGATTTCGGAGGAGGGCGGCGAGACCCGGATCGACCTGGTCCAGCGGACGTACGGCATCTGGCACGGCGTCGTCGACGGTGTCGGCGTGGGGCAGCGCTACGGCTACCGGGCGCACGGTCGCTGGGATCCCGCGCACGGCGTGCGCCTCAACCCCGCCAAACTACTGCTGGATCCGTGGGCCACACGCATCACCGGAGAACTCGGCGACCACGAGGCGCTCGTCTCGCACGACGGCGACCCGTTCGGCGGCCCGTCGCGCATCGACAGCCTGGGCCACACACCGCTGTCGGTGGTGACGGCCGATCACGCCCGCACGACCGGACCGCGGATCGAAAGGCCGTGGGAGGAAACCGTCGTCTACGAACTCCACGTGGGGTCGTTCACCGCGCGGCACCCCGACGTCCCGCCGCGGTATCGCGGAACATATCTGGGTCTCGCCGAACCTGCCGTCGTCGGTCATCTCGTCCGCCTCGGAGTGACCGCGGTCGAACTGCTTCCGGTGCAGGCGTACGTCTCCGAGGCCACCGTGCGCTCGCGAGGCATGCGCAACCACTGGGGATATTCCACCGCAGCGTTCTTCGCCCCCCACCCGGGGTACGCGGTCGTGCCGGGCGAGGAGATCACCGAGTTCCACACGATGGTCGACGCGCTGCACGCGGCGGGGATCGAGGTCATTCTCGACGTGGTCTACAACCACACCTGCGAGCAGAGCGTCGACGGCATCAGCCTCAGCTGGCGCGGCCTCGACGCGCCCGGCTACTACCTCCTCGACTCCGAGGGATACGACATCGATCTCACCGGCTGCGGGAACACCGTCGACGCGCAGTCGCCCGTCGTCGTCCGGATGATCGGTGACAGCCTGCGTTACTGGGCGCACGAGATGGGAGTCGACGGCTTCCGGTTCGACCTCGCGTCGGCGCTCGGCAGGCCCGGTGGCGGCCGATTCGATTCCCGCGCTTCGATCTTCTCCGCGATCACGGCGGATCCCGTTCTCTCACGCTGCAAACTGATCGCCGAACCGTGGGACGCCACGCCCGACGGATACCGGGTCGGGCACTTCGGCTCTCAGTGGTCCGAGTGGAACGACAAGTACCGCAACACTGTTCGGCGGTTCTGGAACGGTGGCACCGGGGTGCGCGAACTCGCCTCGCGGGTGGCGGGTTCGGAGGACGTCTTCGGCACCCGGCGCCCCTGGGCGTCCGTCAATTTCGTCACGGCCCACGACGGGTTCACCGCCGCGGACCTCGTGTCGTACACCCGCAAACGCAACGAAGCCAACGGCGAGGACAACCGGGACGGCGCCGACCACAACGACTCCGTCGACCACGGCGTCGAAGGTCCCACCGACGACCCGTCGATCACCGGGGCACGGTCCCGGCACGTCCGCGCGCTACTGGCCACCCTCGCGCTGTCCACCGGCACGCCGATGTTCACCGCCGGCGACGAGTTCGGTCACACCCTGGGCGGCAACAACAACGCGTACTGCGTTCCCGAAGGCACCCCGCGCGAAGATTCCTGGCCGCTCGACTGGAGCGCCGCGGACCCGGCCCTCGTCGCGTTCGTCACCCGCGCCCTCGATCTCCGGCGCGCCTCCCCCGCCCTGCGGCAGCCGGAATTCTTCGAGGGCAGGCGCACACCCACCGGCCATCCCGACCTCGTGTGGTTCGGCGCGGACGGCGCCGAGATGGACGATTCGGCGTGGCACGACGACTCCAGGCGCACCCTCCAGGCGTGGATCGACGGTTCCGACATCCGCTCGCACACCGAGGACGGGCACCAGCTCACCGACGACAGCTGGCTTCTCGTCTTCCACTCGGGCGGGCCGGCCGAGATCACCCTGGGGTGTCCCGAATGGTTCTACGGGACGGTGCTCGCCGAGTTCGACTCGGCCTCACCGGACGGCGCGCCGGCACCGGGTGGCCCGATCTCCGGCGACTCCACGATCGCCGTGTCCGGTCCGGCGCTGCTCGTCTTCCGCGCGGTCGGGTAGATGCCGCCGACGCGCATCATCAGCTGGATGAGCGGGCCGATGCCCAGCGCGTAGACGACGGTGCCCACCCCGACGGTGCCGCCGAGCAGCCAGCCCGCGGTCAGCACGGTCACCTCGATCGACGTGCGGATCACCCGCACCGACAGCCCGGTGCGCGCGACCAGGCCGGTCATGAGGCCGTCCCGCGGGCCCGGACCCATGCCCGCACCGATGTACAGCACGGTCGCGAGCGCATTGAGGACGACACCACCGAGCATCACCGCGATCCGCACGACGAGGGAGCCGGCGGGTTCGAGCAACGCCAGCGACGTGTCCACCGAGACGGCGATGACCACCACGTTGGCGACCGTGCCGAATCCCGGTTTCTGACGGATCGGGATCCACAGCGCGAGCACCAGAACGCCCGTCAACGCGGTCACCACACCGAAGCTGAGGGGCGTGCGGCCGGCGACGCCCTGATGGAACACGTCCCACGGGTCGAGACCGAGGCCCGCGGTGATCATCATGGCCATCGAGAAGCCGTACAGCCACAGTCCGGCGAACAGAGCGATCAGGCGTCGGGCGAGCATGACCGTCAGTGTTCCGCGAAACCCTGCCGCACCCCATAGCCATGACGGCGTTACTGGACCGCCCAGGACGGCCGCCGACGATCAGGGGCAGGCGATCACGGTCATGGATCCGGGTGCCACCTCGGTGAAGCCGGCGTCGCGCACCGCGACCGCCCTGCCCCGCACCACCTCGATGGTCAGTGTCTCCCACAGCCCGACGTCGGCGTCACGCACGGCGCAGCGGTAGCCGGTGGCCGCCCAGGCGCGCGCCTGTTCGGTGGTCATCGCGCCGGCGAGCAGCATCGAGGCGTGACCGACCTGCGCCGCGGCCTTCCCGACCGTCATGTCCAGGGCGGAGTTGATCCAGAGCACCGGAATGCCGTCCGGGATCTCGGCGGGATCGTCGTGGTCGAGATCGGTGCCGCCGATCTGCAACTTCCGAATGCGCGGATCCAGCGCGCCGACGGCGACCGGCACGAGGGCGCGGGCCTGCGCACCGTCGACGTCGACGGTGATCCCGTCGACCTCCTGCGCCGCCCGCCAGCCGGCTCCCCGCGCCCGCCGCGACACCTTCCGGATCCGGGACCCCACCCACGCGAGGTAATCCGCCTGCCACGGTCCGGGCGCGCCCGTCTCGTCGGGGCCGACTCGCGGGTCGAGACACAACGCCACCGTCGCGGTCGCGGCCGCCTCCAGCAGGGCGGTGCGCGGCGGGGGGTCGGCCTTCGGGATGTGCAGCACGATCGGCATGGCGAGGACCAGCGCCGGGTCGTCCGGATCCGGCCGGCCACCGTATCCGGCCGCGAGGACGGCGTGACGCGCCGCCCACCCGGAGTCGGCACCGGCCTCCCCGGTGACCGCGTCGCGGCACGATTCCGTCACGGCAGCGGGACTCGTCGCACCACGCCGTCCACCGCGTCGGCGGCCTCGACCTCGTCGCGGGTGACCCCGAGGATGAACAGCACGGCGTCGAGGAAGGGGTGCGACAGGGCGGTGTCCGCGACCTCCCGCAGCGCGGGCTTGGCGTTGAACGCGATTCCCAGGCCGGCCGCGTTGAGCATGTCGATGTCGTTGGCGCCGTCGCCGACAGCCACCGTCTGTTCCATCGGGACGCCGACCTGACCGGCGAACTTGCGCAGCGCGGTCGCCTTCGCCGCCCGGTCGACGATGTCGCCGATCACCCGGCCGGTGAGCTTGCCGTCGACGATCTCGAGCGTGTTGGCCTGCACGAAGTCGAGTTCCAGTTCGTGAGCCAGCCCTTCGATGACCTGACGGAACCCGCCGGACACCACACCGCAGTGGAAGCCGAGCCTGCGGAGCGTCCGGATGGTGGTGCGGGCGCCCGGGGTCAGCTCGAGACCGTCCGCGACGTCGTCGATCACGGATGCGTCGAGGCCGGCGAGGGTCGCGACCCGCTGGTGTAGGGATTCGGTGAAGTCGATTTCGCCGCGCATCGCCGATTCGGTGACGGCGCGCACCTCGTCCTCGACCCCGGCCCGGGCGGCGAGCATTTCGATGACCTCACCCTGGACGAGAGTCGAGTCGACGTCGAACACGATGAGCCGCTTGGCGCGGCGAGCCAGTCCCCCGCGTTCGACCGCGATGTCGACGTTCTCCCGCACGGCCACCTCGGCCAGCACGGTGCGCAGGCTCTTGTCCGCCTCCGCCGTGCCGGGAGCACTCACGAGGAGTTCGAGTCCCGTCACCGGGTAATCGGCGACCCCGCGGATCGAGTCGATGTTGACCCCGAGGGTCGCCATCTCCCGGGCGACCGAACGCAGCGCGCGAGCCGACACGGGGCTGCCCAGAACGACCACGGCATGGGTGGACAGCGACTGCCTGCCCGGATCGGCGCCGATCTCGACATCCACCGACATCCCGACGGTGGCCATCGCCTCTTCGAGTTCCTCCTGCAGCGCTTCCCCGTTCTCGGGGCACGCCACGAGGACACCGAGGGTCAGTCGCCCACGAATCACCACCTGCTCCACGTCGAGAAGACTCACGTCGTGGCGGGAGAGCGACCCGAAGAGCACCGAGGTGACGCCGGGTCGGTCGGGACCCGTCACGGTCACCAGGACAGTGGTGTCAGCTGCACCCACCGATGTACTCCGATCATGTTTCTCGCGCGGCTTGTCCGGCACCATTGTGCCAAGTGAAAGGCCCCGCCCGTTGCTGGGGCGGGGCCTTTCCGAAACGTGCTGTGTCAGCGGCCGGTGTCGGTTCCGGGGTCGCCTTCGTCGCCGACGGTCAGCGGCTCGTGGCGTTCCTTCTCGAGCACGGTGCTGGCGTGCTTGCCACCGTGACCCGGGCCGACGTGCGCCTCGGCCTTCATCCGCTCGACCATGTGCGGGTAGTGCAGCTCGAACGCGGGGCGCTCGGAGCGGATGCGCGGCAGCTCGGTGAAGTTGTGCCGCGGCGGCGGGCAGCTGGTGGCCCACTCGAGCGAGTTGCCGTAACCCCACGGGTCGTCGACGGTGACCACTTCGCCGTACCGGTAGCTCTTGAACACGTTCCAGATGAACGGCAGCGTGGAGGCACCGAGGACGAACGCGAAGATCGTCGAGAACGAGTTCAGGAACGTGAAGCCGTCCGAGGGCAGGTAGTCGGCGTAGCGACGCGGCATGCCCTCGTTACCCAGCCAGTGCTGGACGAGGAACGTGCCGTGGAAGCCGATGAACGTGGTCCAGAAGTGCCACTTGCCGAGACGCTCGTCCATCATGCGGCCGGTCATCTTCGGGAACCAGAAGTAGATGCCCGCGTAGGTGGCGAACACGACGGTGCCGAAGACCACGTAGTGGAAGTGGGCGACCACGAAGTAGGTGTCCGTGACGTGGAAGTCGAGCGGCGGGCTCGCGAGGATGACGCCGGACAGACCACCGAAGAGGAACGTGATCAGGAAGCCGATCGAGAACAGCATCGGTGTCTCGAACGTCAACTGACCCTTCCACATGGTGCCGATCCAGTTGAAGATCTTCACACCCGTCGGGACGGCGATCAGGAATGTCATGAACGAGAAGTACGGCAGCAGCACGGCGCCGGTGGCGTACATGTGGTGCGCCCACACCGCGATGGAGAGGGCGGCGATCGCCAGGGTCGCGTAGACCAGGCCGCTGTAGCCGAAGACGGGCTTACGGCTGAACACCGGGAAGATCTCCGACACGATGCCGAAGAACGGCAGCGCGATGATGTACACCTCGGGGTGACCGAAGAACCAGAACAGGTGCTGCCACAGAAGCACACCGCCGGTGGCCGGGTCGAAGATGTGGCCACCGAGGTGACGGTCGACGAACAGTCCCATGAATGCGGCGGTCAGCAGCGGGAACGCCAGCAGAATCAGAATGCTGGTGATGAAGATGTTCCACGTGAAGATCGGCATCCGGAACATGGTCATGCCGGGGGCACGCAGGCAGATGACGGTGGTGATCATGTTGACACCACCGAGGATGGTGCCGAGGCCGGCGACCGCGAGGCCCATGACCCAGAGGTCGGCGCCGACACCGGGCGAGTGCAGCGCACTCGTCAGGGGCGTGTAGGCGGTCCAGCCGAAGTCCGCGGCGCCGCCGGGGGTGATGAAGCCCGCGGTCGTGATGATCGCGCCGAACACGTACAGCCAGTAACTGAACGCGTTGAGTCGCGGGAACGCCACGTCGGGGGCGCCGATCTGCAGCGGCAGGATGTAGTTGGCGAACCCGAACACGATCGGCGTCGCGTACAGCAGCAGCATGATCGTGCCGTGCATGGTGAACAGCTGGTTGAACTGCTCGTTCGACAAGAACTGCATACCGGGCACAGCGAGCTCGGCGCGCATCATCAGGGCCATGAGACCACCGATGAGGAAGAACGCGATCGAGGTCGTCAAGTACATGATTCCGAGCACCTTGGGGTCGGTGGTCGTAATCATTTTGAAGATGAACGAGCCCTTGGGTCCCTGCCGCGGCGGGTAAGGCCTGGCTGCAGCTATCGCGGGGACTGGCTGGGGCGCTACGGCAGTCACTGATCCTCCTGAATGCGCGTCCGACCCCGGGCTGCGAGGCGAACGGTCTCTGGCTTGCGCTCATCGAATCGTAGACCGTGCCCTCTGCGGCCTCCGACTGGGTCCTACCCACTGTCGTACTTACCCCGGCTCAGAGCAAACCGGGGCGCGGGCGACCTGCGGTTTGTCCCACCGGGGAGCAGCGGGGAGTGCTCACTGTCACGCAGTCCGGCGTGTCGGGCGGGGACGGTCGAGGCGGCCTCGCGGACGCTCCGGCACGCCGGAATCGTGCTGTTAAGGTTTCGCTCACCTAACTTCTCTCAGGAGCTCCATGTGAACGTTCTCTCCCGCCGCAGGCTCGTCGCCGGCGCGGTCGCGCTGGCCGCGGCAGCCACCTTCTCGATCACGTCCTGCTCGAGCAGCGACGACGCCGCCGCCTCCGGCACCACGTCGTCGACCGGGCAGTTCCCCCGCACCGTGGACCACTTCCGCGGCAGCACCGAGATCCCGGCCGCACCGCAGCGCATCGTGGCGCTCGACAACAGCTTCACCGACGCAGTCCTCCTCCTCGAGGCGCCCCTGGTCGGATACGTCGACTACCGCGAGCCCGGCTTGCCCGACTACCTCGGCACCACGCGGGACGAGTTCGCGGCGGACGCGGAGTCGGTGGGCAAGGTCAGCGACGCGAGCCTCGAGCAGATCGCCGCGCTGCAACCCGACCTGATCATCTCCGCCGAGGTGCGCGACGGAAAGAACTACGAGCAACTGTCGGCGATCGCGCCGACCATCTTCACCGAGACGACCGGGCCCACGTGGAAGGACAACATCCGGCTCGTCGGCAAGGCACTCGGCAAGGAAGACCTCGCGGAGCAGAAGATCGGCGCCTACGAGGAGCGGGCCGCCGCCGTCGGTGCGGAGATCAACGGGACGGCGTCGAATCCGGTGATCTCGGTCGTCCGGTTCGCGGGCGAGCCGACGGCACGCCTCTACCGCACCACCTCGTTCAGCGGGATCGTCCTCTCGGACGCCGGTCTGGCACGGCCGCAGAGCCAGGGTCCCGATCCGGCCGACCCGGACAACATCATGCAGGCCGTCAGCCCCGAACTGATCAGCGAGGCGGAGGGCGACGTCATCTTCGTCAGCACCTGGCAGGACCCGGCGGGCAAGAGCGCCGAAGCGGCGAAGCCGTTCCTGGAGAGCCCGCTGTGGCAGACGCTGAAGGGACGCAAGATCGACGTCGACGACGCCCGCTGGATGTCGCCGGTCAGTGTCCAGGGCGCGCATCTGATCCTCGACGACCTGTCGGACACGTTCGGGGTGGACAAGCACAGCGGCTAACCTGAACGCGCCCGCACACACAGGAAGTCGCCGAATTGTCCCCTCGTAGGTTTTCCGTCCGCCGCGCGTCCACCGGTCTGGTCGCTGCCGTCGCCGCCCTCGCGCTCGCCGGCTGCTCTCAACCGTCCGACGACGATCCCGCAGCGTCCATCGTCCGGACCACCACGCAGATCGCCGGCGCCGGTGTGGTCGGCATCGAGCGGGACACCACGACGGCCTGCGCCGAGCCTGCCCCGGTCGACGCCGCACTCGCGGCCGGCTTGACGCACCGGGTGGTCCACACGAAGGGCGAGAGCGACGTCCCGTCCGATCCACAGCGGATCGTGGTCCTCGACAGCGCCGCACTGGACGCGGTGTGCGCCCTCGGCCTGTGGAAGAACGTGGTCGGCGCGGCAACCCTCGACGGCGATTCGCCGCAGCCCGGCTACCTCGGCACCGGCGTCTCCGAGATCCCGAGCGTCGGATCCGTCGACGCCCCGGACGTGAACAGGATCGCGCAGGCGGACCCGGACCTGATCCTCGGATCGAGTCCGGCGTCCGACCAGCTGTACGGCGCGCTCTCCCCGATCGCGCCCACGGTGTTCGTCGGCTCCGACCCCGTGTACTGGAAGGCGCAGTTCCTGCTCGCCGGCAACGCGCTGGGCCGGGCCGACGCGGCGACGGCCGCGCTCGAGCAGTACCAGCAGGACGCCAGGCAGCTCGGTATCGACATCGATGCCGCGCAGACGCAGGCGTCCGTCGTCCGCTTCGACGCCGACAGCATGGAGGTCGAGGGTCCGGCCACGTTCGCGGGCCAGGTCCTCACCGACGCCGGAGTGCGGCGGCCCGCGTATCAGAACCTCGACGGCGTCGTCACCGAACCGATCTCCGAAGCCGACATCGACCAGGCCGAGGGCGACCTCATCTACGCCGTCCTGGACGGCAAGGACGGCACCGCGCACGCGGAGGACGTCATGTCCGGGGAGGCCTGGGAAGACCTCGAGGCGGCCTCCGACAAGCGGGTCTTCGCCGTCGAGGGCGACGTGTGGGGCGGGAACGGCGTCGTCGCCGCGCGCGCGATGCTCACCGACCTGCGGAACACGCTGAACGGCTACGTCGGCTAGGAATTTCGATGCCCGTCCCCGAGTTCGTCACCGCCCTGCGCGGCCACGTCGGCACCGCGCCGCTGTGGCTGTCCGGGGTGAGCGTGGTGGTGCGTGACGACGACGGCCGGGTGCTGCTGACCCGGCGCGTCGACAACGGCAAGTGGGCGGTCGTGTCCGGCATCCTCGAACCCGGGGAGGAACCGGGACCGGCCGCGCTCCGGGAGATCCGGGAGGAAACCGGCGTGGACGCCGAACTCGTCAGGATCACGAGCGTCGACGTCACCGACCCGGTCACCTATCCCAACGGCGACGTCGCGCAGTACCTCGACGTGTGTTTCCTCGCCCGGTACGTCGGCGGCGAGGCCGCCGTGTCGGACGACGAGAACCACGACGTGGCCTGGTTCTCCCCCGGCTCACTGCCGGACGACCTCACCCCGTCGTCGCGGCTGCGCCTCGACAAGGCGCTGCAGGACATCCCCGAGGCGTGGTTCCGCCGCTGAACGCAGTTCGCCCGATGTCACACCGGTGCAGTCGAACTGAACCGGTGTGACATCGGGCGACGCGAAGGGGTGGGTCTAGAAGTCCCGAGCGGGTCGCTCTAGAAATCCCAGTCTTCGTCTTCGGTGTTGACGGCCTTGCCGATGACGTAGGAGCTGCCGGAGCCGGAGAAGAAGTCGTGGTTCTCGTCGGCGTTGGGTGAGAGCGCCGACAGGATCGCCGGGTTGACGTCCGTCTCGTCCTTCGGGAACAGACCCTCGTAGCCGAGGTTCATCAGCGCCTTGTTGGCGTTGTACCGCAGGAACTTCTTGACGTCCTCGGTGAGGCCGACCTCGTCGTAGAGGTCCTGCGTGTAGTCGACCTCGTTGTCGTACAACTCGAAGAGCAGCTCGAACGTGTAGTTCTTGAGGTCGTCGCGCTCGGCCTCGGTGAGCTGCTCGAGACCCTTCTGGTACTTGTAGCCGATGTAGTACCCGTGCACGGCCTCGTCGCGGATGATGAGGCGGATGAGGTCGGCGGTGTTGGTGAGCTTCGCCCGCGACGACCAGTACATCGGCAGGTAGAAGCCGGAGTAGAACAGGAAGCTCTCCAGCAGGGTGGACGCCACCTTGCGCTTGAGCGGCTCGTCGCCCTGGTAGTAGTCCATGACGATCTCGGCCTTGCGCTGCAGGTTCGGGTTCTCCTCGGACCAGCGGAAGGCGTCGTCGATGTCGCGGGTGGAGCACAGCGTCGAGAAGATCGAGCTGTAGCTCTTCGCGTGCACCGACTCCATGAACGCGATGTTGGTGTACACCGCC
>JBCEBZ010000459.1:4778-11521 GCA_039206675.1 Rhodococcus sp. (in: high G+C Gram-positive bacteria) | reverse complement strand
TCGGGCCGCTCGGCCTTCAGATCCTTGATCGTCGTGAGGACCTTCTTGGTGAGCCTGCGGCGGATGGCGCGGATCTGCCGGTCCTGCTGCAGGATTTCACGAGAAACGTTGAGAGAGAGGTCCTGAGCATCGACCACACCCTTGACGAAGCGCAGGTACTCCGGCATCAGCTGGTCGCAGTCGTCCATGATGAAGACGCGCTTGACGTACAGCTGCACACCCGTCTTCCCGTCCCGCATGAACAGGTCGAACGGCGCGTGGGACGGGATGAACAGCAGGGCCTGGAACTCGAACGTGCCCTCGGCCTTCATCGGGATGACCTCGAGCGGTTCGTCCCAGGCGTGGGCGATGTGCTTGTAGAACTCCTTGTACTCGTCCTCGGAGACGTCGTCCTTCGACCGCGCCCACAGCGCCTTCATCGAGTTGATCGTCTCGGACGTCGTGACGACCTCGTCCTCGCCGTCGCCCTCTGCCGGGACCGTGCGCTCGACGTCCATCCGGATCGGCCACGCGATGAAGTCGGAGTACCGCTTGACGAGTTCCTTGATCTTCCGTTCCGACGTGTAGTCGTGCAGGTGATCCTCGGTGTCCTCGGGCTTGAGGTGCAGGGTGACGGAGCTGCCCTGCGGGGCGTCGTCGACGGCCTCGATCGTGTACGTGGCCTCGCCGCTCGACTCCCAGCGGGTGGCTTCGCTCTCGCCGGCCTTCCGCGTCAGCAGGGTCACCTTGTCTGCGACCATGAACGTCGAATAGAAACCGATGCCGAACTGTCCGATCAGTTCCTCGGACGCGGCGGCATCCTTCGCTTCGCGCAGTTTGCGGCGCAGATCCGCGGTGCCGGACTTGGCCAGCGTGCCGATGAGGTCGACGACCTCCTCGTGGGACATGCCGATGCCGTTGTCACGGACGGTGAGTGTGCGGTTCTCCGCGTCGACCTCGATCTCGATGTGCAGATCCGACGTGTCGACGTCGAGGTCCTTGTTGCGGAACGCGTCGAGCCGCAGCTTGTCCAGCGCGTCCGAGGCGTTGGAGATGAGCTCCCGCAGGAACGAGTCCTTGTTGGAGTACACCGAGTGGATCATGAGGTCCAGGAGCTGGCGGGTCTCCGCCTGGAACTCCAGTTGTTCGATTTTCGTGCTCACTTCGATTCCCTTCGACAGCAGAACCCTCGACACCAGATTCGTCGTCGGAATGATAGCTCGCGGCAAAACTCCGGATTCATCGTGGCGAGCTACCGCCGGTGGCCCGTCAGCCGGCGGCGTCTTCCTTCAAGGTGTGCGCCACCAGCGCGTTGGCATGACCGTGACCGAGCCCGTGTTCGGACTTCAGCCAGCTCACCAACTCCATGTGCTTGGTCAGCCCGGACGACCGGATCAGCGTCTGCCACTCACTGATCGGCCGACCGTACTTCGCCTCGATCGACGGAAAATACGACGCGGGACCCTGCACTGGTTCAGCCATGCGCGACAGGCTAGCCGAACCCTCCGACACGTACTGTCCGACAAGCATCTTCGAATGTGCCACCCTTGCCGACGTCGACATCCGTAAGCTGACCACATGGAACGGACATCGGCGGGGTGACGTCGTGGCGGAGCTGATTCTGGGGCCGCTGCTGAGGCATGTCGGCACGTGCGATGCGACGCTGTGGGTCGAGACGTCCGAGGCGTGCACCGTCAGGGTGCTCGGCCACGAGGAACGTACGTGGAACGTCTCGGGCCACCACTACGCGCTCGTTGTCGTGGAGGGTCTGGAGCCCGGATCGAGCACTCCGTACGAGGTGACCCTCGACGGCCGCCCGGTGTGGCCGTTGCCGAACGCGGTTCCGTCCCGCATCCGCACCCTCGGCGAGGACGACGACGCGCTCGTGCTGGTGTTCGGGTCGTGCCGGTTCGCGACGATGTCGACGACGGAGGACAACCGGCATCTCGGCGCCGACGCCCTGGACGCGTACGCGGTGCGGATGGCCGGACAGTCGCCGGAGCAGTGGCCGGACGCCCTGTTGCTGCTCGGCGATCAGGTGTACGCCGACGAACTGTCCCCGGAGACGGAGGCCCGCGTCGCGGAGATCCACGACGTGAAGGAGCCACCCGGTCCGCAGGTGCGCAATTTCGAGGAGTACACCTGGCTCTACGCCGAGTCGTGGTCGGACCCGCAGGTGCGCTGGCTGATGTCGACGGTGCCCACCTCGATGATCTTCGACGACCACGACGTCCGGGACGACTGGAACACGTCCGAGTCCTGGCGCGACGAACTCGAGGCGACGTCGTGGTGGGAGGAGCGGATCGTCGGCGCACTGTCCTCGTACTGGGTCTATCAGCACCTCGGGAATCTGGCGCCGAGCGACCTCGCCGAAAACGAACTGTTTCAACGGGTCCGGAAGGACGGCGGCGACGTCGAGCCGATGCTCCGCGAGTTCGCGTCCGCCGCCGACGAGGAAGCCGACGGGGCCAAGGGCACGCAATGGTCGTATCGGCGGGACCTCGGGGTCGCGCGGCTCCTCGTCATCGACTCGCGGTGCGGTCGCGTCCTCGCCGACGGTCGCCGCGAGATGGTGTCCGACCCCGAATTCTCGTGGATCGAACGTCAGACCGAGGGCGACTACGACCACCTGCTCGTCGGAACGTCGCTGCCGTGGTTGCTGCCGCGCGCCCTGCACGACCTGGAATCCTGGGACGAACGTCTCGCCGGCGGATCACGTGGTCCGCGCGTGGCGGCCTGGGCGGAGAAGATCCGGCGGGGCGCCGACCTCGAGCACTGGGCGGCGTTCCGCGATTCGTTCGACCGCCTCACCCGACTCTTCGCCGAGGTCGGACGTGGCGACAAATCCGGCCCCGGTGGCCGGGCGCCCTCGACCATCTCGGTGCTGTCCGGCGACGTCCACCACGCCTACGCCGCGCAGGCGCACTACCCCGAACCGCTGCAGTCACTCATCTATCAGTTGACGTGCTCGCCCCTGCACAACTACGTACCGGCCGCCATGAAGGTGACGTTCCGGATTTCGTGGCGGCGCGCCACCGAGCGGACCGTGCGCTTCATCCTGAGCCGGGTGTCGCGGGTGCCGCCCGTCCCCCTCGACTGGTCCAAGGTCGCCGGGCCGTTCTTCGGTGATCAGGTGGCCACCCTCCACCTGAAGGGACGGTCGGCCCGCCTCGTGATGGAGCAGGCCCGCAACGACCGCGACGGCACACCGCGATTCAAGACCATGACCGATCTCGAACTGGCGACGGAAACGGGCTACTGACGCTGTTCGGCCGCCGCCTTCAGCTGCGCGAGCCCCTTCTCGAAGTCTTTGCCCACCATCTTGTCCATCGGGAAGACGACTCCCACGATCCTGAAGAAGAGGTTGTTCTTGCCGGTCATCTGCCAGCGGACGGTCGTCCCGGCGCTGTTCGGTTCGAGGAGGAACGTCGTGACGTTCTCCGCCTTGAAGGGTTTGAGGAATGTCAGGTCGAGCACGACCTTCGAGCCGGGCACCGATTCGGTGATCACCATCGATCCCGCACCCGCCTTACGGTTGCCCTCCCAGGCGTAGGAGGCGCCCACGCCCGAATCCGGGCCGGAGTACGTGCGCTTCAGATCGGGATCGACATCCTCCCACGGCGACCACGACTGCCACTGCCGGAAGTCGTCGAGAAGTGGCTGAACGACGTCGGGGCTCGCATCGATGACGGTGGAACGTTCGACGAGGAACTCGGCCGAAGCCATACGGTCTCCATTCGATGTGGGGTGTGGCGGACCGAGGTCGCGACCACCTCTTCACGTGGAAGATAACGCCTCGCCACCGGTCGCGCGCGCGGTATCGTCGGGAGCGACCCATACGACAGTGCTGTGGTGGGGGTAGCAGTGACGACCGAGACGGATCTGATCCGCAATATCGCTCTGGTGGGACATCAGGGCAACGGGAAGACGACGCTCGCGGAGGCGATGCTGTTCCGCGCCGGTGTCGTCACACGCCCGGGCCGTGTCGAGAGCGGCAACACCGTGCTCGACACCCAGCCCGAGGAACACGACCGCACCCAGTCGCTGACGCTCGGGTTGGCCTCGTTCTCCTGGGGCGACTACCGGATCAATCTCCTCGACCCGCCGGGCTACGCCGATTTCGCCGGCGACGCGATGACGGCGCTCCGGGTCGCCGACGTCGCCGTGTTCGTGATCGACGGGGTCAGCGGTCTGCAGGTGAACGACGAACTGCTGTGGCAGGCGGCCGCCGAGCGAGCCATCCCGCGCATCCTGTTCGTGAACAAGATGGACAAGGAACGGGCGTCGTTCGACGCCGTCCTGGCGGGGATCCGCGACCATTTCGGGTCCGGAGTCGAACCGGTCGACCTGCCCGTCGGTGAGGCCTCCGCGTTCACCGGCGTCGCCGACCTGCTCACCGAGCACGTCATCCTCTACGACAGCGGGTCCGCGAACACGAGTGACGAACTGCCCGCCGACATCGCCGACCGCGAACACGAACAGCACGAGCACCTCGTGGAGGACGTGGTCGAGATCGAGGACGACCTGCTCTCGAAGTACCTCGACGGCGAAGACATCTCCGTGGCCGAACTCGAGCACGCTCTCCGCGCGGGTTTCGCCGCGGGATCGCTGTGGCCGGTGCTGTGCGGATCGGCCGTCGACGCGATCGCCGTCGACCGGTTGCTCGACTTCGTCTGCCGGATCGCGCCCGCACCGTCGGAGGTCCCGGGCACCGAGGTCCGCGGTGACGGGGACCGGGTCGCCGAGGTGCGGTGCGATCCGTCCGGCGACCCACTCGCGTACGTCTTCAAGACGCAGACCGACGAATACGTCGGGCAGGTGGCGTTGCTGAAGGTCCTCTCCGGCACCGTCCACGCCGACGATATCCTCGTGAATCAGCGCACCGGCGCGAAGGAGCGCCTGCACAACCTCCTTCGCGTGCTCGGCAGCAAGCACACCGCCATCGACACCGCGGAGGCCGGCGACATCGTCGGCGCCATCAAACTCACCGACGTCTCGACGGGTGACACGCTCGCGCCGATCGGCTCACCTCTCACCGTGCCGCCGATCGTGCACCGACGCCCCGTGTACGGAATCGCGGTGGCCGCCGAGAGCGCCGGCGACGAGGACAAACTGGCGACCGCCCTGGCCGAGCTGGTCAGCGACGACCCGACGCTGGAGGTGACTCGCGACAGCGAAACCCACCAGACCGTGATCCGGGGTGCCGGCGACGTACACGTGCAGGTGGCGCTGACCCGGTTGAAACGACGGTACGGCATCACCCTCCAGACCGAACCGGTCAAGATCGCGTACCGCGAGACACTGCTCGGCACCGTGGAGACGGAGGGCCGGCACAAGAAGCAGAGCGGCGGCCACGGCCAGTTCGGGGTGGCGACGGTCCGGTTCGAGCCGCTCCCCCGCGACGAGGGCTACGAGTTCGTCGACGAGACCCGCGGTGGTGTGATTCCCAAATCACTCATTCCCGCGGTCGGCAAGGGGATCGCGGAATCGATGGGACGCGGAGGCAGACACGGTTTTCCGCTCGTCGACCTGCGCGCCACCGTACTCGACGGCAAGCATCACTCGGTCGACTCCGACGATTTCAGCTTCCGGATGGCAGGGGCACTCGCCCTCCGCGCGGCCATCGACAAGGTGGGCACTCTCGTCCTCGAACCCGTCGACCATGTCGAGGTCACGGTGCCTTCGACACTGCAGGGTGACGTGATGGCGGATCTCGGACGGCGACGCGGCCAGATCGAGGGCACCGAACCGGCAGGGGACGGCGAGGTCACCGTCATCGCCTCGGTGCCGACGAGCGAAGTCACCGACTATCCCGTCGCCCTGCGCTCGATGACGCACGGGCGTGGCCGTCTCGCACTGAGTTTCAAGTGCTACCAGGAGCGGCCCGAACCGCGCTGACAGTGCCCTTCCAGCGTGCACGCAGCGTTCTCCCAGTTTCCCGCGGTGTAGTGGTGTCTCACTCACAGAGGGAAGGGCATCGATCATGCGTTCACAATTGGTTCGCGGCCTCGGTGGAGCGGCGATGGCGGTAGGCCTCGCGTGTTCCGTCGTCGCGTGCAGTTCGGGCGAGTCTTCGTCCGGCACTTCGTCGACGGGCGCCGGCAGCACGGCCGTGCAGGGCGCTGCGCCCGCGGCGATGAGCGACGAACTCCAGGCCTGCCTGGAGGAGAACGGCGTGCCTGCGCCGCCCGACCAGGCCGGCGGCGGCGCACCGGGCGGAATGGCCCCGCCGAGTGGCGAGATGACACCGCCGGACGGCGGCGCCGGTTCCGCTCCGCCGCAGGGTGGGGCCCCGGACGAGTCGTCCGCACCTCCCGGGGTGGACAGTTCGACGTGGGCGGCGGCGCAGGAGGCCTGTTCCTCGCTGGCGACGGGCACCACCGGGTCGTGAGCGGTCGCTAGGTCTCGCGACCGGTCCGCAGTCGCGCGGCGAGTTCCGCGCGGCTGCGGACCCCGGCCTTCGCGTAGACCGATTTCAGATGATCCTGGACGGTGTTGACGGTGATGCCGCGACGGTCCGCGATCTCGGACGTCGCGTAGCCGGCCAGCACGTCGGCGCACACGTCGCGCTCGCGTGCGGTGACCGCATACGCCGCGAACAGTAGTCCGGTGATCTCGCCGTCCGCGGCGGGTTCCAGGGTGACAGCTGTCTGCGGCTCGTCGCCGCCGGTCAGCGCCGTGGCGCGCACCAGGATCCAGCCGCCCTCCGCATCGCGGACCCGCGCCTTGAAGACTCCGGAACTGCTCGACCGCGCCCGCGAAGT
>JBCEBZ010000459.1:0-4768 GCA_039206675.1 Rhodococcus sp. (in: high G+C Gram-positive bacteria) | reverse complement strand
CACGGTTCTGGCGCCGCGCTTCGAAGGCTTTGATGCGAACGACCGGCCCTACAGCCTCACGGCTGAAACCGCGCGCCGGCGCCCCGAGAACGTCTCCCTGGTCGATCTTGTGAGCCCGCGCCTTGAAGACGCCGCAACTGCTCGACCGCGCCCCGAAGGTCGCGCCCCGCAACACCACGGTCAATCGGCCGGGGGCCACGTCGTCCAAGCGGTCCCGCCAGCCCCGGGCCGCGGCCGTGAGCGCAACCGGCTCGCCGGCGGCATCGGTCAGCACCACCGCCGGACCCTGGTCGCCGGTGCCGGACACTGCCGGAATGTGCACGGACGCGGCCCGCGTCGCAACCGCGAGACCGGGCGCCACGAGTGAGAGGAACTCGAGTTCCCGGTCGGTGAAATCCGGTCCCGAGCGCACGAATCCGGCTGCACCCCAGCACACCCCGTCGACGCGGAACACGATCCGGACCTCACTGCCGAGCCCCAGCGGCGCCCACACCGCGCCGTGGCGGAGGCTGTGGGCGACCTCGCCCGGAGGCAGGTCCGAGGCCCGCGCGACAGTCCGGCCACTGCGGGCGAGTTCGGCGAACGTCCCCGGATCGTCACCGTTGTATTCGGATTCGGCGAGCAGCGGTTCGAACTGCTGCGGGATCCGGTTGCGCCCGCTCGTCATCGAACTGATCGCGAGTGACTCCGGGTCGAGCATCGCCCAGCACGTGAGGTCGCTGCGCACCGTCTCACCGACCAATTCGATGGCGCGCTCGTGCAGCTGCGTGACGCCGGCGCCCTCTCCCGCGAACGCGAGCACCTCCCGGCGCAGCTTCTCCGCCCGAACCTCCAGCATCAACCCAGTATGCGCTGGTCAGAGCGACCCCACCATCCCAGATTCCTGGGATGGGCAGCGCGTTGTGCGCGTCATAGCGTCGCAGCATGTCCACAAACGTTCACGTAGTCAGAGCAGGCGACGGCCGGCGTCTCACCGTGCCGGACGCCGACATCACGGTCCTGGTCGGCGGGGGTCACGTCGGCGGGGCGTACGAAGTGTTTCTCGTCGAGGCGCCCCGCGGGACGCCCGGTCCCCTCCACGCGGAACCGTGGTCCAAGTCGTATCACGTGCTGCGCGGCCGGATTCTCGTCCAGCTCGGGGACACCGGATACGAACTCGCGCCGGGCGAGACCATCGTCATCGAGGCGGGGACGACGAACACGTTCACGGTCCTCTCCGAGACCGCCGACTTCCTCCTCGTCGTCGCCGGGGCCGCCAACAGCGGCTTCTTCGCCGAACTCGACGCGGTCGGACACGGCCACCGGCCGGAGGAAGCGGCCCGGCTGCTGCACGAGGTCGCCGACCGTTACGGCGTCGCACTGGCCACCGGGGCGGGTGCATCATGATCCTCGTCGCGCAGATCGCCACCCTGATCGCCGCCGCGGTGCACCTGTTGGCGTTCGTGTGGGAATCGCTCCTGTTCCGCAGACCGTCGGTGCACGAGGGCGTCTTCCGGATCCCGGGCAGCGACGTGCCCGCCGCCCATCTGTGGGCGTTCAACGTCGGGTTCTACAACCTGTTCCTCGGTTCCGGGGCAATCGCCGGCGTCGCGCTCTGGTGGGCCGGACACGACGTTCCGGGCCGCACGCTCGTCGTCTACACCTGCCTCTTCATGTTCCTGGCAGGCCTCGCCCTGGCCGTCTCGGATCGGATGGCGCTCAGCAGGCAGCGCGGCGACGGGATCGTCGGCGCACTGTCACAGAGCGGGCCGCCGCTGGTGGCGCTGATCGCGCTGGCGGTCGGGTGACGAGGATTGCCAGGAACTTCTCAGGATCGGCCGATCGAATCCTTATCGTCCGTCGGCATGATGGACGTCATGCCCCTGGTGACCGTTCTCGCCGTCGGTGGTACCGGTGAGTCCCACCCCGATGACCACCGGCGCCACGTCTCCGGGCTGTTGCGTGAGGTCACCGACGCCCTCGACGACCGTTTCGCGTGTCGGTGGGTCGGCTATCCGGCGTCGTACGGCCCGGTCGCCGCCGGCGGGCTCAGCTACCGGCAGAGCACCGAGGTCGGCGTCCGCCGGTTGATCGACGCCATGGAGGACGTTCCCGGACCCGTCATGCTGATCGGGTACTCGCAGGGATGCACCGTGATCCGCGAGGTGCTCGGGCAGATCGCCACCGGCGCCCTGCCCGCAGGCACCCTCGCCGCCGTGGGTCTCGTCTCCGACCCCGAACAGCCGGCGGGAGTGGTACCGGCGTGCCGAGGGCGCGGAGTCGCGGGCGACGGCGCCCCGATACCCGAGTCGGTACCGGTCCAGTGGATCGCGCACCCGGACGACATGATCTGCAATGCCAGCGAGGACAGCTACGTCCGCGACATCGCCGACCTCACCCGGTGGATGTCGTTCCGCTCGCTGCGGACATGGCGGATGCAGACGTGGGAATTGATCCGCAGCAACAGCTTCCAGAATGCGACCAAGACACGATTCACCCCACGGCAGTGGCGCACCGACCTCCGTCGGCTGCGGACCGCGATGATCGAGGTGCTCGGTTACCTTCCGCCGCGCCTCACCTGGCGCGGTGTACGCCTCGTCAACGCGCGGGGCGGGCGGCACATCGCGTACGCCAGCGAACCACTCGACGCGAGCGGACTCACCGGATGTCAGATCCTCGCCCAGTGGCTGCAGGTGCGGGCGACGTTCGAACCGCCCCTACGCGTCGCGGCGTGACGGTCAGGCATCGCTGCGTGGCCGCAGTGGGGTGAGCATCCGGCGGGGCTCACGCAGGGCCACGGCCACGGCGTCACTACGGGGTTGAACCGCCTCCCCCGGACCGGGAGCCACAATCAGGTCTTCCGGTCCCGGGATCGTGTTGCAGCCGGGGCACCGCCCGAAACGGTCGAGCCGGGTCCCGCACTCCGCGTGCGAGAACACCCGGCCGGGGTAGCTGCCGGGCGACACGTACTGATCACCCCATTGCGAGAGCGCATAGATGCTCGGCCACAACGCTTTTCCGGCCTCGGTGAGTTCGTACTCGGGATGGCCGCGGCCGGCGACGCGTAAGAGGACCCCGGCCTCGACGAGAGCGGCCAGCCGGTCCGTCAGGACGGCACGGGAGATGTCGAGGTGGGCGAGCAGATCACTGAAGCGGCGGACGCCGTAGAAGCAGTCGCGCAGCACGAGCATCGTCCACCGCTCGCCCACCACCTCGAGCGCGCGAGCGAGGTTGCAGTTCTGCTGCGAGTACCCGGTTCCCAGTGCCACTCCCCCATGCTAGCGCAACTCGGTCTTGTCACCAGACTAAAATAGTTCTAAGTTCAGTCTTGTGAACAGACCAACTGCGGTTGCCTCGGCGATCTCCACACGCTCACCCCGTCCGGGCACCACACTGTCCGTCGCGTCACTCGGCACGTTCGTCGCCCTGATCGCGTTCTGCGCGCCGCTCGGCAACATGCCCACCGTCGCCGCGGCACTGTCGGCGGGCCCCGCAGCGCAGACATGGATTCTCAGTTCGATGAGCGTGGGCCTCGCCGCGGTCCTGCTGACTGCGGGCGCACTCGCCGACGACTACGGCAGGTGCCGGGTGTTCCATTGGGGTGCCTGGCTTCTCGCGCTGGGTGCGGTGATCGGTGCGCTGAGTTCGGAACCCGTCCTGTTCATCGTCGGACGCCTGGTCCAGGGAGTGGCGGGCGCAGCGCTGATCGCGGCCAGCCTCGGCGCCGTCGCCCACGCCTTCACGACGCCGGCGGCGCGTGCGACGGCGAGCGGGATCTGGGGCGCGAGCGTCGGCGCGGGCATCGCGGTCGGTCCCGTGCTCGCGGGCCTCCTCGACCTCGCCGGATGGTGGCGCGGCCTGTACTGGGCTCTCGCGGTCGCGTCGGTCGTGATCGGACAGGTGGCGACGCGCGCGCTGGCGGAGTCGCGATCCGCCGTCCCGAAGCGCATCGACGTCCCGGGAGCGGTCACGCTGTGTGCCGCGATGGTGCTGGTTCTCGTCGCACTGGTCGAGGGCCGGCAGGGCAACACCGCCGCCACGGTCCTCTGCGGTGTCGGCGCCGCCGTGTTCACCGTTGCGTTCGTCGGCGTCGAGCGGCGGCGTCCGTTCCCGATGCTCGACCTCGCCTTGTTCCGCCGGCGCGACTTCCTCGCCGCCACCCTCTCGGCCCTCGCGACCGGGGCGGGCATCATCGGCCTGATGTCGTTCGCGTGCACGTTCCTGGTCAAGACGATGCACGTCAGCACCCTCGCCGCGGCAGGGGTGATCGCGCTGTGGTCGGGCACGAGCGTCGTGGCGTCACTGCTGGCGCGGAGACTCCCGGCACGGCTCGCCGGGTCGCCGCAACTCGTCATCGGACTCGCCGGCGTCGGCGTCGCCATGCTCACGATGACCGGCCTGTCCCCCGACTCGTCGCTGCTGCGACTCGTCCCGGGCCTGCTGCTCGCCGGCGTGGCCAGCGGACTGCTCAACGCCGGCCTCGGCCGCCAAGCCGTCGCCAGCGTCCCCGCCGACCAGGGCGGACTCGGCAGCGGCGCCAACAACACCGCCCGCTACCTCGGCTCCTCCATCGGCGTCACCGTCGTCAGCATCATCGCCCTCGACCCGGCAGGCACCGTCGACGGCATGGTGACGGGCTGGAACCACGCCGCCGTCACCACGGGGCTGATCTCCCTCGTCGGCGCAGCAGTCGTCGCAGCGCTCGTGCGGGGAGAGGCGATCAGACGTTGAAGCGGAACTCCACCACGTCGCCGTCGGCCATGGTGTAGTCCTTGCCCTCCATGCGGAC